>JADGBW010000150.1 GCA_015231305.1 Magnetococcales bacterium | reverse complement strand
GAATAACTTTCACACTGTCATTAAAAAAAATAGCCTTATTTAATCCAGATTAAGGGGGGTGGAAAACATAATTTTCAACTAGTCAACCCCCCTTGATAGTCAAATATTTTTGACTGTCTTTAATAAATAGAGCTTTATAAATTAGCTACCAATTTTGGGTGGAAAATCTAACCAGAAAGTTACCGGACCATCATTATTTAAACTCACCTGCATATCAGCCCCAAACTCACCCTCTTCTACTTTTATTCCGGTAGCCCTTAGTTCTTTACAAAAATTATTACACATTTCTTGTGCTAGTTTTGGTTCCTCAGCACTACCAAACGAGGGACGATAGCCTTTTTTTAGATCTGCTGCCAAGGTAAATTGAGAAACTACTAAAATTTCTCCGTCAATGTCTGCTACAGATAGGTTCATGCGTCCGTCAGAATCAGGAAAAATTCTTAGACCAGCAACTTTACGAACCATATTACTACACTGCTGCTGACCATCACCTGCAACAACTGCAAGAAAAAGTAAGATGCCTTTATTAATTTTACCTACATCAACACCATCAACAGTTACACAAGCGTTAGTAACTCGTTGGATCAAAGCCCGCATAGTATTTTACACATATTATTGTTGGATATTTTCATGACATTGAAAACTGCAATTAGAACCAAAAGATATTGATCAAGATACCGGCTCACCCCTCTCAACACGGGCAGAAAACACATACCCAACACTGCGTACTGTTTTAATTAAGCTAGGGCTTTTAGGATCGTCTTGCAGCCGTTTTCTTAGACGGCTAACCTGCATGTCAATGGTGCGATCAAATGGTTCAATCTCACGGCCATGGGCAAAGGTTAAAAGCTGGTCTCTGGGTAAAACCCGGTTAGGATAATTTAAAAAGACCATGATTAAAGAAAACTCGCCACCACTCAAAAATATTTTATCCCCACTTGGAGAGTACAGTTGTCGAGTAGGAACGTCTAAAGTCCAGCCAGCAAAACGGTAGCAAGCATTTTGCTCTGACTCTAAACTATCTTCTGGTTGAGTGCGAGCACGGCGTAAAACACTTTTTACTCTTGCAAGAAGTTCTCTAGGGTGAAAAGGTTTAGGCAGATAGTCGTCTGCTCCCATTTCCAGGCCTATAATACGGTCCATTTCCCCACCCTTGGCACTTAATATAACCACCGGAATATTTGAGCGAGAACGCAGGTTGCGACACAGCACTAGACCATCTTCATCTGGTAGCATAAGATCAAGTACAATAAGGTCAATAGAGCTGTTTGATAATACCTCTTGTAGTCCTTTTCCATCCATTGCAACACTTACTTTGAAGCCATTTTTTTCTAAAAAATCACTTACCAAAGTACAAATATCTGGATCATCGTCTACAACAAGAATGTGGTCTTGAGTTGTCATATGATTAATTTAACGGCCCTAATGTCATAACTCTTTATACACAATATCTATGCACTGCAAATAAGTAGTAAGTTCGGCTGCTAACTTGGAAATTTGTTCACCATCGTGAGCTTTAGCAGCCTCTTCCATTTCTTGGCCTATTTTAGATACTTCATTGAGGCCATAACCTGTCCCAGAACCTTTCATACGGTGTCCCATTGTTTGAAGAGACACAAAATCACCAGTTTGTAAATCTTTGGTGATTTGCAGTAAATCCTTCTGCCTGTTTGCCAAATATCCTGGCAAAATTGACTCGAGGTCTTGATCTATAACAACAGAGATTCTATCTGGCTCTACCATAGCGTTCCCCCATATAAACAGTCAGGCCCCCTCAAACCCGATGAGCAGTATATATGATCAAAGATAGATTTTCTAGTATCAACAGATATTTTACTGTTAAAGCTAGGTATATTTAGGGATGGTCAATATTTTTATATTAGTATAGACTAGCGGTTATTTTAGTCCTAAAATTATTAAGGCCCTTTGCGTCGTGAATTATTTGGTGCACGCCCATCCCCATGGAGAAGATCTGAAGGAGCAGTATTGCCTCGTAACGGTAGACGAAAAAGTAGAATAATTGTCACCAATAAAATAATTACAAACACTTCACCTATGGTGAGCATTACTGACTGCCACATAAGAGGTAATACTTCAAAGTTATAGTCAGGAGGCAGGAGATTTTGATACTGTTTAATAATTTTGTTAAAGCCATCTTCTAGAAGATAGCGTAACCCTGGAATTACAGCAAAAACAGCAAATACTCCAGCTGTTAGGGTGGCTAAAAACATCTGCCAAAAAAGTTTGGCATATATCCCTGCCCAAGTAACACCTCTACTTAATAAAATTCCGTAGTGATGTCTTCTATGGCCAATCAGTGCGCCTATTTGGGCCAACAAAAGCGCACCAAGAAACACCCCGAATGTTACAGCATAAGCTGGAACCATTGTAGAAAGAAGATCACTTAACAAATTAAAACGGTTAAGAGCGTCTTGATAAAGTGGGTGAATATTTAAAGCTCTATCACTCTTGTCCATCCGCAAATCTAGCAGTGCTTTTATGCCCTTGGAAAGTTTTGTTGGGTCAGGAATATAAGCATGTATAGCCTCAAAAGCAGTACCATAACTGGTAGCATCCCATGGTACATAAATTGTTTTACCATCAGAATTTTTCCGCCATCTCGCACACAATGAGCTACGTAGTGCGTTATCTCTTGGTAACCTATGACAAGGTAACCATAACTGGTTTTGATCGTCATGGTTAAGGGTGTCCCAACCTCCCTTTATCCGTTTTCCGGTTACCTCTCCCATACCAACAGGCAGTGAAGGTTTAGAGCATGAAGAATTTTTTACCTCTGGTAGTGTTGTAAGCCCGGTTCTTGAAATCTCATTTTGAATACATTTTGCATAAGATGCTATAGCATTAGCAGGATAAGAGCTTGCCACCAAATTATTAAATTTTTGAGAATCTCCACGACCTGAGTTTAGAGGATTGTAGCGTATTTCAGGAAAATGATATGCAGCAAGAAGAGCGTTATAGGTGCTCAAAGGAAAAAGGTACGCAACCTGCTCCATAGCAGGAATATGATGCACCCATCGAGTTTTAAATGGTAACAACTCTTCTTTATCACCAATTTGTACCTGCATCCATATTGTATCTAATGCGTTGCGTATGGAGCCATTAGGAAGTTTAGCTGGTAGACGGCGAAGCTTTTTTTCCTTTAAAATAGGCTGGATCATATCCCGGTAGGCATTATAATCAAACTGTGTTTGAAACAGAGTTTCACTCAATACTACAGTCATAGGTAGGCCAATCCAGTTCATTTCACCCGGCATAACATCAGGAAGAACATCAGTACCTTTTTGCTCTAACTGCCATAGGGGGTCATCGGGATAAACTGCCCAGCCTAACAGTGGAACACCAACATTCCACATAGTATCAGAGGCCATAGATATTGTTGGGGTTCTGGTGGCTAGTCGTCTATAAGGATAAACCTTTATACCAAAAGACTCTCCAGGAAGACGTTTTTCTAATTTTTTTAACTGTTCTAGAAGGTCAGTTTGAATACCATCAGAGTTTTGCCAGTGCGCTTTTGCCCACACTGGTACTCCATGGGGTCTGAGGGTTCCTAACAGTGCATCGGTAAAGCGTTCTAATAGGCCAGCCCTTGTACCTACTAATAGCAAAGCCATACTTAAAACTAGTGCTAACAATAAAGAGAGCCACGCAAAGTCTCTCCCCCCTCCTGAGCAACCAAAACGACCACAGAAAAAAGAACGCCAATAAGAACGAGAGCCAAGAGACATCCAAACTGGCAGCCATTTTTTAGACCCTTTTCTATGTGACCCAGTTGCTGACTTATCTGACATCTACAGGAGTTCCTTCCTTTTGCTTATTTCCACCTTTTAAACGCAAATGGCAGCGATTGTTAGATACCATTAACCAATGGCTAACCTTGGGATCTAATGCGTCAGATTGGTGATGTGTTACCCAAATTACCAAACGCTCACCTTTGGCTAACCAACGATCTACCAGCCCCATAACCTCACGGCGGGTCTCTGAATCTAGGTTGCCTGTGGGTTCATCGGCAAATAATACGTGTGGATCGTGAATCATTGCCTGCGCTAAAGCAACCCTTTGAAATTGACCACCAGACAACTCATTGGGATAGCGTTCTAAAAACTCTTCGGCTGTGGTCTCTTCTATGCGAACACCATTTTTGTCACGTAACAATACCCGATCCATAGCTGCATAAACCCGGCGGTCCATCTCATTTTTGGTCATTCCCCCTAATAGCTCAAGAGGATAACGCAAATTTTCTCTGACTCGCAAATACGGTGTTAGTGTACTGTTTTGATAAGCAAAACCAAAACAATGTCGTCTAATTTGTGTCAATGTTAGTGTAGAAGCTTTGCGATCTAAACCTTTTGGTCCCCATGTAGCACGATTACCATCAGGAAACACCCACCGCACCCAACCATCAGTGGGTTTTTTCAAGAAGGTAAGAAGGTATAAAAGTGTGCTTTTTCCACTTCCACTCCGCCCCAATACTGGAAGACGGCTGGCAATTTCACCAGCTTCCAGTTTTAAGCCACCAACATGGAGGTCAAACGCACCACCCCAACCAACATTTGCTGCCCGAACCTGCACACCCCATTTCACGGGAGATATTCCTGAGGGATCCAATAGCCTCTACGACCGCCAAATGTATGAGCAAAGCGGTAAGACTTGTCTGGACCTAAAGGTGTACCTTGAATAGAACCTTTTATCCGCATTAAAGCCCGACCATTTTGGGTAGCATCAGGACAGCGTCGTGGCTGATATTTTGTAACTTTAAATGTAGGACGCATATAATCACGCTCAACAATTTCTAACATCTGTTTTGACTTAATAGCCCACAAAGCCAAACGACGTAGTTCACAAGCTGGCACTGCGGGAATTTGTATACCCCTGTTATCTAACAGAGGTTTTTTGTTATGGTCAAGAACAATAAAGCGACCATCTTTGTTACGCTCCATACGTTCGGCTGACAATGAGTTGACATTATAGCTCAACAATGGGCTGTGGCTTCGAACAGGCAAACCACCGCGACGTTGGGCATATTCAGCAGGTGTTTCACCAGAAACATCTATTGGTGGTCTGCGGATCTCCTGTTGTAAACCAAGAATCATAGCACTTATCAAAGCCCTACGAAGTTGTGACTCTGGTAAATCAAAATACCCCTCAAAGCCACGCAGGATACGAATCCAAGAAGATAACGCGCTACTGCTAACCCATAGCTCTTCAACTACTTTATCGGTTGCTTCTATGTAACCAATTTTAGTTGTATCAAATACCCGATTTTCACACTGTTTACCTAACTCACCACAAGCACCTTTTTTAAGAATATGCCAGTAGACACCAGGGATATCAATACGCTCTCTACGCAGCCTTTCAATAACAGCTGTAAGTGCTGCTCCACCTCTTACATCAAGAATAATCTCATCGATCAACTCACTACTACCAAGCTTTTCTACTGTTGATGTTAAACGGTGAACCATACGTTCTTCACCCATACGCAAGGCATGTTCACCGTAAAAAGAGTTTGATGGTAAACTATTTTGTAAAAGATATTTGGTCTGGTTGGTAAATTGGTTATACGCCTTACGATAAGCATTAGGATGTTTTACATCATTGGCCCGTGAAGGTGTTTGGATAAAAAATGGCACAATATTGTTGCCCTTTTTACCACCCTTTAATAGTTTTACTAAGGTGTTCCTATTTACCGGGTTTTTATATTTAGCCCGCTGTCTACCTGTACGAGATTTAAAGCCGTTATCACCAATAACAAACAGAACCTTTAAATGGTCTGGGCAGGAGGTAATATCATTTTTTAAAACCTGTTTTAAACCACCATAAAGGTTCTCTTGATAATCATCAGCGGTATCAATTTCTGATACTTTAACTTTGGCAATAGAACGTTTAAAGGAGTTGTAAGCTGCTGATTGTTGGGCTGGGTTTAAATTACAAGATGCTGGCAGTGGATGACCTTCCCCTACTCCATCTCCTAAACCGTTAGGAAAAAGCTTGTCTGCATAAGGGTCACGATATACCCGAAAACCAAAACGGAATTGGGTATCTTTAAAACCTTGAACATTCTTAAGGTTTTGAATGATCTCTTGGATAACACCACGTTTAGTAGCGGTTCCCCGTACAGCATCAAATACCTGTTCCATACTGGCTGTGGCATCTAATAAAAAGAAGATATCAACATTTTTCTTCGAAGACAAAGACTCATAAGCTTTGAAACCAGGGATAATTTGTGAAGCTAAACCAGTAGATATAGCAATTTTATCATCACTTACCCTTCTTCCAACTAAACCAGGTCGAGCCAGAGCAACTTTAAAGAAACTCCGCCGTTTTGATTCACCCCCTAAACCTGTTGGTGAGATGTGCCTATTTTTACTATCTACCATCTCTAAAACAGGAATTCTAAGAGCTGACTTAAACCATTTTTTACCACCTTGAACAGGGCTACAGTTTTTCTGGTTTTTATTTACAGCATCTTTTAGCCTTTCATAGGTGCATATTGTGCCGCCTTCACTACCATCAGGAGATCGTAAATCTTCACGTGGGCGGATACTAAATGCGTTATTCCACAAAAAGCCATCCTTTTTAGCAACCCAACCAAGAACAGTATCATCCTCTTCTAAACGGTAGCGGTCTGCTAAGAGATAAGCATCTTTGTTTTGATCGAAGACAAAATACATATGAAACCGAGAAGCACCCTCACGGCAGTTCCCTTTACCACCTACACAGTTGCGCAATTCAGGATCTTGGAATATTTGCACAGTGGGTGGAAGCTTACCCTCTCCACGAGCCACCATATTGGTTTTAATGAAAAATTTCATCTCTAAACCAGACTCACCCTTAACAGGTTGGTCCCGGCATAGTAGATCAGTCTTTCTTGCCCAACCAGTTAGCTCTTCTCGGTTTTTATAACGGAAAGCGTGGACTTTTATCCAGTCACCTTTCTCAGCTAAAACCTCAGCCTGCTGGTTGAAAAGCAAAAAGCCCGCTCTTTGCTCTCCAGTTTGTTTAGCATAAATTGGGGTATCCTGACGAAGAACCCTAGCTAATCCAGCCCATTGCAATTTTTTACCCTGATAAAAGCGGGTAAAGTCATACTCACCACAATGACCATATCCAGATGCAACAGCTTGTGTTGAGAATGTTGCAAACAGAAGAAAAACAATGCTCCCAAGAGAAAACAATATCTTATTACTCCGGGTTTTCATAAACTCACCCCCATGCTTTGCCATATATCCATTTTTTTGTTCTTTCTGATAAGAAAAATTTTGTATAAATAAAAATTAGATTGGCTATTCTAGACAATTCCCAGACTAATTTTTTGTTATAAACTCTTGTTAAGCCTAATTATGTGATGACGCTGGTGTCATTATAACCCGAAAACCAGCAACCGCAAACATGGCAGGCATACAGACTGATTCTTCCTCATGAGTGCTCGTTGTTAAGTCGTCCCGTCCCAACAGATAATAACCTGAGGAACATTTACTCCGAGACCACTCTCGTACTCCCCAGAGTAGATTTTTCAGTGGACCTCTTGGTACAACAGAACCATTTAATTTTATCTTATCACGAGCCTGAAGATAGCTTACTGTTGCCAACCATTCATCCTGTGACGGAATATCGTAGGAACATCCTGTTCTCTGCCCCAACCAATGGGCATAATCTCTCGCTCCCTCCCAAGATACAGCATTTACCGCAGAGTTATTTGACTCATTTTTTTGCCAAGCTACACCCAACCGAACCATCAAGCGGTCTTTCTCTTTGCTTTCCGGCAAGTTTTCGACATATTCAGCATATTTTTTAAAATCACCTAATTTAACCTCTTCACTTTGCACTAGAAAAGGGGTGTTTATCTCTGCTGATATCATCCGCCCTGCTCCACCAATTAAAGAGGTGGGAATAGTATAGTCACCTGCAGGAACCTCTTCCATAACCGGATAGGCAGAACCATCGCTCTGCTCAACTAAGCAAGATTGCCAAGTAATTGGCGCATCTGGCTCTTGGGTAAATGACATTAATCCCCAGCCAATTGCTGAAGCTCCAATAAAAATACTACCAAAGACAAAACTTTTTTTAAGGCCAAGTCCTGAAAAAAAAGCAGAAAGGCCAGCTTTATTATTACCTTGAGACCTTTTTTTTGCCATGGCAGGCTTATTTTTAGCTATTTTTTTCATCTATTGTAAACAGTTTACAAACTGCCCCCTAACAACTAAACCAACCTTACCATGTTACAATGATTGCAAGTGGTGTATAATGAACTGAATTGTCTATTAAAGAAAGGTCTATTCAACACCTTCTTCGCTCTTTTTGGAAAGAATACGTCACTAATGATTGAGAAACCCCCATTACAACACACACCCCCGATCATAATCCTAGATCGCCCAGCCCATCCGGGAAATATTGGCGCAGCAGCAAGAGCAATGGCCAACATGGGGTTTAAACACTTAAGAATTGTAAACCCTAAGCAATATCCACACCAAAACGCTATTGATTTTGCAGCTGGTGGAGTGAAAATTCTTGATAACGCGAAAATCTTTACAGACTTAAACTCAGCTCTGGCTGATTTAAATTATATAGTAGCTACCACTAACCGTAATCGCGGTCAACGTCAAGAAATGGTTCCCCCTAGAGAATTAGGAGAAAAACTTTTAGAAGTTCATCAGCGACCTGACACAAAAATTGGAATTTTATTTGGCACTGAAAGAACTGGCTTAGAGAGTATTGATGTTGAAAGGGCTGACCTACTCTGTAATATCCCCACTGCTGGCGATATGGGTTCTTTAAATTTAGCCCAGGCAGTTTTGGTGGTAACTTATGAAGTTATGATAGGAATGAAACAAGGCTCTACCAATATTAACAACAACCCAAAAAAAACGTCTCCTCTTGCAACAGCACAAGATATGGAGCGTTTTTTCAACCATTTAGAAGAGACCCTTTTGGAGATAGGATTTATAAAACCCAAGCAGAAAAAACATATGATGGGTAGTTTAAAAGCTATATATCATAGAGCTGCACTT
>JADGBW010000036.1 GCA_015231305.1 Magnetococcales bacterium | reverse complement strand
GAACAGCTTTTTCCGGCAGCAAGATTTAGAAAATGACGCAAACTGGTATTTTTTAAGCGGCACAAAGGAGATGGTTGAAAGACTAATAAAAAATGTTGGTTTTACCTACATGCCATCGCCAAGGGGGTTTGATCATCTTGTACAGGCAACTGTTGTGGAGGCAAACGGTACAATTTATCGTCAGGTTTATGGAGAGACCATACCTACGCCACTACTATTAGAGCCACTAAAAGAGTTGATATTAGGACAACCTCCAGCTGTAGAAACTGTAGTTGATAGTGTAATCCGCCGAGTCCGTCTTTTTTGCACAAGTTATGATCCTACCCAAGATGCTTACCGATTTGATTTTTCACTATTTATAGGGATGTTTATTGGGGGAACTATAATAATAACGGGTTTTTATACCGTTTTTAAAGAGATACGTAAAAATAAGAAACATATCTAACTATATTTATTACTGATTTGATGTTGTGATATTAACAATAAAAACAGTATCTAAGCTGTTTGCTTTTTAAAGATAATGATATTGGAATATTTACAATATACAGGTTGAAAAAAAATTCCCCCCTGGATTTATAAATAACTGTGAAAACCTTGATTGAAATCATTTCTTCTTGTTTACAAGAAGCATATTTTCACAAATATAATTTTGTTACATAAATTTTTTGGAGTTCTAGATCATTGGAAAAAATAAGAAATGCAAGTAACTTTATCGTGCTTGCTATTGAGCAGTGGTTTAACCGGGTTTTTAGCAATAACCTGAATCCTTTTTATCATCTTGGCTCCCTATCATTTTACTTTTTTTGGATAATTTTGGTCTCCGGGATATATGTATTTGTTCTATTTGAGACCAACGTTGCTGGTGCATTTAACTCAGTTGAGTATATGACCAATGAACAGTGGTGGCTGGCTGGAATAATGCGCAGCTTACACCGTTATGCATCTGACGCAGTAATTATCACAATATTTTTACACTTGTGGCGTGAGTTTTCTCGCGACCGCTATCGAGGTGTGCGCTGGTTCTCTTGGTTTACTGGAGTACCAACACTTTGGATTGTTGTAATGCTTGGTATTTCTGGGTATTGGTTGGTTTGGGATATGTTAGCGCAATATATCGCTATTGCTACCTCTGAATTGATAGACTGGATACCTTTGGTTCCAGGAGCTATGGTTTTCAACTTTCTAGATGGTCAGGTATCGGATAGATTTTTTACACTGATGGCATTTTTGCATTTATTAGGCCTGCCAGTTATGTTGGTCTTTCTTTTGTGGACCCACGTAAGCCGTATAAGTCAGATAGATTTTTACCCCCCTAGGGCATTGGCAGTCGGTACATTATTGGCGTTGGTTATTCTCTCATTATTAAAACCAGCAGTAAGTCATGAAGCAGCCCAGTTAACCCAATCACCCACAACTTTGCATCTAGATTGGTTTTATCTCAACATATATCCACTAGTTGATATTTTGGGGCCAGGTGTAGCATGGAGTATTTCAACAGGTGTAACAGTTTTATTGATATGTCTTCCTTGGTTACCTTCAAGGGGTGAAAAACCACGAGCAGAAATTAATTTAGAGTATTGCAATGGTTGTGGTCAGTGTGCAAAAGATTGCCCTTATGGTGCTATCTCAATGCAGAAACGAACCGATGGCAGAAAATATGACTTTGAACCACGTATGGAGGACTCCTTATGTACCGCATGTGGTATATGTACAGGTTCTTGTGTCTCTTCTAGTCCATTTAGAATGGGCAAGGATGTCTTGATATCTGGTATTGAAATGCCTTGGTATGGGGCTAATGATCTACGTGAAAAAACAAAAAAAGGGCTGGCACAATTAAAAGATGATTCTAAAATTGTTGTTTACGGTTGTGAAAATAGTTTGGGTGTAGAGAAGCTAAAAGACACCGGAACAGCAGCTGTTGTTATGCCATGTGTTGGCATGTTACCTCCTACACTTCTAGACTATGCTCTAAAAAATGGGGCCGATGGTGTATTTATAACTGGCTGTCGAGATGGTGATTGCTTCCAACGTTTTGGCAACCGTTGGACTAAAGCACGGCTTTTGGGAGAACGGGAACCCCATATGCTTAAAAGAACACCAAAAGAGAAGGTGGTTGTATTCTGGGGGTCTAAAACAGAGTTTAAAGAGCTGAGTGCAACTGTTAAAGAGTATCGCCTTGGTCTTAAAGAGGGGGTAGAGTCATGAATATAATAGTTCGTTATGCTCTACAAGGCGCAGCCTATACAGTATTTTGCGCAATTATTTATTTTTTATCAACAGCGCCAGCTTATAACTATCTGGAAGCCGACCAAGCCGAAATTAAATTAGCTTTTAAACACGCATCAAAAAGGTTGCATGATTGTACAAAACTTACACGGGCAGAGTTGAAAAAACTGCCACCCAATATGCGTAAGCCTAAATCTTGCCCTAGAGAGCGGGCAGTTGTTCAGGTGATAATACATCTTGATGGTAAGATGATTGCAGACGAAAAGTTTGTTCCACCTGGTCTACATCAAGATGCTACCGTCTTTGCCTATTCGAAACTACCACTGCCAGTAGGGGATCATCTTCTTTCTGTGCATATGCGTGATTCTGGTCGTAGTGAAGGGGCTGACTATATTAAAGAAGAGCACATATCTATAACCCCAGGTCAGGCTGTAGTTATTGGCTTTGATAGTGTTCATAAAGAGCTGAAGTTTACTTACTAAATGGTTTAAGACAATAACAGGTTACAGCTTAAAGAAAAAAATAGATTTTAAAAAAGCCCGGATATAAAAATATATCCGGGCTTTTTTTTATTTAGTAGGTGCTGGGTTGTTGAATAGTGGACCTGTTGGAACAGGTTGAGCGGATAAGTCTGCTGGAAATTCCACAGCATTTTTACTATCACTATTACTATTTTCAGGTGGAGCTAAATATTTTATACCTTCAAAGGTGATCATAGATAATATCAGGATAATTCCAAAAAATACGACACTCCTGTTGGGGAGTCTCTTGCCATGTATGGCTTCAATACGCAGGAGAAGCCAATCTGATGCAACATAAAGAAATATACCTGCAGCGGTAAAATAGACAAATTGCATAATTTTTTATCCTGTATTTGATAATTTATTTATTGGCAAAAGAGTGCAGATTTAAGTCGCAATATATATGTACAATCCTAGAAAAGCAGCAGTAGTAACATATCTGAAGCAAGTTATTAATTTAACAAAGTACATCAGGTAAAACTATTGCCGCAAACAATGTGTGCTAGTAATTTTAATGAAATAGCTGAAAAACTACGGCCTAACAGTAACTGAAAAATTTATGGGCTTCAGTTTAGAAAATAAACTTAGTTAGTATATTTATAACGCAAAAAAGTAATAATTTGCCAAATTTCTTCATTGTTAAGGTTGGCGCGAGAGCCAAAACCATGGGCTGGCATTTCGGTGCCTGGACTGCCGTTTTCTATTATCCAATAAAGTTGCCCGTCAGATCTACTATTTAAATACCCAGGAGCTGCAAAAGCTACTGGCTTAATGACAAAATCTACCGCTCGCGATCCTTTGCCGTCACCGTTTACACCATGACATTTCAAGCATTTACGTTTGTATGCTCTGCCACTGCGTTTAATAAATTTTTTATCTTTAAATTTCTCTGAAATATTAAAAATATTCTTCATTGCGAGATATTCAGGAGGAGCCACAGGTATTTTATGTTTTTCCTCTGCATTTGCAAAATAACAGGTGAAAATAATTAGAGTTGATAAAAAAAATCCAGAGGTTCTAGCTTTCATTAATTCTCTCCTTTGTTCAATTCATATTTAATTTTTAAGTCTACTACACTAAAGCTTAGAGTGCTTGTATCAATTAAAATGTAAACACATATTTACAAAATTGTTGTGTTGTAAAATAAATTCTAAAATTAAAAATTTACAAAAATAACAAAGATATGTGTGGCATTATTTAGAGAATTTATGATGTTTAAAAAAAAATAATTAAAAATAATTGAAATATTTCTGCATTAATTGACCTGTATCAAGGACAGAACATGGTGATATCTGCGATTATAGTGGGTATGATTATCGTAAAGCATTGAAAATATTAAGAAAATATTCTTGTTTATTATTGACAACACAATGCTCTTTTTGGTTCAATGTTTAATAACAGATTAGTAGAAAAATACAAAAAAAGAAAATTTCCGTGTTAACAGTATGTGAACAGACCAACTTTCAAGCTGTTTTGTTTTTGAGCAGTAGCGTCGCAATCGAATAATAGAGAAAAAGAGGCTTTTATGGAAGGAGCACGTCGTTCGTACGGACTACAATCTCCCGGTTCTAGGGGTGTTGCCGGAGCGAAGAGATATGGAATGGTGATCGACCTTAGGAAATGCATAGGTTGCATGTCCTGTGCGGTTGCCTGTAAAGCTGAGTTTGGTATTCCACTAGGTAGTTGGCGCACCTGGGTTAAGGTTGTCGACAAAGGCAGGTATCCTGATACACGGCGAATTTTTATGCCGCGTTTGTGTAACCACTGTGACTATCCTGTTTGTGTTCGCAACTGCCCAACCCAGGCCACTTATAAACATAAAGATGGTTTTGTTCTGCAACGTTACAACCGTTGTATCGGTTGTCGCACCTGCATGGTTGCTTGTCCTTACAATGCACGGCATATGTTGCCAGAGAAGCGTACTGATAACAATTTGCCCCACATGATTGTTGATAAATGCACTTTCTGTGTGCACCGGGTGAAAAAAGGTCTTGTTCCATCATGTGTTCAAGCTTGTGTAGGTGGAGCACGCATTTTTGGTGACATGAATGACCGTGAAAGCGAGGTTGCTAAACTAGCCTCTAAAGAGCGTTTAACAGTCTTAAAACCTGAACTAGGTACTAGCCCATCTGTTTCATATATCGGTGGTGACTGGGAAATCATGGATGAGCCTCACAGCTATACAAATCGTTCGGCTCAACTCAAGGAAGAGTTCAATGATTACAAGAGAAACCATGAAGGGGATACCTTTGCTGATATCATTGAAGGGGAGCCGACCATGCCACAAATTGGTGGGCATGCTATTGGATTCTTGAAAACTGTTCCCCACAAGGCAGGTGATGTCTTGAAGGCCTTTAAAATTTTCCTCTTCGGTTAGGGAGCCAGTTGCATGGAAGAAAGTGTCGTCACGTTTAATGTTTTTCACCACGTAGCTTGGGGTACGGCAATTTCCGTATATTTCTGGCTCGTAGGAGCCAGTGCGGGATCGTTTGTTATTTCTAGCTTCGGGTGGGTTTTTGGTATTAAAAGGTACAAACCTCTTGCCCTTACTGCTTCTGTAACAGCTATTTTAATGCTGCTTATAGTGCCAGTTCTGCTAACTTGGGATTTGGGTAAGCCTGTACGTTTTATTTATCTACTTATACCAGGGTTTTGGCATGCTACTGGACCTATGGCCTGGGGTACTCTTCTTATCTGCTCTTACCCTATGGCAATGATTGTTTATACTTATTTTGTAATTAAAAATGATCAATTTTGGGCGAGAGCCACGGGTATAGTCGCTATTGTTTTGGCTCTTTCAACACACTGGTATACCGGTGTGGTCATGGAGCTAAACCCAGGAAGATTTTTAAACCATACCGCTTTAGCACCACTGCTATTTTTGACGGGTGCTTTTATTTCTGGCATTGGTCTTTTGATATTAATCTTAACAATTCAGAACCTATTTTCTAAAGCAGCTAATCGGATCGATTGGGATCTATTCATCGAAATGGCCCAGTATATGATGTATGGGCTGGCTTTTGATGCATTCTTATTGTTCTTGGAGTTTATGCAGTCCACATATGGCAGCATGAATATAGTGCTAGGTCACGAAGAGGTTTTGATGGGGGTCTTCAAGTTCCCATATTTCTGGCTAGAAATTGTCATAGGGCTGGTAATTCCATTTATTATTCTTGTCTCACCACTAAAAAGAAATCTTTACGCTGTAGTTGTAGCCTCATTCATGGTCTGTATCGGTGTGTATGGTATGCGGGTCTGGTGGGTTATGGGCGGACAGTATTTGCAGTCATTTTATTAAGGATTAGGGACTTATGTCAGGATTCCTCAGACGTAGTGTATTAAAGATGGGTGCAGCAGGAGCTGCTGCGGCTACTGTCACGCCGGCTATTACCCAAGCTATGGAATTGAAACTGGGTGGTGATGATTTTCATCAGATCAGAACCTTCCAAGCCCGTGAAAAAAGTTCTTATTTATGCAATATGTGTCCCTATTTCGATGGTGGTTTCACCTATTCTGAAAAAGGCGATATTCTGAAATGTGAGGGAGACCCTCACCATATTGCAACCAGAGGAAAATTTTGTACTAAGGGTTTAGCATCTTTGTTTGGTGTTACAGATCCCGACCGGATACTTGCCCCCCTAAAACGTGTAGGTGCTCGTGGTGAAGGTAAGTGGAAAGAGATTAGTTGGGATGAAGCCATAGCCGAAGTTGGTGCTAAGGTGTCTGAATCTATTAGCAACCCTGACTCTATCCATATGAATGAAGGCGCTTTCAAAGATGGTGCGGCCAAACGTTTTATGGATACTATCGGTTCTAAATCACTTCTTAGAAGCCGAGCAAAATCTATTGGTAACAAATCTAAACAGATGGCATTAAAAAATATGATGGGAGAGGAGTTTATATTTCCTGACCTTGAGAACTCCCGCTATTTATTAAACTTTGGCTGTAACATTTTTGAAACAGCTATGCCGTTGGCGCAACGCTTATCTGACTCTATAGTCAATAATAAACTGACCATGATCACCTTTGATGTTCGTATGTCCAATACTGCAGGGCGAAGTGACGAGTGGTTGGCTATTTTTCCGGGTAGTGATGGAATAATTGCTCTTGCAATGGCTAATACCATAATGCAAGAGGGGCTAGCTGATACTGAATTTATTGATACCTGGACCAACTATAGCAGTAGCGAGCTTGCAGAATCGTTAGCTGAGTTCACTTTAGAAAAAGCAGCAAAGGCCAGTGGACTTGCAGCAAAAACTATAAAAAACATTGCTGTAGAATTTGCCCATGTAAAGCCAGCAGCAGTTTTTAGTATGAACGGTGTAAGCCTTCATAAAAATGGTATAGATGCTGAAGCAGCTTGCCAACTTTTAGCTGTGATAACCGGAAATGTTGAAAAACGTGGAGGTAATTGTCTGCCAAGAAGCTATAACTTGGCTGCACCAACTCCAACCCCTCCAGATGTAGATGGTGGAAAATTAAACCTCAATTATTCGTTTCCTTTTGAAGTAAAAGAAGGCGATAGAAAAGTCTCTGTTCTCTTTAACCATATGAGTAACCCTGCCTATAGCTCTCCTGCTGCTAGTGTGTGGAAAGAGGTTTTAAAAAACGAAAAGTTAGTTCCATATATAGTGGACTTCTCACCGTTTATGAGTGAAACAGCTGAATTTGCTGATTTAATTCTGCCAGATGTAGTGTCCGTTGAGCGTTTTGATGTGGGCTCTGCACCAACATCTGCTTGGCCTTGGGTTACTGTTAGCAAACCTGGCAACAAACCACGAGGAAAAGCTCAAGATGTCAGGGAAACTTTAAAGAAAATTATTGCTACTGTTGATAATGATGGTTCTCGTGAAATGAAAAAATACTGGTCTTTTTCAAGCTCAAAGGACTGGGTGAAAAAAGAGATTAAGTCTACCCCTGAATTAAAAAAATATTATAAAAAAATACGTAGAGGTAGTTGGCCTAAATACGGGAAAATTGACACGTTAACCCGGAAAATTACCAACAAAAAAGGTGATGCGGTTAAGGCAAAATACGGCTCTCATTTAGAGGATGGCTTTCCAACACAAACTGGGAAAATTGAGATCCCTGAGTTGAATTGGAGCGCTAATGAGCGTCACGCTGATTTGCAAAAAAATGAGTTTATCCTAACCTCATTTAAAGTGGCTTATCACTCTTTGTCTCGAACCACTAACTTAAAGCTGCTTGCAGAGCTGTACCACTCTAACCCTTTATGGATCAACAAAGAAATAGCCAAGGAAATTGGCGTTAAGGATAATGGTTTGGTTCGTGTAACAAGTGAGGCTGGTTACATGGTCACCAAGGCGTGGATCACCCAAGGTATTCATCCTCAGGTGGTTGGTATTTCAACATCTGTTGGGCGTAGTAGTTATGGTCGCGTTGCAATTGCTGATCGTGAGCACCGTGCTTCTTGGGCTGATGAAGGACAGATCGACGCTGATATCGATTATAACCTTTGGTGGAAAGACAAAGGTACAAACCCCAACGATATTATTCCTATTGCTCTAGACCCTGAGAGTGGTTCCCAAATTTGGAATGATACTGTTGTAACTGTTATGCCTGCCAAGCCTGGAGATAAATATGGCGACATTAAAGTTGATAATACCATGCACATGGCTATCTACAAAAAAATGTTAGAAGGCGTTTAAATAATTTAATTCAAAATCTGGGCGAACATTAATTGATGGGGAAGCAGATTGAAATTTTTTAAAACCAAATTAGGCATAACCGCTGCTATTGCTGCTGGTCTAGTGCTGATCTTGATCCTTAGCTGGAGTGCTACCCGGTTTCACCGGATATCTGTCTGTCTTAGTTGCCATGAAATATTTGAAGATTATACGGCATATGAACCAGATGGTGGGTTGTCAAAATCAGTTGAGGACTTTAACCCATCCCAGAAGATAGAGCCAGATATCTTTCATGTATCTGTTGGTTGTGCTGAGTGCCATGCATATCCCTATGAAGAATACCTGGAGTCTGCCCACTATGAGAATGATCTTGGTGTAAAGCCGGGCTGTATAGGGTGTCACGATCAACATAGTGTCAGAGAGATATTAATGTGGAAATTCTTCTATGTAAATACAGGGGGTATGGGTGAGAGTCCGTTCCATGCAATTTCCAACTCTCTGCGAGATATTGTTAGTTGGGAAGAGTTGAGAAAAGAGCTGGCGACTAAAGTTCGTAAGACTATGTATGAAGAAGATTCTATTAAGTGTAAGAACTGTCACAAACAAGAGGGTAAATGGTTTAAAAAGTTTGATATTCACAAAACTAAAAAAACCTGTATTCAGTGTCACTATAATATAGTCCACAAAGATGTTCCGTGGCATAAGGACACTTTGAAAGAAGATTAATAGTTAAAAAAGCAGATGAGGTATTTAAATCTCATCTGCTTTTATTTTGTTTATTAATTTTAAATTATTGTGGATTAAATCCACCAACCCAGGCTGGGAATAATTTTAATCTATAACCTTTAATTTGAGACAATATTTTAGCACAGACCAAAGCCTGTTTTTCACTGACTCGATGGTTTACCCACCATCCGCCAGTTTCAACCAAAGGTGTTTGGGCAACAATACTTAGCTCCTTATTTATTGTTAACCAATCTCTGGCTAAGGGAGCAGCAACAGTAGCAGCAAAAGTGTCACCATGAAGTAGCATGCTTGCAGCACCAACATGGTTGCCGACAAAAATAACGTTTTCAATGTTGGGGGTTACACCAGACTCCTTAAGCATTTTGATTTGCAGCAGATAACCAGTGTGGGAGAAAGGAGAGACAAACGAAAATCTCTTTTTTGCTAATAGAGAAAGATCATCAATACCGGTTGCCTTTTTAGTTATGACAGCACCGCCAATATGTATCTTGTTTTCTATGGTTCTAGCTTGAGCCAAAAGGCGAAACTCAGGTAAGCGTTTTTTAGTTATAGATATTGGCTCAGCAGAGAACTCAATATCAGTTGTAGGAGGAGTAGGGGTATCATTTTTAATTAGTTCTACTTTGGCCGGGCAACCTTTACTTGTTAGGAGAGTTTTTAATTTTTTTATGTGTCTAGCTTTTTGTTGGCCACCATCTCCAGTACGAATTGATACCTGTAAAAGTGCTTTTTTATTTGTAGATGCAAACGTGGAAGATATAGGTAACAAAATTAGGGTTGATAGAAGTGGAATTATACATATTTTTGCTTTCAACATAATTGGTTTCTCTGTTTAGTAAGGTGTTGAATTTAAATAGAAAGTGTTTTTGCTGTGAACTGTGTTTAATTGGTGTTGACCCAGATTATAACAAAACAAAGCAATAGAAGTATGGTTTATTAAAAGACGCTGAAAATTTGTAGAATATATCAGTAAAATCTAAATAGATTTTTTTTGAAGAAAATAGCATTTATTTGTTGATTAAACTGATTTGCTCAGTGTACACTACGAGTATAAGTATTTGAAATTGCAGTAAAAATGCGACTCATAAGCCTGTGCGTTTTTGCAAAAGAAAAAAGACATAATTACAAAGTCAGTTGCTGGTTTTGTGTTTTTTTAAAGCTGTTTTTTGGTTTTGTACTAAAAATAATTGATATTAATTTAATAAAGAATTTTAACTATTAGAGATTGAGGAGAATTGTATGAGTCGTGTAAAAGTATTGCCACCTCTTGTGGCTGGTGTTGCGGCAGCATTGCTGTTAGCAACAGGAGCACAAGCAGCCAAAATGGCCCCAGTTCCAAAGTTGACCAAAGCAGAATTTACCAAAGCACAGCACACCTATTTTGACCGTTGTTCTGGTTGTCATGGTGCTCTGCGTCAAGGTGCTACTGGTCCTAACATCACTCCAGCTAAAACCCGTTTAAAAACTCTTAAGTCCCTTAAAAATATCCTGTATAACGGAACCGATGGCGGTATGCCAGGATGGGGTAAAGATGGGTTTATGACTCATGCAGAAATCGACCTTATGGCTCGTTATGTACAAAACACACCCCCAGCACCACCAGAATGGGGTATGAAGGCGATTAAGAAATCTTGGAAAGTTCATGTACCAGTTAGCAAGCGTCCAACAAGGCCACCTCGCAGAAATTGGAAAAACTACTTTGGTGTTGTAGAACGTGATGCTGGTAACGTTGTAATTATTGATGGTGACACCAAAGAAGTATTAAACGTCATCAAGTCTGGT
This sequence comes from Magnetococcales bacterium, assembly GCA_015231305.1. Classification (GTDB taxonomy): domain Bacteria; phylum Pseudomonadota; class Magnetococcia; order Magnetococcales; family JADFYX01. The sequence continues at coordinate 15,441 of JADGBW010000036.1, read as the reverse complement.
TTTGCTGTACACATTCTTCGTACCTCATCAACTGGTCGTTACATGTATGCGATTGGTCGTGATGGTAAAGCTACCATGATGGATATGTGGGCTTCTCCACCAAACTTGGTTGCTGAAATTAAAACAGGTATCGATGCTCGCTCTATCGACACAAGCAAATTCAAAGGTTTTGAAGATAGCTATGCAGTTGTTGGTAACTACTGGCCTCCGCATTATGTGATCATGAAAGGTGACACTCTTGAGCCGCTGAAAATTGTTGGAACTCGTGGTTACACATACGACACAAATGAGTATCACCCAGAGCCGCGTGTTGCTTCTATTGTTGCATCACACAATGCTCCTGAATGGGTTCTTAACCTAAAAGAGACAGGTGTTGTTCTTTTGGTTGACTACAGCAAACTATCTGATGGTACAATCACAGAGACTAAAATTAATGCTGAGCGTTTCCTTCATGATGGTGGTTGGGACTCCACAAAGCGTTATTTCTTAGTTGCTGCAAACGCACGTGACACAATCTCCGTTATTGATACAGTTACACGTAAATTGGTTAAAAACATTAAAGTTGGCACAAAGCCTCATCCTGGTCGTGGTGCTAACTGGGTAGACCCTAAGTATGGCCGTGTATGGGCTACTGTGCATCTTGGCGAAGGTTTGGTCTCTATAATCAGTACTGACCCAAGTAAGCCTTACGCCTGGACTGTTGTTCGTGAGTGGGAATTAGGCGGAAACTCCTTGTTCATCAAAACTCATCCAAACAGCCGTTACGTATATTGCGATAATACCATTAACCCAAAGAAATCCAACGTTCTTACAATCTTCGACCAAAAACGTCCTGATGCTGACCCAGTTGAAATTACTTTCAAAAAGAAAGTTGTTCATATGGAGTTCAACAAAAAAGGCAACGAAGTTTGGATATCATTATGGGATAAAGCTGGTGAAGTTGTGGTTATTGACGACAAAACCCACAAAATTAAGAAGCGTATTAAAGGTCTGAGAATGCCTACAGGTAAGTTTAATGTCTACAATACAACACACGACATCTACTAATTTGTTAGTGGTCTGACACTATAGAGGGACTGAGTTTTCCTCAGTCCCTTTTTTTGTCAAAAACTTTACTATTAAGGACTAGATTATGAAAATTCTCAGTACATTAGCAGTTATGGGTTTGCTTACTTTTTTAGCTGTACCAGCTATGGCTATTCCAACAGCTCCAGCAGAATTTTTGGAAATGGAAAACCCATATGACCCTGAAGATGTTGAAAGGAAGTTTTTAAAAAAAGCAGGAAAGATTTATAAAAGAAAATGTAAAAAATGCCATGGAGCAGATGGTGATGGTCAAGGCTCAGCAGCAGCAGACATTCAAGATCCTAAACCAACAGCATTTAATGTTTCTGGTTACATGGAAGACAAGCAAGATGGACAACTTTTCTGGATTATCAGAGATGGCAGTCCTGATACAGAGATGAATAACTTCGGTCCTGGTAGTGATGTAAATTTGTCAGAAGATGAAATTTGGAGAGTTATTACTTTCATGCGTAGTGCTTTTACCAAGTAGTGTGAAAGTGAAAATGAATTTTTATTTAAAAAATGCCATTTGGAGTTTTCCACATGGCATTTTTTTATTATTTGCTAAAGCCCATATTTTATAATTTTTTTTTAAAATGTTGTTATTGACTTGTTCAATTATTTACAGGCCTGAACCTAATTTCTTTTTACCTTTTTATGCGTTTTTATGATCATTAAATATTTATCTAAAATTTATCTATTTTTCTTGGTCTATTCTGCCTCTGAAATTAAGGCTTTATGCTTGTTGACGAGCTGTTCTAGCTTGCGTATTATGTACCTTAAGTTTCGACAGGCAGTAGTTGTTAGTTTACATTTGGCAAAACCTATTGATTTTACAAGAAAAAAACTAAAAAACCTTGTTCGTATTAAGGTGGTGTTTATTTTCGGTAGCTCAATAGAGAAAATGTTAAATTTTGGTATGCAAAAAGTACCTCTAACTGTCATAAGAACTGGTGCAATATTTCTGCTTATATTTACACTTTCATTTTTATACTCAACACCAAATTATGCCCAGACTTTGACCCCTAAAAGGCAGGCAACTCTTATCCATATGTTGAAGCATGACTGTGGGTCTTGCCATGGTTTAACAATGAAAGGTGGCTTGGGGCCACCCCTTACGCCAGATACTCTTGCTGAAAAAGATATGGACACTTTATTGGACACTGTTTTTTATGGTGTTCCAGAGCAAGCAATGCCTCCTTGGGAAGGTCTGTTAAGTCGTGAAGAGATTTTTTGGATTATAGAACAGCTTAAAAAGGGAACCCCCCAGTAATGAAACATTTTTTTATAACATTTTTGTTTATTTTTTCCCTCCATTTGACTGGTTGTAGTACGTCATTAAGAGGAGTGGGAGATATGGGCTTGGTTATAGAACGTGCATCGGGAAGCATTCAAATAGTTGAGACCACCAATAAATCTATTTTAGGGGTGGTTAAAGGTTTGGGTGACCTATCTCACGCCTCTGCGGTTTATTCTAGAGATGGTCGATATGCTTATCTGTTTGGTCGTGATGGTGGGTTGAGTAAAATAGATATTTTAACAAACACCCTTGTTAAACGGGTTGTACAGGGTGGCAATAGCATTGGAGGAGCTATATCTCAAGATGGAAAACTTGTTGCTGTCTCTAACTATTCACCCGGCGGTGTTAAGGTTTTTGATTCTGCCACTCTCGAATTAGTAGCTGATATTCCAGCTGAAGATGAGTTTGGTGAGCTATCTAAAGTTGTTGGTTTAGTTGATATACCAGGTCAAAAATTTGTTTTTAGCCTATTTGATGCAGGTGAAATATGGATTGCCGACATGAGCAATATTGCTGCACCAAAAATCACAAAATTTAAAGATATTGGTAAAAAACCATATGATGGGCTTGTAACATCTGATGGCAGGTTTTATTTAGCTGGTTTGTTTGGTGAAGATGGCCTTGCCTTGATAGATTTGTGGAACCCTGAAAAAGGGTCGAAAAAAATTCTACAAAATTATGGTAAAGGAGAAAAAAAGCTTCCAGTCTATAAAATGCCTCACCTTGAAGGTTGGGCAATAGCAGGTGATAAGGCCTTTTTACCAGCAGTTGGCAGACACGAAATTTTAGTAGTTGATACTAAAAGTTGGGAAGAAATAGGCCGAATTCCAGTGCATAGTCAACCAGTGTTTGCAATGGGTCGCCCCGATGGAAGGCAGGTATGGGTAAACTTTGCTTTCCCTAAAAATGATACTTTACAGGTAATAGATGTGCAGAAATTGCAGGTGGTAAAAAGTTTAAAACCGGGCAATGGTGTTATGCATATGGAGTTTACCCCCCGTGGTGAACATATCTGGGTATCGGTGAGAGACCGCGATAGGGTAGAGGTATATAATACTGATAGTTTTGAGAAAATTTCACAAATAACTGTAGAGAAACCAAGTGGAATATTTTTTACCTCAAGAGCGCATAAAATAGGGCTGTGACTAGTATGAAAAATGATCCTCATTTAGGTTTGTCTGATATTGAGTGGCAGCTTTTAAACTCATTTCAACATAATTTTCCTATGGTAGCTGAGCCTTATAAAGAGATAGGCAGTAAGTTGGGTATCAGCGAAGATGAAGTTTTATTTTTATTACAAAAACTTAATGAATGTGGCATGGTCTCAAGAGTTGGTTGTGTACTGCGAAATGGAACACTTGGTGTAAGCACTTTAGCTGCTGTAGAGGTTGCACCAGAAGAAATTGACCGAGTGGCAGAGTTAATAAACAGTTTTAGTGAAGTTAACCACAATTATGAACGGGAAAATGCCGTAAACCTATGGTTTGTTGTGACTGCATGTTCTAAAGAGCGACTAATGGAAATATTAACAGAGATTGAGAATAAAAGTGGCTCTCCAGTATTAATGTTACCAATGGAGCAAAATTTTCATATTAATTTGGGATTTCCCATCCACTGATAAAATTTAAATATTGGTCAAAAGTATGCAAATGCTAAATGAAAAAGAGGCTTCTTTGTTAGAGGCTATCCAAGCCGGTTTTCCTCTCACTCCTAGACCATTTCAGGATATAGGTATTGCAATTGGCCAGTCTGAATCAGAGGTTATTGCTACCCTTCAGAATTTAAACGAACGTGGAGTTATAAAACGTATGGGGGTTGTAGTTCGCCACCGTGAACTAGGTTTTAAAGCAAACGCCATGGTGGTTTGGAATGTGCCAGACCATTTAGTATCACAAAAAGGAAAACTTATTGGTGAAATGGATTTTGTTAACCTTTGTTACCTACGTAGTCGAGCATTGCCACGTTGGCCTTACAATTTATATTGCATGATACATGGTCGGCAGCGTAGTGAAGTATTAGATAATATTGCCAAGTTAGAGGCTCATTGCGCTATGGGTAGCCTTGCAAAAGAGGTTTTGTTTAGCCAGCGTCGTTTTAAACAGCATGGTGCACACTATTTTAAATCTAAATCTACCCGAACTAACGCTAATAAATAATGATAACAATAGATGCAATATCACGATCTATAATTAATAATTTACAGATCGGCTTCCCTTTAAATAAACACCCATTTGCTGATGCTGCTAAAAAGTTGGACATTAGTGAGTCTATATTAATAACGCGACTGCAAACTATGTTGTCACATGGCTTTCTTACCCGTTTTGGGCCACTTTTTAATGCTGAACAGATGGGGGGAGGTTTAACATTGGCTGCTATAGCTGTAGCAGAAAATGAGTTTGACACAGTGGCAGAAATAATAAACGCATTGCCAGAAGTAGCCCATAATTATGCTCGTGATCATACCCTTAACATGTGGTTTGTATTGGCTTGCGAAACTGCGGATGGTATTCAAGCTACAGTAGACAAAATAGAAAAACTAACCGGGCACAAGGTTGTTAACCTACCTAAATTAGAAGAGTACCGCCTTGGGTTTAAGTTAAAACTAGATGATGCGGGATCAATAGACACTGTGCCTCTTGAAGTTTCTTCATACCTAAAAACAGGTATTGATAAAACAATAGAGCCAACAAAAGAACAAAGGGCAGTCATAACAGCAACTCAAGAGGGGCTTCCCCTTACCCAATGCCCATATGAAGATGTTGCCAATGGACTTGGTATAACAGAGGCCCAATTAATAAATCACTTAACAAACATGTTAGAGCGAGGTTGGATTCGTCGTATTGGTGTAGTGCCAAACCACATTAAGCTGGGTTTAAAAGGCAACGGTATGTCGGTTTGGAACCTACCAGATGATAAAATAAAAACTCTTGGTGAGAAAATCGGTTCTTTAGGGTATGTAAGCCACTGTTATAAAAGACCCCGTAACCTACCTCAGTGGGAATATAATTTGTTTGTCATGGTACATGGTAGTGATAGGTCCATTGTTTCTAAAAGAGTAGGTGAAATATCTAAAATGTTGGGTGATGACGATAGGGGGCATGAAATATTGTATAGCTCTAAAATTTTAAAAAAGAGCGGTATGCGGTTGAAAAATTAAAATTTTTTTTGTTTTGGCAGCTTAATGTAGTCAAAATATTAGCTCCAATAAAAAACTTTATACAAAAAAATGTGATTTATAAATGGAACAAATATAAATGTTTAGACTTTCCCAAATAATGGGTTCACTATTTGGCCAAAAGCCCCAAAGGCGAGCAAGCAAAGCACGTTCTGCCACTGGTCCTGTTGTTGTGTGGAATGTTATTAGGCGTTGCAATCTTACTTGTCGTCACTGTTATACGGCATCAACAGATAAAGATTTTTCAGGTGAGTTAAGCACAAATGAGGTGTTCAGGGTTTTACAAGAGCTAAAAGATTATTCTGTACCAGCAGTTATATTGTCCGGTGGAGAGCCTCTGTTGCGCCCTGATATTTTTGAAATAGCAGCCCATGCCAAAAAATTAGGCTTTTATCTTGGGTTATCAAGTAACGGCACAATGATGGATAAAACAACAGCTAAAAAAATTGCTGATTCTGGTTTTGATTATGTGGGGGTTAGTTTAGACGGCTTAAGAGAGAAACATGACCATATAAGAGGTCGAGTAGGGGCGTTTGATGACTCTATAAATGGTATTCGTAACTGTAGTGAAATGGGGGTTAAGGCTGGAATCCGTTTTACACCCACCAATAATAACATAACAGATTTACCAGCAATATTTGAGCTAATGGAGAAAGAGTCCATAGACCGTTTTTATCTTTCTCATTGGAACTATGCTGGTCGTGGTAATGCCAACCGAAAGGAAGATTCCGCCCATTTAGCTACCAGAAATTTAGTTGAGTCTCTTATTAACAGTGCTAAGAACGATTTAGATATTGGGTCACCGCGAGAGTTTGTAACAGGTAACAACGATGCTGATGGAGTTTTTTTTCTTATGTGGATAGCTAAAAACTATCCCCAAAAGTTTGAAGAGGCAGAGCAGATGTTACTAAAATGGGGTGGCAATGCATCTGGTGTTGGTATAGCTAACATAGACAATCAGGGTCATGTTCACCCAGATATATTTTGGTGGAACTACTCATTGGGAGACCTTAAGAAAAATTCATTTGCTGAAATATGGGGTTCCAAAGACCCTCTTTTGCAAGGTTTGCGGCAACGACCCAGACCTGTAACTGGGCGTTGTGGCGCTTGTAAATACCTGGCAATTTGTGGTGGTAATACTCGTGTTCGTGCGTATCAGCAAGATAACGATTTTTGGTCTGAAGATCCTGGCTGTTATCTAAGCGATGAAGAGATTGGTGTAACTACAAAAAACAAAACCAAATCAACAACAGCGGGAATTATGAACACATTGCTTTTTGTACTATTATTTACCTTATCAATGTTTTCTCCACATTTTTTATCTTCTGCTCATGCTCTATCATACGAGCAAGCCCAAGCACTTAAGGTAGAAGAGTTATACCAACAAAATTGCGCCCAATGTCATCACCCAGAACGGTTGGGTGGTATGGGGCCAGCACTGTTGCCTGAAAATTTAAAACGTCTTAGACAAGCCAAAGCCCTTAAAGTTATAAGTGAAGGCCGACCTATAACTCAGATGCCTGCCTTTGAAGGAATTTTGTCAAAAGATGAAATAAAATCACTTGTTAAGTTGATATACACCCCTTTGCCTAAAATTCCTAAATGGGGTTTGGCTGAGATTGAAGCTAGCCGGGTTGAGCATATACCCCTAAATACTCTACCTAAAAACCCTGTACACAATGCTGAACTTTTAAACATGTTTATTGTGGTAGAACTAGCTGACCACCATGCTACTATATTAGATGGAGATCTTTTAAAACCAATTCACCGTTTTCCTACCCGTTTTGCGCTCCATGGTGGACCTAAATATTCACCCGATGGGCGTTTTGTCTATTTTGGTTCCCGTGATGGTTGGGTTAGTAAGTTTGATATGTTTAGCCTGCAAGTGGTGGCAGAAATTAGAGCAGGTATAAACATGCGTAATGTGGCTATTTCTGGTGATGGTAAAACCATATTGGCAGCAAATTATCTACCCCATACCCTGGTAGCTATTGATGCCCAAACTATGCGACCCATTCAAGTTATTGCAGTAGCTGATAAACAAAATGGTCAAAGTTCACGCATAAGTGCTGTATATGTTGCGCCACCCCGTAACAGTTTTATTGCAGCACTGAAAGATATGAAAGAGGTATGGGAGATACCATATAAGCGAGATTTACAAGCAGATAATGGTAATTCTCAAACCAGTAAATTTACAGTCAACCGTATTCATTTAGATGATTATCTAGACGATTTTTTCTTCACCCAAAATTATCGTTATCTCATAGGAGCCTCTAGAGACGGTGGTAAAGGCCAGGTTATCGATATGGATTTAGGCAAGCGCATTGCCAGTATTGATATACCTGGAATGCCCCATTTAGGTTCTGGCATAACCTGGAAGTGGCAAGGGCGAGATGTCATGGCTACACCAAACCTAAAAGAGGGTGTAGTTTCTGTTATAGATTTGAATACCTGGGAAGTAATTAAACGCATAAAAACAAAAGGGCCAGGATTTTTTATGCGTAGCCATGAAAAAACTCCTTATGCTTGGGTGGATGTATTTTTTGGAGACAACCGTGATTTAGTTCATGTTATTGATAAATCTAAATTAGAAATTGTAAAAACCCTACGCCCAGATCCAGGTAAAACATCTGCTCATGTAGAGTTTACCAGAGATGGTCGATATGCATTATTGAGTATTTGGGATAAAGATGGAGCGTTGGTTATTTATGATGGTGATACTTTAAAAGAGGTAAAGCGGATACCCATGAAAAAACCGTCTGGTAAATATAATGTCTACAATAAAATTACCCGTTCTTCAGGAACAAGTCATTAAACCTAGAAACGGCAGTCGTAAGCACGCACCTAGCGCAACTTATTGATTTACCTAGCTTATCAGGGGAAAGTCTTATCACCATAAGGTGACCGCGATTTCCCCTGATACACCAGATAAATCAATAGATTACACTATGCACGCACTTCCAACTGCCGTTTTTAGGTTAAAACTTGGTTATTCCACAATTATGCATTTACCTATGGAGCCAGGAGCACATACTTTACCATTGCGCCAGCGTGCGCCTTCTAGGTTTGTGCTTGTGAAATTTACACCTAAAATATTAGCACCAAAAAGAGTTGCTCCTCTTAAGTCTGCCTCGCTAAGGTCTGCATTTTTAAGAAACGCCCCAACCATATAGGCTTTTCTAAGATCAGCACCTTTAAGATTGCAACCACCGAGGTTGGCTTGGTCTAAATATGTATTACTCATTTTTGCTCCAGCCAAATTGGAATTACCCAAGTTTGTTTGTTCCATATTAGCAAAGCTGAGGTCAGCCCCAGTAAGGTTGGCAGCAGTAAGATCTGTTTTGTAAAGTTTGGCTTTATTTAATTTAGCTTTTGTTAGGTTAGCTCCTTGTAGTTTTGCCCCTTGTAAAAAAGCTCCGGGGATATTGGCATTTTTAAGGTCGGCATTTTTAAGGTCACAGCTTACACACTTTCTACTGTTTATTAATTTTTTTACTTTAGCAGGGTCAAAAGCTAGTGCATCTGACCAAGTCACAGGAAAAACTGTTATGCTGAAAATAGACAGAAAAATTAACAACACTCTCATGTAATACACCTCAAAAAAACTACTATAGATAAAACTAATTACATATATTAAATGTAAAAGAAAAAGTTATTGTTTAATTAAACTGTTAAATTTTATTAGTATGGCAAAATTTTTAGTTGAAAAGCACTTTAATTTATACAATTTAATACCAGCATGGTAGAGTAGGTTTGACCAATATTTTGCATTCTATCAGGAACTTGTCTATTACCCAACTATAACTGTGTTTGTTGTTTATTTTTGTATTCATTTTAATTGTACTAATGTGTAGTATTTGTTAAAATTAGGTGAGTCAAAAATAGTTCTAATTATTCTGCCCGCTCAATATTTATCAATTTATGTTACGGATACAAACATACAATGAAAAAACTGGGTGAATACGATAAAATTCTTAAGAGTATTTCTCTGTTTTCTGCCCTTTCAGAAGAGCAACTATCCGAAGTTAAAAAATATATGAGGGTTGTCAAAATTAAAGGTAACCAAACTATTTTTGATACGGAAACCAAAGCCGATAGCTTTTTTGTTCTTGTTGAAGGTCAAATAAAATTATATCGAATTTTTAGAAACGGTTCTGAAAAAATTATTGAGATAATAAGGCCAGGGGAGGTTTTCGCCTCGGCTGTTATGTTTATGGAGGTTGAAAACTACCCGGTCTGTGCTGACTCTCTACAAGAAAGCACAGTATTAGCTTTTAGCAATAAACAGTTTATAAGTATTCTTAAAGAGTCTACCGAAACCTGTCTACGTATGATGGCTACTATGAGCCAAAGGCTGCGTAGGCAACTAACAGAGATTGATAAATTATACTTAAAAAGTGCCCATAAGAGATTACTTAACTATCTTGTTGAACATATGAAAACTGTTAGCAATAATGTTGCTTTGGTTAAGCTTGACTCTCCTAAACGAGTGGTTGCCTCAAACCTGTCTATTCAACCTGAAACTTTCTCTCGCGCTTTAAAAAAACTTAATGAAGAACAGCTGATAGTAGTTGAAGGTCGTTTGATACATATACCTGACGTGGCAAAGCTAAAATACTATGTTGACGATTAAAGTGTGCTATAACAGTTTTATATAATATTTATTTAATAATAGAACAACATACCCCGTTGTTGCCAATCATAAGGGTGACAAAATCTATTGATGTGGTATTGCTTGTGATGCAAATATCATTGTTATGCTTAGCCATACCACCCAAATAATCAAAAGTTGTAAACCTGAAAATTTAAATGGCTTTTTAGTGTGAAGCACCTCTTCTTTTGCGCTTTGTCTCTTTTGTACAGCTTGTAATGGAGTTAAATAGTCTAAGCTTATCTGTGTTATTTGTTCGTTATAAATTACACTATACCGCTTTAGTGTTTCGTACAAACTCTCGTTTGCAATAAAGTGTTTGCTACCTGTTATTTCAGAAAACATCTCGTCAGAATTAACTGTTATCTTACTATTATTTTCTGCTTGTTGGGTTAAAAGGTGCTGTATATCAAGTTTTTTACAGGCAATATCAAAGGGATGTTCTCCTGTTGGTTTTTGTTCGTTATAGCCATCAGTAAATGAACTGTTTTTTATGGTAAGAATACGGGTGATAATAAATGGAGCAGCATTGGCTAAATTTTTTACAAATGACACAGAAAATGAGGTGTCTATTGTCTCAGTAACCTCAAAGTAGAGCCAATGTGTTGCCATATCAATAGCTATAAATATGTATTGTTGAGGCTCTTGTTGGTTCAGTTTTGGTAGGGGTTCTATATTTAAATTAATAAAGCCAAGGTTGTAGTTTTTGTAAGGTTTATAAACCTTTTGCTCTTCACCGTTTTGTGCTTTATTTTCATTTTCAATTAAGTTGTTGTGCTTTTTTAAACAACTTGCTAATTCAGAGATAGAAATATCTGCTTTAATAAACTCTTGAGATACAATTAAAAGGTCGTTTAAAGGCAGTAGCATATTTTTTTTAAGAGAAATTAATATGCTCTCTTGAGTATTTGTTAATGTAGAGCTTTTGTTTAGTTTAGCTTCCATTATTTCCCTAATTTTTTTTATATATTAAAAGCCAATATCTGCTTTAACAATAGCTATTTCAAAAGCTTTTTTATAGCAACTTTATTACGATGAATTCCATGACAACGACCACATACTGTAAAGCCCATCTCACCCATTAGCTGCCCGCTCTTTTTAGTTTTTCCCGGCTCTTTTAGTGCCACAATAAGGCTGTCCATAGTGTTAAAAGTTTTTTCACCAAGAATTCTCAAAACTGGTTCTTTATCTCTATGGCAAGATGAGCAACTTTCTTTAAGGGAACTTAATTTATCAGATATTTGTTTAGCGTAGTGTTGGGCTTTACCTGTGTTTAAGTCTGCACGGTAAATTTTTAAGTTATTTAAATCATGACGTAGAGATTTCATAAAGGTACGATAATTTATTAAATCTTTACCATTTAAGCTTTTGATTTTTTGTTTGCTAAAATCTGCGCTTCTATAGATAGCAATAGAGGTGGTTTTAAACTCTCCGTGACACGATTTACAACTCTGGCGGATTTTTTTAAGAGCTTTTTGCACGCCAGTTATATCTTTTTTAGCAGCTGCTGTTTCTAAAGCTTTAACAGCATCAACATCAATTTGTTCGGCCCATTCTGGCACCATTTTAGGTATAAGTCTGTAGTTTTCTGCAAGAGACCCTGCCCAACGGGCCATAGAGGTAGAGTCTCCCGTTTTGCTATACAACCCAACAGCTTGTGTGGTTTCACCTAAGCGGAACATAAGGTGTAGCCAGACCTGCCTTTTATTTTGGGGTTTGTACCATTGCGCTAAAGACTCAGGAGGAATAGATACCTCTTTAGTTTCGGCTGAAAATGCAGATGAAGTTGTGCTGAGGCTAAAAATAGCTGTACACATTACTGCTATAAAAATATAAGAAAATTTGGCCGTTGATGTTTTATGCATGGTTGTTATACCTTTGTAAATAAACTATTAAGCAATTATCAGGGTTCTTCACCCTGCTTAACAGGTTTGTTAAATATTGACCATTGATGCATAGAGCCATCAAAAAGTTTTGCTTTTTTGTTGCCTAAAAGTTCATAGATAATAAACCATTCTAAACTAGCATAGTTGCCAGAATCACAATAAAGAACAGTAGGGCTGTTTAAATCAATATCCATCATATCAGCCATTTCAACAATTTCATCTAAATGTTGAAACCAAATAGCCGATTGTTTCTGTTTGCTTAATGATTGGATAGGCAGGTTGAGCGCTCCTGCTATATGGCCTTTGTATTTTGCAGCAACAAAAGCCTTGTTTACCTTTATTCCCTCGTAATATTCTAAACCTCTTACATCTAATATCTGCTGGTTTTGTTTTTGTGCTGTTGTAACATTTTTTATGTCTGCAAGAATATTATTGTTAATGTTATTAATATGATATGTAGTGGTTTTTATGGTGCTTTCAGGGTTTTGCAATGGTCTTTTTTCTGAGTGCCAAAGGGCATTACCCCCGTTTAAAATAGCTACAGATTTATGGCCAAAATATTTAAAGCTCCAGTAAAGCCTAGTAACATATGTTAGCTCCAATAGATGCTTTCCTGGGCTTGTAATAACTACATTATCGCTGTTTGTTACCCCCGATTGGGACATTAGTTTTGCAAAAGATTTTTTATCTAATGCCATAGATTTTAGCTGTTTTCCTTCAATGTTTATGGTTTTAGTTGCTTTGGCAAAATCAACTAAAATTGCACCAGGAATAAAGCTTTTTTTTGTTTTGGGGGGCTCTTCTTTTATTCTTCTAACATCTAATATAACAACATTTTTTTTGTTTTGAGATAACCACTTACTTGAAACTATAGATCCTGGTAGTGTTTGAGCATAGATATTTTTAGTATAAAAAATATTTCCAAAAGATAATAGACAAAGCAGGGTAACTATAAATATCGGTTTGAGAGTTTTCATAATTTTTCCCATTTATCCCATGTGCCAGCTAACATACTTGGAAATATTTTCATGGCTTGGGATACTTGAGAACGATCATTTTTAAATGGAACGTGGCTATAAGCATGATTGTCTCTTAAGGTTATACCCCAAATTGGGGTGCTATCAAAAGGGAGCATTGAATAACGAATATCTCCAATTACATTCGGGTTTTCAGGATGTTTAGCAATATATCCATCGCTAAAATGGTTAAACCGATATACATCTTTAACCAGTATAGAATCTTCAGGCCATTTTTTTAAATCTTTTTTAAAATCAAATGTTTTTATTGAATCTCCAGCATAGTAAAGTGGTTGAGTTAATGGGCTTACCCTCACTGCTGTAATGTAATATTTGTCATCACTCTGATATACACCTCGCCACAGCAATAAATTACCCATTGTGGGTTTGACGACAATTCTATCAATTTTATGGCCTCTTTGTGCAGCCAAACTATTTATAACAGCCGTGGCATTTGCCTGTTGGTTTAACCCAAATAATAGATAACCAAAAACAAACAGCCAACCAACTTGGGAAAAACGGGGGGTTATCTTTCGCCAGCCCAAAACAAGGGCAAGAATTAGAGTTAAAGAGAAGAGAGGGTCAAATACTGAAATTATACTCCAAGCTATACGCTGGTTGGTAAAAGGCCATAGCAGTTGTGTGCCATAACTTGTACAGGCATCTAGAAGACCACTGGTGGCATAACCTGCTAAAGAGTAATAAAAAAGCTGGGTAAAGCTTATGCGGTTTTTAAAAATTAACCACAAAAAAGCAGCAATAATCAGCCCACCTATAGGAATAAATAATAGAGAGTGGCTAAACTGGCGGTGAAAATCTAGCGTAAGCAGGGGGTCAGACTGGGATGCTATTAATATATCAGCATCAGCTGGTAAGCCTGCGATAAACCCTATCCAGGTGGCCCGCTTGGTGTTCTTTTCATCTGCAATAGCTTGGGCAGCTAAAGCACCTATAATTCCTTGGGTAACAATATCCATTTATTTTTATAATTAAGGGCCGATTTTTGGGTTTACCTGCTTGGCATACTTCTAACATGCACATATACTAACCTGGATATATTGTGAATTATAGATATTCTAAATAGTAATAGTGGTGTTTTAACCATTTTTTTTTTACAGGAATAAACTTCTAATATGATTTGGGCAAAAAAACTAACAGATATTCAGCCATTTTATGTTATGGAGGTGTTGCGTAGAGCTAAAGAACTGGTTGCCCAAGGGCGAGATATTGTTCGCCTTGAGGTAGGAGAACCAAATTTTTCTACACCCCCACCAATAATTAAAGCAGCTCACCAAGCTTTAGAAAAAGATCAAACAAACTACACACTAGCCCAAGGCAGTTTGCCACTACGTAAGCGAATTTCTAAGTGGTATGGTGAACAGTACGGTGTTGATGTATCAGAAAACCGGATAATTATTACATCAGGAACTTCTGGAGCTTTTATGTTGGCTTTTGGAATTATTCTTGATCCTGGTGACAGGTTTGCCATAACAGACCCTGGGTATCCTTGTTATAAAAATATGATAAGACTGTTGGGTGGCCAGCCAGTGCAAATACCAGTTGGTCCTGATAGCCAATATCAATTAAACGCATCGCTACTTGCCCCGGAGTTAAAAAAGGGACTAAGGGGCGGGTTGATAACTAGCCCTTCCAACCCGACTGGTACATTAATTAATGATACAGCATTTACTCAAGTTGTTGAACTAATTGAAGGTGGGGGAGGTGTTGTTGTATCTGACGAAATATATCACGGTATCACCTATGGCAAGAGTGCTAAAACTGCTCTAGAATTTTCTGACAAAGCCATTGTTATAAACGGCTTTTCTAAATATTTTGCAATGACTGGTTGGCGTTTGGGCTGGATGATTGTGCCCCATGATGCCTTAGGGGCTGTTGAAATGTTGCAGCAAAATATGTTTATTAGCGCGTCTACCATTGCGCAACATGCAGCTTTAGCTGCATTTGATTGTACTGATAATTTTGCTAATCAACTTAAAAAGTACGATATAAACAGAGTATATCTTATAGATTCTTTGCAAAAACTGGGTTTTGATATATCTGTTGAACCTATGGGTGCATTTTATATCTATGCCAATATAGCTAATTTATTGGCTAAGTGTGACATTGAAAATTCTCAAATTTTTTGTGAAAGATTGTTAGAAGAGGCAGGAGTTGCAGTAACGCCAGGTCTGGATTTTGGCTCGTTTGGAGCGAAAGAACACCTAAGATTTTCCTATGCAACAGATTTTGAAAGAATAAAAGAAGGTGTAATTCGTATAGCAAAATTTCTAGAATAAATAACCTAAAAATCCAATGCCACTGTTTTACTTTATGCTTTTCATGTATAC
>JADGBW010000149.1 GCA_015231305.1 Magnetococcales bacterium | reverse complement strand
AAATCCGTTTCCCTTGGGAGTCCCGGTTCGATTCCGGGCGCGGGCACCAACTTTTTTTTATTTCTAAAAAAACTCCTACCTCAGAAACCATTATTTTCTATCTTCAACCTAGATTCAAAGCTAGTTGGATCTCTTTGTTGTGAAAAATAAAGCTACTCGTCATACCACACTTACTGATAACGGAGCCAAAGTTTTTAAGGTTCTGCAACGGGCAGGGTTTTATCCTCATCCTGGTCATATCAGTGGACGCTTTGGTCGTGGCGGTGAGATGCGTGTGAAAATAACTTCTGAGTGTGGTCGAACCCGTATTCGAGTGGCTGGTGGAGGTGTGCAGGAAATTTTTCTCTATGGTTCTGTAGATCTTAAGCTTGTTGTGTCTTCCCTAAGTGATGTTTTAGGTCCCAAGGCAATTGAAGCTGTAACTTTAACTTCCCATCATAATCAAAAAAATTAAAATATTTTTTCAGCATATTTTAATAACTTTCAATAAGTAGCGATTGTTTGTGATTGTTATTTTTTAAGGATAAAATTATTATACGATAACATCAGCTTGAAATAGCAATTTTGTCTGTTTTTTGGCTTTACCTTTCTTTATGAGTAAAATCTGCCAAAAAGTAGGTAAAATTCTAATAGATACAGATATATAGTCAATACTTAGTAAATAATTACTTAACGTAGTAGTTAGCTTAACCGATAGTGGGTGAATAGGAAGATAGCTAGGTTTTTTCAATTTATGCCTAGTCCCGATTCTGCAAGGTATTGGAGTAATTTGCATGAAGTTTGAATGTCGAGAACCTTTAGAGAGCCACATAAGTGGAAACACTGTTGGAGAGACTCAATTAACTGCAATTAGCAGGATTAATGGGGTGTTCCATAAAGTGTTAAGTGGTTTTAGTCTCGCAAGCTATGCTGGTTTGCTTCTTTTAATCATGCTTCTTCCTGCTGTTTTGGTTGCAGAACCTTCTGCCCCTTTAGTTCCTTCCGCTCCATCCAAAGTAAAAGTTAGTTTTAAACAGACACTCAATGAGGCGTTAGCTGGAAATATCAGGGCACAAAACTTATTGGGAACCATGCTTGTAGTAGGACATGAGACAAAAAAGGATTCCCGTGCAGCAGCATCATGGTTTGAAATTACCGCTGCTAGAGGTTCCGCAGAAGGCCAGCTAAATTTAGGTATGCTCTATCTTATAGGAGATGGAGTTCCTGAAGATGCAAAAAAAGCTGCAAAGTTGATAAAATCTGCTGCTCTTAAAGGCCATTCAAAAGCCCAAAATTTGATAGGATATTTTTATGAGCAGGGTATAGGAGTAAATGCTGATCGTAATGAGGCTGTTAAATGGTTTAAGCTTGCATCGGCTTCTGGAAGTGTAGAGGCTAAAAATAATTTAATCCGTTTAGGGGTTCCCGTACCTCCTGCCACAATTACTTCACCACAAAAGCAAAAGCCCACACCCCAACCACCTAAGAAAAATAAAGTTTTGCCAAGAAGTGGCTTTGTTGCCAGTCAAACTCCTCAAATCCCAGCGATACAACCACCTATGGCTCCTCCACAAATTAGTGGAGATAGACAGCCCCATCCAACCCCAGTGATACAACCACCTATGGCTCCTCCACAAATTAGTAAAGAGAAGCCAGTTTTAGCACTAAATAGCCCGCCTACACCAATTGAAGATACTAGCAAAAAAGTTGTAACCCCTGAGGATGAACGTAAAGCTAGGGATCTAGTGGGAACGGCACTTGCGGTTACTGCAAAAAACCCAACTGATATGGTGGCAACAGCAGGTTGGTTTTATGCAGCAGCACTAAAAGGAGATACTAAAAGCCAAATTGAACTTGGTATGATGTATCTGGTTGGGTTGGGTGTAAAAGAGAGCGAAACCCATGCAGCCCACTATTTTAATCTAGCAGCTCAAGAGGACGACCCAGAGGCACAAAGGCTTTTGGCGCGTCTATACAGCTTGGGTGCAGGAGTCCAACACAACCCGGCGCAAGCTCTTAAATGGTATATGTTAGCTGATGGTTTTGATTACGCAAAAGCTAAACCAGAACATAAGCTTCTGCTCTCTACATTAACACCAGACCAGGTCAACTGGGCTAGAGTTGAAGCCGAGAAGTTTCGTACAAAAAGGACTGCAAAATTAAAAGCCATTGCATTGGCTAAAGCTAAAGCAAGAGCAACAGCACTGCGTATAGCAGAGGCTAAGAGAGCTGCTGCAAAAAGACTAGCTGAATATAGAAAGTCTGAAGCAATAAGAATAGCCAAGGAGAAAAAGGCTGAAGAAATTAGACTTGCAGAGGCAAAAAGGCAAGAGGCAATACGTTTGGCCAAAGAGATGAATGCTGAGGCAATTCGTCAGGCTGAAAATAGAAAGGCTGCGTTAATTCGTCAGGCTGAACTTAGAAAAGCTGAGGCTATGCGTATTGCAAAGCTTAGGGCTGATAAACAACGTAAAATAGCTGCTGCAAAATTGGCTAGAGACGAAAAAATTCTCGCTAACATTGAAGCTAGAGAAGAAGCTTATGCTAAATTTATAGCTAAAGTAGAGGCAGAGGTTCTTAGAAAATCAGAAGCTAAAGCTGCCGAATTACGACGCCAAGCTGAAGAGAAGGCAAAAAAAGCCCAACAAATCATTGCTGCCAAACAAAAGGTTGCTGCCGATATTCGAGCTAAAATTAAGGCTGATGCTGCCATCAAAGCTCAGAAAAAAGCAGCAGAGTTCCGCCGTTTTGCTCAAGAAAAGGCTGAAAAAGCAGCAAAGGAACTTGCAGCACGTAAAAAACATGCTCAACAGCTAAAAGCTCAGGAAGATGCTAAAAAGGCCCAAATAAAAGCTGAAATAGAGGCCAAAAAGGCACATGAAGCTAGCTTATTGGCTTCAGCCGAGGCTAAAAAGGCTCAAGAAGCAAAGCTTGCAGCAAAAGCAAGCCCAACAAAAAAATTAACAGCTGCACAAGAAGCAGAGCTAACAGCCCAAGCAGATGATTTTCATCCACCCCAAGAAAAAGATGAAGATATCTATAAGTTAGATGATGACCAAGGCACAAGAGCAAAGCAGGTATTGGCTATATTGGAAGCCCAATCTGTTGCTGATATAGCTCTACGTAGTGAGGCTGAAGAAAAGGCTATAGAAATAGCTGAGAAAAAGGCAGCTGAAATTAGGCGTAAAGCAGAGCAAGAACTATCTGATGAAAAAGCAGCAAAAGCAAAGGTAAAGAAGGATGCTCAAATACTTGCTAAAATTGAGGCTGAGGCTAACCGTATTGCCGATGAAAAAGCAGCTGAAATTCGCAGGTTAGGGGAAGAGAAGTTAGCGCGTGAGAAAAAAATATTAGCTGCAATTGAAAAACGTGAAATTATAGCTGCTGAAAAATGGCAGAAGTCAGAAAGAGATGCTCAAGAGTGGGCAAAAGCTGAAATGCGAAGGCGGGAAAAAATCCTAGCTGAAATAGAGGCAAGAGAGATATTTGCTGCTAATGCCTGGGAGAAGGATTCTGTTAATTATCCTGAGCCTGGTGATGATTATATACCCAACCTTGGTAAAAGACGTAGTCGTATTATTAAGTTACAACAACCAAGGCCAATGACGACATACCTGCCACGTTCCAGAACATTAAATGTTCCTATGAATATGTCAGCAGACTCTCCTATGGCTAAGACCACACATCTACCAAGGGCAAAAGTAAAATTTTGGCCCAAAGCCAAAACTAGTAGCGTTCCTAAGGTGCGGGCAAAGACAAAATATTTAGATGAAGCTATTGCTAAGGCTAATAGTGCCAAACCTGCTACTAACACTGAGATTGTAAATGTTTATGGTGTGAAGAGACCTAAGGTAAAGACTAAAGACCTTAAAGGTAGAAAAAGCTATGTCTTTGACAACTCCAATGGTGTTGGTGCTTGGGTGGTTCCGCCTGGTTCTAAATATAACAGCCATCCAGAATTAACAAATACCTCGGCTCTTCCTAATGGAAGACCACCTACACCTCGAAAAAAGATAGGGCCTTTGTTGACTGTGCCATCTTTTCCACAAGTTACTGCCAGCGATGTTAAAAGGGCGTCTGTTGTAGCTGAACTAGGAAAAGCTGCATTAAAACAGAACAACTTTGTTGATGCCTTGGCACACTATAGAATTGCCTACAAAATTGATCCTACTAATCTGGACCATATACACAACACTGCATCCTTAACATTGGCCGCCAAAGAGGGTGAACAGGCCCTTCCTATATTTCGTCAAGCAGCCCGTTTGGCAGCAGTAGCAGGAAAAAGTGCAGATGCAGCTCTGTATAACTATCAAATTACCCAAATCTTATCTCGTGAACCGGAGTGGATTGATAAAAAATTAGTTGAAGTAGGAGCAATTACCCAGAAAAAGTCTAAAGTAGTTGGTGAGTTATCAAACCTTTTAGAGCTAGCAATCAGCCATGCTGAAGCAGGAAGAATGCCCCAAGGTATTAACTTTGGCAGGCAAGCCCTGGTAATGGCTCAAAAGAACCTTGGCAAAAGTCATGCAGTATCTATTATGGCTGAGAGACAACTAGGGGAGATATATCTGCAACAGGGTGATATAGCAGGGGCTAAGAGCCTTTTTAACCAAGCAATTGAACATGCATCTATCTCTCTTGGTAAAAATCATCCTGAGACACTGACCATCTACACCCTTTTGGCAAACCTACACGAACAGCAGATGGATCTTGAAGAGGCAGCCGAAATTTTAGATATGGTGCAAACTGGTTACGATAAAAGCCTGGGTGAGAACCACCCAATATCACTACGTAATACTCTAGATTTAGCCAGAATTTATCTAAACATTGGAAAAGCAGATAAAGGTGAGGCACTTCTAAGAGATAGCTGTAATGCTTATGAGAAGACTTTTGGCTTTCAACACTCTGAAACAGGTGAGTGTTTGGTGCAATATGCTGCCTCTGCATTTGCCCAAGGTGAATTTCCTGTAGCCATTGCCAACTATAAACAAGCAGTAGAAATTCTAAGTGGCTCTCTGTCTGAGGGCAGCCCCGCTCTATTAGAAAGCCAAGCTGGTTTAGCCAAAGCGTATCATAAACAGGGAAAAATTAAAGAGGCCAGAATGATAATTGCAAACGTTATCCGTTTAGGTGAGGCAAAGCCCAAGGATAACGCTAAATTATTAGATGAGGCCCACCTAACACAAGCTCGCCTATTGATGGAAGCTGGAAAATCTAAATAGGTTTTCCTAGCTAAAATTTCGTATATATATTTGTCCCAAATATAAACTTCCCATAGTCAAATTTTAACCAATAAACCATAGGCGTGAGCTTCCTTGCGAATCTTTATTATACCCGACCAATCTATAACAAGCTTGCTCACATAGATGTTTGGCAACGTATAATTGGAAGTATAATACTACTCCTTAATACTTGTTATAACCGCAACTAATGCCTCGGATAGGCTTTGTAGTGCTTCAATTTCTGCGCTGTTTCTAGCTGTTTGGGTTGTTGCGCTCCCTCTTAGCTCATAATATGTTGTACTACCTTTGACGGTAGGGTATTTAGGTGATTTATCAAAGCCCATAAGGGTTGGCTTAGCTGTCATGGTTATCTGATATTGGTCAGCTCGACCATCTTCATCTTCTAAAATCAACGTACGATCTAGTGGGTTTAGTTTTATAATAAGGGTAGTGTTTTTATTGTCGGTTGTATTTTTTGTCGACATGCCAAGTCTGTTAGCAAGTTTTACTTTTAACCTTTGCGCTAGTACAGGATGATGTTTTTTACCGTCACCTTCAATTTTTAGGGTTGTTCCCTGCCACATTGCTGCGTGTTTTTGTGGATCTCCAGGAAAGCGATAACCACAACTGCTAAGAAATGTTGCTGTGATAATTATCAGGGTAAAAAACCGTATATGCCGACTTTTGTTCATTTTTATGTTTTCCAGGTTAAATTTTAATTTGCAACAATATTTACAAGGCGACCGGGTATAACTATCACTTTTCGCACTGTGACATTAGCCAAATTTGCAACAATTTTTTCGTCACCCATAGCGGCTTTTTCTAGATCCTCTTTAGAAATATTAGCAGGTACAGTCAGGCGAGAGCGCAGCTTGCCATTTATCTGTACCACAACGGTAATTTCATCTTTCACTAACGCTTCTGGGTCTACCTTGGGCCATTTTGCAAGCCCCAAATGCTCTTCATGACCCAACATTTGCCATAGCTCTTCTGTGATATGAGGTGTGTAGGGGTTTAAAAGTACAACTGCAACATGGGCTAACTCCATTAACACACCACCTGCCTCTTGGTCTTTTGTTACTTCTCCTGCTGCTAGTAGTTTGCCACCAGCATTTATCATCTCCATAACTGCTGAAATACCTGTGTTATATTGCTTACGTTCCATATCACGAGTTACTCGCTCTATGGTTTCGTGAACCTTACCACGTAGCTCTTTTAAAGCACTGTTTTTTGGAGTTGTAGTGGCAGGCTTTGCCCCATTATAACGTTCTTGAATATCTACCAGTAACCGCCAAAGACGGTTTAAAAAACGCCACGCTCCATCAACTCCAGATTCGTTCCACTCTAGGTCTTGATCCGGTGGAGCTGCAAAAAGCATAAATAGCCTTGCAGTGTCAGCACCATATCCGGCTATTAGATCGTTGGGATCAATAACATTATTTTTACTTTTAGACATCTTTTCGTTACGACCAACTGTTGCTACTTCTCCACACTTTACACATTTAAACTTGCCATCAATTTCATCAGCCTCATTTGGGTAGAGCCAACCATGGGTAGGGCAATTTATTGTATCTTTACGTACCATTCCCTGGGTTAGCAGGTTGATGAACGGTTCGTCACAATCAACCTCACCAATATCACGGAGGGCCTTATGGAAAAACCTTGCATAAAGAAGATGTAAAACAGCATGTTCAATACCGCCAACATATTGATCCACTGGCATCCAGTGGTTTACCTCTTTTGTATTTAGCGGGGCGTTTTGTTCGTCAGGGGAGCAGTAACGTAAAAAATACCAAGAAGACTCCATAAAGGTGTCCATGGTATCTGTTTCTCGGTGGGCAGCACCTCCACATTTTGGGCAGTTGCATAGTTTCCATGTGGGATGGATAACTAGTGGGTTTTGGGCTCCTGTTAGTTCTACATCATCAGGCAATGTAACGGGTAGTTGCTCAACAGGAACCGGAACTACTCCACACTTTTCGCAGTTTATCATTGGTATTGGGTTGCCCCAATAGCGTTGCCGGGATATTCCCCAATCACGTAGGCGATAATTTATTGTTGCTTTGCCAATTCCTTTTTTATCAAAAGCTTCGGCAATTATTTTTTTTGCATTTTCGTTGTCCAGATCGTTAAATTCTGCTGAATTAATCAATTTACCAGGGCCAGTGTAGGCTTCAGTCATGGTTTGGCTATCTAATGCTTCACCATCATTTTGTATAACTACCTTAATTGGTATATTATAAGTTTTAGCAAATTCAAAATCCCGCTGATCATGAGCCGGAACCGCCATTACTGCACCTGTGCCATAACTCATAAGTACAAAATTAGCGATAAAAACCGGTATCTTCTCTCCAGTGAAAGGGTGGATAGCTTTAAGGCCAGTATCAAAACCTTTTTTTTCTAGTTTTTCTAGAGCCTCTTCACTGGTTCCGGTAGATTGACAGCTCTGTATAAATGCTTGAGCCTCTGAATTATGTTGTGCAGTTAATTTTGCAAGGGGGTGTTCTGCTGCTACAGAGCAAAATGTTACTCCCATAATAGTATCTGGGCGTGTGGTATAAACACCCATTGTAGTGTCTTCAGCTGTTGGCTCTTTTGCAAAAGCTTCTTTGTGTCCAGTAATTTTAAATTCAAACTCAACACCATGGCTTTTACCAATCCAGTTGGTCTGCATGGTTTTGACAGTTTCAGGCCAGCCTTCTAGTTTCTCAAGTCCTGTTAAGAGTTCATCTGCATAATCGGTAATTTTAAAAAACCATTGGGACAGCTCTTTACGTACAACCGCAGCTCCACTGCGCCAGCCCTTGCCGTCTATGACTTGCTCGTTTGCCAATACGGTGTTATCTACCGGGTCCCAATTTACCAAAGCTTTTTTGCGGTAAACTAAATTTTTATCATATAGTTTTAAAAATAGATCTTGCTCCCAATGGGCATAATCGGGGTCACAAGTGGCAAATTCCCGTTTCCAATCGTAGGAAAGACCCATGGTTTTAAGCTCTGAGCGCATGGCATCAATGTTGTCATAAGTCCATTTTGCCGGATGAGATTTTTTTTGTATTGCGGCATTTTCAGCTGGCATACCAAAGGCATCCCAACCAATAGGATTTAAAACATTTTTATTTTGCAGTCTTTGATAACGGGCAACTACATCGCCAATGGCATAATTACGGACATGGCCCATATGAATTCTACCCGAGGGGTAGGGGAACATAACCAAAACATAATATTTTTCTTTGTCAGGGGAGGGTGTCGCCCTAAAAATCTGTTCTTTATCCCAAAAACCCTGCCATTTTGTTTCAAGTAGTTGTGGGTTATATTTTGTCTGTTGATTATCAGATTCGCTCATGAGTTCTACGCCATATAAGTATAACAATTAATATATAAAAATCTTTAACATCCGTTTGTAGCACAGGCTGAAACTATGGGCAAATTAACCCATATATTTCATTAACAGGCAATGTAACCGCTTAATCTTTGATCCACAAAGAAATTTTATCATATTGCAGTATCTATAAGTAAGACACGTTCTAGAAAAGTTCCTTTATTAATCAAATATTTAAACGATAACAGAGCATATTCATGATATTTCCAGGCTAATTGCAATTATTTTGCTAGTGTAAATTAAAAAATGCTCAATAGTCAGTTACTTTTTTGACAACTAGTTATTCGGTTGTTATAGTCCTTTCGTGTTTTTGGAAGCGGTAATTGTTTATTAGTATTACATAATTTGCTAATATTAATTTTCTTTTCCGGACAAAGTTTTTTTTATGGACTTGTAATTTTGAGTTGGGCAGTTGGTCAACAAGTGTTGAATAATTTTTAGTACTATAATTGTTGTCGGCAATAATTGTTTAGGAGGAAGTATGAATAGCCATGACCTGGTGATAGTCGGGGCCGGCTTGTCGGGAATGCGTGC
>JADGBW010000148.1 GCA_015231305.1 Magnetococcales bacterium | reverse complement strand
GGAAAACTGGTGAAACAACACATTTAGGAGTTGAAAGGTCAATACATATCAGTGACTTTAATTAAAAACTGTACACAATCAGAGTTGCATGTCATTCCCGCGTAGGCGGGAATCTAGAGCGACGACGTGGAACTCCCTGGATTCCCGCCTACGCGGGAACGACGCCAAGTTGGTTTTATAGTGTCTGTTTATGGATTGAAATCACTATAACTGAAATTGCTATTTGACTTGGGGATTTTTAGTTTACAAGTTTTTGGGGTAAGAAAAATTGAGGTTTTGTCTCCAGGTGGTTGGTAATGAGAGCAATACCAACCACCATGGACAAGAATATGTACGAAGAGCCAATAGCCTAGTCCCTTATGTTCCTGGACAATAAGTTCAAGGTTTTATTATATAGGAGTTTCCCGGAAAAATGTTGAACCGGACTACAGCCTGTACATTGTTATAATATAATGCATAACTTGGGCCAAAAATATAGCTTATAAAAGTCAAATATAAAAAAATTTTTAAGCTATTTAAATTATCAACAAAAACATAACTTTGCCTAATTATAGAGTTAAACCTGACACACTTATAAGAAATATATAAACTCCACTATAAACATATTATATGGCTATGGTAGGTCAAAAGTTACTTTTATTTAGTAATATTTTGGCATTATTTGCAAAAAAAATGACATATTAAAAAATTTCATTAATAAAGATAAGCATCATCTAAAAAAGACCGCTTAAATACCTTTTCGTTATATTAAGCTTTCATCTTTTAGATAAAACCTTTTTTTTTCTGGCTATCATGAACAGAGGGTAAATTTGCCCCATGTATAATATTTTCTAGTCAGTTAACTATTTTTTACTATAACAGAAGAAAGAACTCTATTAATTTCATTAATAACAACAGGTTTTGCTATCACACCATCCATTCCAATATCCAAACATTGTTGAACTGTCTCTTTCATAACATCACCTGTAAAAGCTACTATTTTGATATTAGATATTTTTTTATCATCAAATGCACGAATACGTTTTGTAGTCTCAAAACCATCCATTTTTGGCATTCTTAAATCCATAAGAATTACATCAATTGAGTTTTGAATAATCTGATCCAATGCCTCTGGCCCACTGGAAGCTACGAAAACTTTATACCCCTCATCTTCTAATAAACTTTGTACAATAAATTGACTAACAGGTTCGTCTTCTACAAGTAATATTGTTAATGGTAGTGGCGGTAACTGTTTATTTTTATCATCATGCTCTTTTTTAATTGTTGAGTTCTCAAATGGTAATATCACTTTAAAGGTGCTTCCCACACCTGGGCTACTATTAACCTCAATAGTACCGTCCATTAACTCCACTAAACGTTTGCAAATAGCCAAGCCAAGACCTGTACCGTGTTGCGAACGTGAAGTGGATGAGTCTACCTGTGTAAATGGATCAAATATTAAAGGTAGTTTATCAGGTGGAATTCCTATTCCACTATCAGTAACTAAAAATTCTAGATGCTCCTCCATAGAGTTTGCAATGCTTTTTTGAATTGTAATTTTTACATGGCCCTGTTCCGTAAATTTTATAGCATTATTTACTAAATTTAAAAGTATCTGTTGCAACCGAATTTGGTCGCCATTAATATTTTCAGGAAGGCTATCATCTAATGATATAAGCAATTTAAGGTTTTTCTTGTTAGCTATAGGTTCCATTGTTGAAAGCAGTTGTTCAGAAAAATCTGAAAGGTTAAAGTCAATAAATTCAATAGTTAATTTTTTCTCTTCAATCTTTGCTAAATCTAAAATATCATTAATAATATTAAGTAAATTTTTTGTAGCATAAGAAATTGTATCAACTAACTTAACCTGATTTTTAGGCAGTTTTTGTCTATAAAGAAGCTCTACAGAGCCATTTACAGCATTCATTGGTGTTCTTATTTCATGGCTCATAGTAGCCAAAAAATTGCTTTTAGCATGGTTGGCTTGCTCTGCAATATCTTTGGATTTTAATAGCTCTATATTCATGTTTTTACGTTCTGTAACATCCATTGCTGTTCCAACTAGACGCAATGTTGAGCTTTCTTCCTCATCTATTTGAACAGTGGCCTGCAAAGAGACATACAATGTAGAACCATTACGAGCTCTAACACTTAAGTCAATACTAAATGGTAAAAATTTAGTAACGCTATTTTGCAAAGTTTTTGTTAGAAGCTCACGATCATCTTTTAATAAAAATTTATTTAATTCTAAAAAAGATGAACCAAAGCTACCAGGTAGTTGACCAAAAATATTTGGTAGGTTTTTATCAAAGTCTAAGCGATCTTTCTCTGGATACCATATCCAAGTTGCAATTCTACCTGCTGTAAGAGCAAGATGCATACGATTTTCAAGTTCATTTTTAGCAGCATGTAATTTTTTAGCGGTAGAGTTGAACGCCTCTTCTAAAAGGTTAAGCTCGTTACGACCTTTAGACTTGATATCAACATTGAAATTTTTAATGTCATCTTGGGCAAGACGTTGGGTTGCTGATGTAAGAATATCTAAAGGGCGGCCCAGGATATGGCGAATAACCAATACGAATATAAGCCACATAGCTAGTATCTCTATTAGCTCACTAACCACAATAACCAATACACTAAACTTAATACGCTCTATAACCATGTTTATACTAGAGTATATTGTAGTGTGACCGATAATTTTTTTGCTATTATCTAGATGGTAGTAAACAACATCAAACTCGTGCCAAAAAAGAGAATTAAAATAGCCTTTTTCTTTAATTACTCTTTTTTCGTTTGTAACGGGATCTATGTAAACAGTGTTGTCTTTTGCATCTATGATATATCCCCCACCACTTAGTAATTCGCCATTTTTTGGAGATGTAACCTTAATACCAAGGATTCCTGGAATTTCCATTAATCCAATTACAGAAGATTTGAGAACATCTTCATCAAATTCCCACAACGCTTTAGATATGCCAGACTCAAAGGCTCGTCCAAAAACCTGTAACTCATTTGAAATATCATTTTTAGTACGTGTGTAGGTCTCAAAGATCTGTATTGAGGTAATGAATACGGATATAATAATGTAGAAAAAGAAAACAACAAAAAATAGTCGCTGGGCTATAGAATCTTTAAGAGGAACTGATCTGGAAAATGGGTTCTGCATAGCTTTCTTCATTTTCATCTTTTAGCTTTTCCAGACTACCTTTTTTATCTATCCCTTAATAGTAGTTGAGCCTATTTTTTGCTCAAACTGATAATTGGGTAAATAATTTTTTATAATTTTTTGTATTTCACCTGAATCACGCATGTAATCAAGTAGCTTTTGTAACTTGGCTACAATCTTATCATCAGTATTTATGTTCAATGCAAAATATACATCATTTTCTGGAAAGTTGTATACAACTTCATAGTCTGAGAATGAAAACCCTGACATTTTAAGAATACGAGATGCAGAAACATCACTATAGGCCCAGAGGTCAATCCTGTTTGCTGCTAGCATTTTTCCTAGGTTTTGGCCTCCAGTACCAGAAACTGTTTCGTAGATATTTTTAGGATTAACCCCTCTATTAATAAGTGACTGTGCTGAAGCATCGTCACGAACTACTCCTGTAATATATTTATTTAAGTCGTTGAGTGTATTTATCTGAATATTTCTAGATTTTTTAGCAATTAATGCTGAACTACCTTTTTTGATCGGCCCTACCCATTTAAAGAGAGAATCTCTTTTTTTTGTGCGCAGTGTAGAAAATAGAACTACATTTTTTTCTGATAATGCCAGTCTGTAACCTTCACTCCAAGGCAACACTTTAAAATCTTTCCTACTCTTTTTTGAACCAGACCGCTCAAGTATTTTTACAAGTAAATCAACAGCAATTCCTTGAGCCTTACCATCTTTTTCATAGTTAAATGGCGCATAATTTTCAGTTATAAAAACTAGATCATCTATACTTTGTGCAAAAGTTTGGCAGGGCACAAAAAAAGTACTTAATAAAAACATGACAGTGAAATAATAAGAACATTTCTTCATAGTTTGCCTCACCATAAGGCCACCTCTTCAAGTATTTTATTTATAGACCTTCTCTTATTATCTAACTAATGGTTACCATCCCCACTTTTAATTGCTATTAAAGTCTACCAAAGTAATAATGTTATAGCAATAGCTAGCACTACTGTTGCAAATTATATTTTCCGGCAATATTTTTATAAGTTCCATTAGTTTTAATTTTTTGCAAAGCCAGATTAAATCTCTTTATAAGTAGTTCAGATTCAGGATAAGTTCTGGAAGCCAAAAGATAATTTTCCTTCACCTTTAGAGGCTTCTCAAGTACTCCAAAATTATCTACTTCATCAGGAAAATGCTTTTTAATAAGCTGCCAGCCAACTAGCTCATGTATAGCAACCAAGTTAACCCTGCCACCAACTAACATTTTTAAAGCAATAACATCGCTAGATACGTAATATGTTTGTAACTTAGCTCTTTTAAACTCTTTTTCGTACCAAAAGCCTTTAGTGCCACCAATAACATATTGCTTTAAATCGCCAAGCTTTGTAAATTTGGTTTTTGGTTTGTTTTTGTAATAGAAAAATCTATCTACCTGCGGAAATATTGGGTCTGAATATATAAATTTTTTAGCACGTTCTTTTGTATAACTACCAGGAAAAGCAGCCCAATGACTTCCCTCTTCAAGATAATGGAAAACTCTCTTTAATGGGTAAAAGTTATATTTGGGTTCAAGGTTCATCTCTTTTGTTACTGCTGTAACCAATTCAGATGCAACCCCATACCCTTCCATATATTGCGATGTATGTGGTGGCCATTCCAACAGCGCATATTTCAGCTCTTGGGCATATCCTCTGCTAGACCCAACCGCAAATAACGCAAAAGTAACAGTAATAAATAATAGTACTCTACCCACCTAACTATCTCCTTGATCTATACTAACTGCTTAAACTCATCAAACAATAAACATTATAGATTGGATTTAATATAAGACAACCTTATTCTATGTAAATATTTATCGTATTAACTATCTCCATTATCACATCATTCTAGTTTCGACATCGGGCCTGTAGATGATTATTACATCTAAATACCTGCGCCCTTATCCTGGTGCACAAAAAAAACGGACCCCAAATAGATGGGGCCCGTTTAAATGTAACACTAATCAACTAAAACTATGATCAGTGACCAGTAGCTTCACCAGAACCTCTTGGGATACGAATATCCTCAACAAGTTGTTGGATATGCTCTGGAGGAGGTGCAGTCATGTTAGATACCACATAGTTGGTAACAAAGTTTAGCAACGCACCAAGAGCACCAAAGGAACCTGGAGAGATACCCAAGAACCAGTTAGCAGGATTATCAGGAAGACTTGCAGTACCAGGAACAAAGAACCAACCTTTATACATAAAGATGTAAATAAGGGTGGACAAAATACCTACTAACATACCTGCAACAGCACCGATATTATTAGAACGCTTGTAGAAAATACCCATCATCAAAGCAGGGAAGATTGAAGATGCAGCAAGACCAAATGCTAATGCCACCACCTGAGCTGCAAATCCCGGTGGATTCATACCCAGATAACCAGCCACCAAAATAGCACCAGACATAGCAACACGACCTGCCATCAGCTCACTTTTCTCTGAGATGTTTGGCATGAACACACTTTTTAGAAGGTCATGGGATATCGATGAAGAGATAGCCAACAGTAGACCAGCAGCAGTTGAAAGAGCAGCAGCTAGACCACCAGCAGCCACGAGAGCGATAACCCAGTTAGGCAATTGAGCGATTTCCGGGTTGGCAAGAACCATGATATCACGGTCAATCTTGACCATCTCGTTACCTTTCCAGCCCCACTCTGCTTCAGCTTTAGCAGCAAACTCTTTATTTTTATCGTTGTAGTATTGGATACGACCGTCGCCATTTTTATCTTCAAACTTCAATAGGCCAGTCTTTTCCCAGTTTTTAAACCATTGTGGACGCTCAGCGTACTCAATGTTTGCTTCAACAACACCAACTTCACCATTTTGGATAGTAGTTGTGAGGTTGTAACGTGCCATCGCACCAACAGCAGGAGCTGTTGTGTAAAGTAAAGCGATGAAAAATAGTGCCCAACCAGCAGATGAACGAGCATCAGCAACTTTAGGAACTGTGAAAAAGCGAACAATAACATGAGGAAGTCCAGCTGTACCAATCATTAGAGAAAGAGTAAGCATGAACATGTTCATGGTGGAACCTTGCTGAATCGTGTATGAGGCGAAGCCTAAATCTGTCACAGTCTGATTCAATCTATCCAGCATAAAAGTACCGCTGCCGTCATTCATTGCGCTACCTAGACCGATCTGTGGTAGTACACTGTCAGTTAGGTTTAGTGAGATGAATATAGCAGGAACTGTGTAAGCAAAGATCAAAACAACATATTGTGCAATCTGTGTGTAGGTAATACCTTTCATACCACCTAAAACAGCATAGATGAACACAATACCCATACCAATAAATAGACCTGTTGTAAAATCAACTTCCAAGAAACGTGAGAAAGCCACGCCGATACCTTTCATCTGCCCAATCACGTATGTGATAGAAGCAGTGATCAAACAGCCAACAGCTGTAAGTCTAGCACCTTGGGAGTAAAAACGGTCACCGATAAATTCAGGTACGGTAAACTTACCGAATTTACGTAGGTAAGGGGCAAGAAGCATGGCTAGAAGCACATAACCACCTGTCCAACCCATTAGGTATACAGAAGCATCATAGCCTTTAAAAGCTATGAGACCAGCCATACTGATGAAAGAAGCAGCTGACATCCAGTCCGCACCGGTTGCCATACCATTTTGCCAAGATTTAATACCACCACCAGCAACATAAAACTCTTTTGTTGATCCTGCGCGCGCCCATATTGCGATACCGATATAGACCGCAAACGTAGCGCCAACTACTAAAAATGTTAAATCATGCAGATCCATTTATTTATTCCTCCTCATCCATGCCAAATTTACGATCAATCTGACCCATTCTGATTGAATAAAATACAATCAGGAAGAGAAAGATATAAATAGAACCTTGCTGGGCGAACCAGAAACCTAATGGATAGCCTCCTAAGGACATGGTATTCATTGCATCGACAAAGAAAATTCCGAGTACATATGAACAGAAGAACCAAATTGCTAGACATAATTTCAGTAGACTGAGGTTAGCCTTCCAATAGGCTACACCAGCATCTTCATTTTTCTGGGTCATGAGTTATCCTCCTAATAAAACAAAGTGAAACTAAGTACTTTCGTTAAAAAATAGCCTTGATTAGGGTTGAAAATATCCCTTCAAAGCAACAGTCCTACTTACTAACTATTTACCCGGTTATCAATAAGGTTTTGTACTACAGATGCGTCTGCCAAAGTTGAAGTGTCTCCAAGACTTTCTAATTCATTGGCAGCAATTTTACGTAGAATACGACGCATAATCTTACCAGAACGAGTTTTTGGTAGACCGGGTGACCACTGTAAAACATCTAGGTGTGCAATTGGACCAATTTCATGGCGAACAAGTTTGTTCAACTCTTTTTTCAACTCGTCAGTACCTTCAACACCTTGGTTTAAGGTGACATAGGCATATATTGCTTGGCCTTTAATATCATGAGGATAGCCTACAACTGCTGCTTCGGCTACATGTTCATGTAAAACCAGTGCGCTCTCAATTTCGGCTGTTCCCAGGTTGTGTCCTGATACAATAATTACATCGTCAACACGACCTGTTATCCAGTAGTAACCATCTTCGTCACGGCGACAACCATCACCAGTGAAGTAGTGGTTAGGAACAGCAGTTAGGTAGGTCTCTAAGAAGCGTTGATGGTTACCATAAATAGTGCGCATCATGCTAGGCCAAGGACTTGCAATAACTAGGTTTCCTTCGCAAGCACCTTCTAATACTGTGCCTTCAGCACTCATAATTTTAGGTTCAATACCAAAAAATGGTCTTGTAGCAGAACCTGGTTTTAGAGGTGTACAACCCGGTAGTGGTGTGATCATGATACCACCAGTTTCGGTCTGCCACCAAGTATCAACTATTGGGCAACGGCTACCACCAACTACACGATAATACCACTCCCAAGCTTCTGGGTTAATAGGCTCGCCAACAGAACCCAAAAGACGCAGTGAGGATAGGTCACATTTTTTGACCATCTCATCACCTAATCCCATCAATGAGCGGATAGCAGTTGGAGCTGTATAGAATATATTAACTTTATGTTTTTCAATTACTTGCCAAAAACGAGAACCATCTGGGTAGGTTGGAACACCTTCAAAAACAACTGTAGTAGCACCATTGGATAGAGGGCCATAAACAATATATGAATGACCTGTTACCCAGCCGACATCAGCTGTACACCAGAAAACATCGCCGTCATGGTAGTCGAAAATGTATTTATGGGTCATGGAAGCGTAAAGGATATAACCACCAGTGGAGTGAAGAACTCCCTTGGGTTTACCTGTAGAGCCTGATGTGTAGAGAATGAACAGTGGATCTTCAGAGTCCATAGGCTCAGCAGGACAGTCATCTGCAACAGTACTTGCGACATCGTGATACCATATATCACGACCGTCTTCCATGTTTACAGCACCACCTGTATGTTTAAAAACAATTTGAGAGCGTACGTTAGGACACTCTTCAAGTGCTACATCGACATTAGCTTTTAAAGCTACTTTTTTACTACCACGCAAACCTTCATCCGCTGTTATAACAACACGGCAGTCAGCATTGGTAATACGCTCTTTTAGAGAATCAGGAGAGAAACCACCAAAAACAACAGCGTGTACTGCGCCAATTCTTGTACAGGCCAACATAGCGATAGTTGCAAATGGAATCATAGGCAGATAGATACAGACCCTATCACCTTTTTTAACACCTTGGGCTTTTAGTACATTTGCAGTTTTACATACTTCGGCATGTAGCTGTTTGTAAGTTAGTGTAGAGCTAACGGAAGGATCATCACCTTCAAAAATAATAGCTGTTTGGTCGCCACGGGTCTCTAAATGACGGTCAATACAGTTATAGGATACGTTTGTCTTACCACCTTCAAACCAACGAATTTCACCTTTGCTAAAATCGTATTCACGCACCTTGGTAAACGGTTCAAACCAATGTACGAAATCTTTTGCTCTAT
>JADGBW010000035.1 GCA_015231305.1 Magnetococcales bacterium | reverse complement strand
ATTCGCGAGCAAGCTCGCTCCTACTTATAACATTTTAAATTTATTGCATTTCTTCTTTATTTTTATAGTCCAAATTTGGCGAAAAAGTCGTTGCCTTTGTCGTCTACTATGACAAAGGCAGGGAAGTTTTCTACTTCTATTTTATGTACTGCTTCCATGCCAAGTTCTGGATAGTCTATTACCTCTACTTTGCGGATGCTGTCTTGGGCTAGGCGGGCTGCTGCGCCTCCTATGGAGCCTAAATAGAAGCCACCGTATTTTTTACAGGCTTTGGTTACTTGGTTGCTGCGGTTGCCTTTGGCTAGCATAACGAAGGAACCACCGTTTTTTTGGAAGCTCTCTACGTAGCTGTCCATTCTGCCAGCAGTTGTAGGTCCGAAAGAACCTGATGATAGTCCTTCTGGGGTTTTTGCGGGGCCAGCATAATATACAACGTGGTTTTGGAAATAGTCTGGCATTTTTTCGCCACTATCTAGTTTTTCTTGAATTTTAGCATGGGCTATATCACGGGCTACTACTATGGGTCCGGTTAACATTACCCGTGTTGTTATCTTCAGTGAAGAAAGGGCCTCACGGATTTTTTTCATAGATTGGTTCAAGTCAATGTGGACCACGCTTGCGCTTAACTCTTCTGGCTCGGCTTCTGGTAGAAAACGTGCAGGGTCAGTCTCTAACGCCTCTAGCCAAATACCTTCTCTATCTATACGGCCAAGAATATTGCGATCAGCAGAGCAAGATACACCAATACCAACGGGGCAGGAGGCTCCGTGGCGAGGCAAGCGTATAACCCTTACATCGTGGGCAAAATATTTACCACCAAACTGCGCGCCCATGCCTAATTTTTGTGTCATTAATAAAATTTGCTCTTCTAATGTTCTATCTCGTAAAGCCGAGCCTAAACCATCACCACGGGATGGCAGACGGTCTAAATAACGGGCAGAGGCTAGTTTTACGGCTTTTAGGTTCATTTCAGGAGATAGACCACCAATAACAACCGATAGATGGTAGGGCGGGCAAGCTGATGTTCCGAGAGTTTTAATTTTATCTTGTAAAAATTTTGCCAGTTTTTCTGGGGTTAAAAGGGCTTTTGTCTGTTGATAGAGAAAAGTCTTGTTGGCGGACCCGCCACCTTTTGCCATAAACAAAAATTTATAGGTCTCACCGTCAGTAGCCTCAAGATCTATTTGGGCTGGTAGGTTATTGCCTGTGTTTTGTTCTTCAAATACTGTTAAAGGAGCAACTTGCGAATAACGCAAATTTGCGGTTGAATATGTATTATAAACACCACGGGAGAGGGCCTCTCTATCCCCACCTCCGGTCCAAACCCTATGGCCTTTTTTGCCAATAACCACTGCGGTTCCGGTATCTTGACAACTTGGTAGAATGTTGCCTGCTGCTATATTAGCATTTTTTAAAAGCTCTAATGCCACATAACGATCGTTATCTGATGCTTCGGGGTCGTCTAAAATAGTGCGCAACTGCTGTAAATGGCTGGTACGAAGTAAAAAAGAGGCATCTTGAAAGGCAGTTTGGGCAAGTAAAGTTAATCCTTCGGGTGCGACTTTTATTATCTGCTCCGAATCAAACTGACCAATTTCAACATAATCACGAGTTAATGATTTGTATTCAGCACCATCTGGTCCTGGATTAAGAACTTCTGTATACTTAAACTCGGGCATAGCCTTGCGCTCCCTTTGGTGTGGTTATAATCTTTATTCAGCCATTTGTTTTTCGTAACCAATAAAAAATATTTACTCCACAACCCAAAAAATGTTTTTTTATTTAAGGGGTTGGACCTGGGAAGTGGTGTATCAATTCCCAGTGGGGTTTGGGGTAGATCCCCAATAAATATCTATTTTGAATGGCACATATTATGGGACATGTAGCAATCATGCAATCATCTATTGTAGATATTACCGCATACGGACTTTTTTGGCTAATATTTGGCTTTACCCACTCTTTTATGGCATCCGAAACATTTAAAGCACCTTGGTTGCGTATTTTAGGTCCACTAGCCCCATGGGAGAGGTTGATATATAACGTAGTTGCCATGGTTGCCATTAGTGCGGTTTTATCTTTTGCCCAACAAAACCTAGTAACACAACCTGCCTTTCAGCCAGAAGGAGCTGTTAAATGGCTGCTCTGGTTAGTGCAAGGGGCTGCACTTTTACTTTTATTTTTAAGCCTATCTGCCTATGATCTTTTAAGGTTTGCTGGTTTAAAACAGATTTGGATGGGATATTTCAAACAAAAATTAGCTAATGAGCCTCTTGTCTACTCAACCCTACACCAATATGTCCGCCATCCCATTTATAGCAGCGTATTGCTTTTGTTATGGTCTAGAACCCAAAGCGAAGCCATGTTAATAACCAATACATTTGCCACAATATATCTATTAATAGGTATGAAATTAGAGGAGGGGAGGTTATCCGAACTTTATGGTGAAGAGTACGACAGCTATAAAAATGCAGTGCCAGCCTTAATTCCTAACCCTAACCGCCGTTGGCAACCAGATGAAGCTAAAAAATGATAGTTACCCGCTTTGCCCCTAGCCCAACAGGTCTATTGCACTTGGGCCACGCTTACTCTGCTTTATTAGTATATGGTTCTATAAAAAAAGGGGGTGATTTTCTTTTACGTATTGAAGATATTGACCCAGGAAGATGCCGAATTGAATATGAAAAAGCAATTGAAGAAGACCTCAACTGGCTTGGTATAAAGTGGCAAAAACCTGTACGCAGACAGTCAGAACATATGCATGACTATGCTAGTGCACTTAATCGACTAGATAATGAGGGTCTGCTATACCCCTGTTTTTGCACCCGTAAAGAGATAATACAAGCACGTAGTAGTTTGGCTATGGATGTTTTAGGACCAGATGGGCCAATATACCCTGGTAGTTGCCGGGGTTTAAACCCTGAACTTATACAAAAATTTAAAAATGAAAAAAAACCGTTTGCCTGGCGACTAGATATGCAAAAGGCTGTTGCAAGAGTAGGGGAGCTAACTTTTAGAGATTTAGACAAAGGGTTGATTGTTGCCACACCAGAAATATTTGGTGATGTGGTGCTAGCTCGTAAAGAGACACCCACAAGCTATCATCTTGCAGTATGTGTTGATGATCATATCCAGGGAATAAACATGGTTATTCGTGGACAAGATCTTTTCCCTGCTACCCACATACACCGTTTGCTACAGGCTCTTTTAGGGCTAGACACACCATCATATCGCCATCACCGTCTGCTTCTTGATGAAAGTGGAAAAAAATTTGCAAAAAGGGAACGCTCACCAAGCTTACAAGAGCTGCGGTTAGCAGGGGCAACACCAAAAGAGATTTTTAAACGGGTAGGGCTTGGCTAATTAAAATAGTTAAGCAACTAAATTTAACCTAGATTCGGCAGTTGGCGGTGGGTGCATGGCGTAAGATATTGGTTTATCTGGTGTATTTGGGGAAATCGCAGTCACCTTGTTGGTGATAAGATTTTCCCCAAATATGCCAGATGAATAAATGGCTTGCGTCAGGTGCGTGGCGACAACTGCCGGATCTAGGTTAAATAACAGTTGCCTGCATTAACTTTCAGCGATATTGCAAAAAAAAGGGGCTGAGATGTGGGGGAAAACCCCCAACTCCCAGCCCCAACACCTTAGCCAAAGGTGATACTTTAATAGACCTTGGGCTAGGTATAATAATATATATTACATACTTTTAGAGACCGAAAACACTACCCGTCCTTCAGCACTATCGTTAAATAGAGTCTCGCCATCGTCGTTTGTACCGTAATATGAGAGGTCAAATCCAAAACCCATTTGCTCAGTAGACAAACCTACGCTGTAGTCAGTGTAGCTATCTGGTGTTGTAAAAGCATCACCAAAGCTGTATCCAACATGAGCTGCTGCGGTAACAGGACCCATGGTGTAATCTATACCTGCTTCAATATATTGAGCAGTCTCATCTGGTACAGTTGCACCAAAATCAGGAGAATAAGAATATTTCGCACCTAAACCTACACCTGCAACGCTGTAGCTAAGCCCTAAGTACAACTCTGTAAAATCATATTCATTAGTACTAAGACCGCCAGGGTAATAATATTGAATAAATCCAACGTCTACTCCCAAGCCATTGCCAAACTCTGTTGCATATCCACCATAAATATCTAGCTCCATCTGGGAATCACCGAAATTTATGTTTGACCCCCAAGTACCAAGATAAACTCCACTTTTATGGGACAAATCAAAGCCACCTTGTATTGCTGGTCCTTCTGAAGTTTGGGAAACTCCGCGCCATACATAGTCAGAAGTCATGGCAACATTAGCAGAAAGATCAAAACCACTATTTTCTGTACCAGCTAGTGAGGTAGCAGGAATAGTCATAATACCTATGACTAAACCAATTTTTTTTAGTGTAACGTGCATTTTCTATTTTCCTTTTATTCTGGGCTAAGAAATAATTGTTTCAAATTTTAAATGCGAAACAACTTATACCCACTTCTCTACAGAATAATTATGCCACTATTGCAACTACTTGATTTGTTTGATATATAGTTAAATTTATAGAAAGGTTAGTATTTTTTATTTTTGTACAAGGAGTGATTTTTAAGCGGTGTTGCACAATAATAAGGCAAGTCGTCTAAAAAATAGACCAAGAGAGTTCCTGTGATTTGAGAAATATCCAGAGTATAGTTACGTTAATTTTATCGTAGATTAGGCTGTTTACAGTTTGTGCATGGTATAATGTTTTGATTTTTCATGGTATTTTAGCAATTTACAATCTCCTATTGGTGATTTTACTTTCCCGTAAGATACTAAGTGAATTAAATTATTTGCATCCAGTGCATAGCTACAACATCCGAAACTAGGGTTTTTAAGGCAGTATTTTACTAAATTAGTCAGTATCGATTTAAAAGGTAGATTAAGACCATGAAGAATAGAATATTAATTTTGGCCCTTTCATCCATGTTTGTCGCACTTTCTGGCTGTTCTAAAAAAATATTTACCAATGAAGGTAAACTAGATAAGTCTGAAGTGTCGGGTTTTGGTAAAGTTCAGTATGATAGAGATGAGATAGAAGAGTCCGGGCCAGCATTTATAAAAGGTGAGAAAGGATTGTTATCTTTCTCTAAAGATGGAATTTTTGGAAGTTCAAGTAAAACCAAAAATGATTCACGGGTTCGAGGCGACAAACTATTTGCTGGTGCTTTAAAAGTTATTTTAGGTATGCCAATTATGGCTGTTAATCGTGAAGGTGGTATAATTGCAACTGATTGGAAAATAGACCCTGCAAACAATATTAACCGTTATCGGATCAACATCCAAATATCAGGCCGTGAACCTTATGGTGAAGTTAATGTTGTTGTTTTAAAACAACAAAAAACTATTAATACTTGGATAGATCAGCCCAACGACGAAGAAGCAGCTCATAATATTGCCAAAAGTATTCGCAAACAGGCACAGGTTATTAGGCCTTAATATCCGCAAACAAGTTCAGGTCATCTGGCCTTAATAATAGAAGTTACCACAAAATATACCATAGCCTGGATGTTGGGTTACCAACATTCAGGCTATCCTTTCGCTGCTGCTGCTGCCTCTTTGGATACCAACCCTTCTTCAATTCTATCACTACCCGCAATAGCTGTTCCTATTGGTACAATAGGCAATGGTATGGTTAGGTTTGCAGTTAAGGTAGAGACAGGAATTTCCAGCTTAACAAATTCACCAGATTGATAATCAACAAATTTCTCAAGACTATTTGACTCTTTAGCTCGTCCTACAATTTCATTTGCCATCTGAGCTGTGGTGTGGGCAAGACAGACTCCAACCCCTCCTTTATCTGAGATAACAATAGAGAAAAGCTTAACCGCTGGGGTTAAGTCTGCCATTGTTGTACCTTTAAGGTATCCCAATTCAATTAACCCTTCTGGACCACCAAGAACTGACTCTGGGTAGCTGCCGCGATCTCTATAAAATTTCAGACAAGCTGCACTAATTGTATAGAAAAGACCTAGCATTAATGCGATCTTATCTGGCTCTTCAATATCTTGAACTGCACTTTCTCGAATCTCTCTTAGCCTTAGCAGACCCCAAAAAATGACTACTAAAAAACCGACTACTATTAGCATGGTTGACATAATTGTTGCTATCCCATGAAGTGACTATTTTGTTTAAAATTCTAGATTCTACAGTTGTCTGGCTACAAAACAAACTACCGAATTTAGTATTATAAAAAAAGCTAAAACTTGATCGATAGAAAAGATCTTCTGTTCTAGCTGAAAATTAACTATTTATCGCACCATAATAAAAAATTATCAATTAATTGCAAATTATCATGGAAAGCAAAGGCAATTTCAGAGTATACTGTTTTTCTAATATACACTAATGCCTACAAATACCAAGCCCATTGAGTCTATTCTTAGTGGGTCAAATTTTCAAGGAGATAGAAATGGCTGACACAACACTAGATGCAAAAGGACTCAACTGTCCTCTTCCTATACTTCGTGCTAAAAAAGCTCTTAAAACTATGGAGGCTGGTCAAACTTTGGCTATTGAAGCTACTGACCCTGGTTCCGCTAAAGATTTTGAGTCTTTTTGTAACCAAACTGGTAATGAGTTGGTTTCGTCATCAGAAGAAAACAACATCTATCACTTTGAAATTCGCAAGACTTGATTAAGGAGAAGAGAGATGGCTGATCAGAAAAAGTTAGCGATTATCGCAACAAAAGGCACTTTGGATTTTGCCTATCCCCCCCTTATTCTAGCAACAACTGCTGCGGCTCTTGATTATGAAGTAACAATTTTTTGGACCTTCTATGGGCTTCAGGTTCTAAAAAAAGAGCGTAACTTAAAAATTTCCCCATTGGGAAATCCTGGAATGCCAATGCCAGTACCTATGCCAGTACTAGTTCAAGCTATGCCTGGTATGGAAAGCATGGCTACTGTCATGATGAAACAAAAAATGGCAAGCAAAGGTGTTGCTAGCATTGAAGAGCTATACGATATGGCTGTTGAGTCTGATGTTCAAATGATCGCATGTCAAATGACTGTTGATCTATTTGATTTTAAACACTCTGATCTTCTCGATGGTATTGAATATGCTGGTGCAGCAAGATTTTTTGAAGTTGCTCAAGAGGCGGATATTTCGTTATTTATTTAATAGATTCGAAATTTATTGCCCTTAATACCTGATTAAAAAATAAAAAACCGGAGCCTGTAGATTGGCTCCGGTTTTTTTAGTTTAGTATCAAGATAAATTTTTCCTGCTTGCTATTACCCTTCTAAAACTGTTAAACATAAGGTTTTTTATATGTTTATTATCCCAAGAAAGGCAGTTATCACAATATACCACTAACTGCCTGCTAGGATAAACCGAACAAGTGAGATAGTTATGAGCAACAACAAATCTGTTATGCCTACCTATAGTCGGTTTCCCATCTCTTTTGATCATGGTGAGGGAACAATACTGTGGGATGAAAATGGCAAACGATATCTAGATTTTCTTTCTGGTATAGGGGTTAATAACCTGGGCCACTGTCATCCCAAAGTGGTAGAGGCAATAAACACCCAAGCAGGACGTTTAATTCATACATCCAACTTATACGGTATTCCCGCCCAAGAGAAATTGGCGGACCGTCTGACTCAAACCTGTTTTGCCGATCTAGCTTTTTTTTGTAACAGCGGTGCAGAAGCCAATGAAGCTGCCATTAAAATGGCTAGAAAAAGCATGCGAGATAGTGGCAATACTAGCCGTTTTGAGATTATAACCGCTATAAATAGCTTTCACGGAAGAACCCTGGCTACATTAACAGCAACAGGTCAAGAGAAGGTTCACCGTGGCTTTGATCCTCTGGTTCCTGGGTTTCGCTATGTTCCCTATAACGATATTGAGGCGGTAAAAAGTGCTATTACCAATTATACCGCTGCTATAATGGTAGAACCTATTCAAGGTGAAGCAGGTATACAGATTCCTGATGCTGGTTATCTAACTGCATTGCGTAAAATTGCCGATGAAGAGGGCCTGCTGTTAATTTTAGATGAAGTACAAACTGGAATGGGCAGAACAGGCAAAATGTGGTGTCACCAATGGACTGATGTAGTTCCTGATATTATGACCAGTGCCAAAGCTTTAGCTTCGGGGCTGCCGATGGGCGCATGTTTGGCTACAAAAGAGGCAGCAAAGGCGTTCTCTCCTGGTACTCATGGTTCTACATTTGGTGGCAGTCCTTTGGTATCTACAGCAGCATTGGCTACACTAAGTGTTCTACTTGATGATGATATCCTTAGCGAAGTTAATGCTAAGGGAGAGTATTTATTAAAGAAATTAGAAGAAATTAAGGATCATCATAAACTTGTAAAATCTGTACGTTCTCGAGGGTTGATGGCTGCTGTCGAGCTTAACTCTCCGGCAGAAGCCGTAGTTAGCGTTGCCCTTACAAGAGGCGTTTTGGTTAGCTGCCAAATGGGTACCATAATCCGTATTTTACCCCCTTTGACAGTTAGTTTTGAAGAGATTGATGAAGCCGTTTCCATACTCGACAATGCAATATCAGATGTTTTTTAATTAATTTTTTTTGCGATCCTAACCCGGATGCACTTTTAGCGTCCGGGTTTTTAATTTTTTTAAAAGTGCTAACCATGGCTATAATCCAAGAAACAAAACGGGATCTTCTCTCTCTTTCTGATGTAACTCCCGATGAAATTCAACGGCTATTTAGTAGAGCTGCCACTCTAAAAAGGGCTGTAAAAGCAAGAAAGGTAACTCATACCTTAAAAGGTCGAACCTTGGGTATGATATTTGAAAAACCATCTTCTCGTACAAGAGTTTCGTTTGAAGTAGGAATGTTTCAATTAGGAGGTCACGCTCTTTTTCTCTCCTCTAAAGAGATACAACTTGGTCGCGGTGAGGATATTTCCGATAGTGCCAAGGTTTTCTCCCGCTATTTAGATGGTTTAATGATTCGCACTTTTGCCCATAAAAACGTAGAAACCATGGCAAAATGTGCATCCATTCCTGTTATTAATGGCCTTTCAGACGATTTTCACCCCTGCCAGGTGCTTACCGATATTTTTACCTACCAAGAAAAACGTGGCTCTTTAAGAGGTCGTAAGGTAGCGTGGATTGGTGATGGCAATAACATGGCTCACTCTTGGATTATGGCTGTCTCCAAAGTTGGTTGTCAGTTGTCTCTTGCTTGTCCTGCTGGTTATGATCCTGATCCCAAGGTAATTGAAAAAGCTCATAAAGATATTGCAATACAAGGAGAGGGTTCAATACAGCTTACAAAAGATCCCAAAGAGGCAGCCCATGGAGCAGATCTTGTTATCACAGATACATGGACTTCTATGGGTCAAGAGGCTGAGAGAGAGCGTCGCCTGCGAGCCTTTGAGGGTTTTTGTGTTGATAGTGCTATGATGAAACTAGCTCAGGAAGATGCGTTATTTATGCATTGTCTGCCAGCACATAGAGGTGAAGAGGTAACCAGCGAAGTTATGGACGGCCACCAGTCAGTAATCTGGGATGAAGCAGAAAACCGCCTTCATGTGCAAAAAGCTATTTTAGAATGGTTACTGGTTTGATTTTAAGTTAAAAAAGAGGCGGGAATAAAAGCATTACAAGGAGTTAGCATTATGTCTGATACAATTAAAAAGGTAGTTTTAGCATATTCTGGTGGTTTAGATACTTCAATTATTCTTAAATGGTTGCAGGACGAATACCAGTGTGAGGTGGTAGCATTTGCTGCTGATTTAGGCCAGGGTAAAGAGCTAGAAGAGGCCAGAGTTAAAGCAGAAAATTTTGGTATTAAAGAGATTTATGTAGAAGATCTTAAAGAAGAGTTTGTAAGGGATTTTGTATTTCCCATGTATCGAGCCAATGCTCTTTACGAAGGGGTTTACCATCTTGGAACCTCCATAGCCCGGCCCCTAATTGCCAAACGACAGATTGAAATTGCTAACGAAACTGGTGCTGATGCGGTCTCCCATGGATCAACAGGTAAGGGTAACGATCAGGTTCGCTTTGAGTTGGGCTATTATGCAAAACGGCCTGATATAAAGGTTATTGCCCCTTGGCGAGAGTGGGATTTAAACTCACGGGAAAAGCTTTTGGCTTATGCTGATAAAAATAATATTCCCGTACCTCGTGATAAAAGGGGAGAGTCTCCCTATTCTATGGATAGAAACCTCCTGCACATATCATTTGAGGGTAAGGTATTAGAAGACCCTTTTGCAGAGCCAGATGAAGAAATGTTTGTTCTGTCTGTCTCCCCTGAGAACGCACCTGATAAACCCACATATATAGAGATAAGCTTTCAAAAGGGTGATCCGGTAGCAATTAATGGCGAAGCACTATCTCCTGCTAATATGTTGGCCCGCTTAAACGAGTTAGGTGGTTCTAACGGTATTGGTCGCCTTGATCTTGTTGAAAATCGTTATGTTGGTATGAAATCTCGTGGTGTATATGAAACACCAGGTGGAACTATCCTTGGTGTTGCTCATAGAGCTATGGAGTCTTTAACTCTTGATCGTGAAGTAGCACATTTAAAAGATGAATTAATGCCTAGATATTCTTCTCTTATTTATAACGGTTATTGGTTTAGCCCAGAGCGCACCATGCTGCAAACAATGATTGATGCCTCCCAAGCCAATGTAAACGGTGTTGTGCGGTTAAAACTATACAAAGGCAACGTAATTGTTGTTGGTCGTAAATCGGAGAAAAGCCTTTTTGATCCTGAAATTGCTACCTTTGAGGACGATAAAGGTGCATATGATCAAGGAGATGCAACCGGGTTTATTAAACTAAACGCTTTGCGTATTCGTATTGATGCCATGTTGCGGAAGGGTTCATGAGTTCAGCACCTAAAAAATTGTGGGGGGGTAGGTTTTCCCAGTCTACCGATGCTTTTGTCGAGGCTTTTACCTCTTCTATTGCCTATGATTCCCGGTTATATCGCCATGATATAATAGCCTCTAAAGTCCACTGCCAAATGTTAGGTAGACAGGGGATTATTGCAAAAGAAGATGTAGATGAGATTATCCGGGGGTTGGAATTAGTTTTAGAAGAACTTACCGCGGGCAAACTAGCTTTTGACGACTCTTTAGAAGATATCCATATGCATGTGGAGAGTCGCCTAAAAGAGTTAATAGGCCCAGTTGCAGGCAAGCTACATACAGCAAGGTCCCGTAACGACCAAGTAGCAACCGACATTCGCCTTTATCTCAGAGATGAAGTAGATGCCATGGTTTTGACTATTAGGGAAGTACAGCAAAACCTACTAGATTTAGCTAA
Organism: Magnetococcales bacterium; assembly: GCA_015231305.1. GTDB lineage: Bacteria > Pseudomonadota > Magnetococcia > Magnetococcales > JADFYX01. Next base: position 15,288 of record JADGBW010000035.1, on the reverse strand, counting down.
AAATAATATTGAGACAATACTGCCAGGTTTTACTCACCTGCAAAATGCCCAGCCCATAAGCTTTGCCCACCACCTTTTAGCCTACTTTGAGATGTTAGACCGGGATTATGCCCGGTTAGTTGACCTTCGCAAACGCTTAAATCAACTACCATTAGGATCAGCAGCATTGGCTGGTACTCCTTTTCCTGTTGATAGAGAGTGGGTAGCAGATCAATTGGGCTTTGAAGGTATTTGTCAAAATTCATTAGATGCAGTCTCCGACCGGGATTTTGCAGTGGAGCTTGCAAGTGCATCTGCCCTGATTATGACCCATTTTTCGCGCTTTTCTGAAGAGTTGATTTTATGGTCTTCTCCTGCATTTGCTTTTGTTGAGCTGTCTGATGCTTTTTGTACTGGCTCTAGCATAATGCCTCAGAAGAAAAACCCTGATATTCCAGAGTTAGTTAGAGGAAAAACAGGCCGTGTTGTTGGAAATTTAATGGCATTGTTGACCTTAATGAAAGGTCTACCATTGGCTTATAACCGTGATATGCAGGAAGATAAAGAGCCAATTTTTGATACTGTTGATACAGTTCGTGGTGTATTACGGGTATTTAGAGATTTAATTCCCGGAATATCTGTAAAAAAAGCAGCAATGTTGGCAGCAGCAGGGGAGGGGTTTACCACTGCTACAGATTTAGCTGACTATCTAGTACGCAAAAATATTCCATTTAGAGAGGCCCATGCTATATCAGGGCGTATTGTTAAAATATGTGTGGATAGTAACAAAACTTTAGACGAGCTTACCCTAGAGAAAATGCAAGAAGTAGATAGTAGAATAGAGGCAGATGTTGCAAAAATTTTAACTGTTCACTCTTCGGTAAACGCTAGGGTTTCTTTAGGTGGCACTGCTTTTGTTACAGTAAATAAAGCTTTAGAATCTGCCGAAAGTAGAATAAAAACCCATTAAAAATATTTTAAAAATACAGGTGAAATTATGAGAATAAAAGTTAACTTTACTATTAAAATCATGCTAATTGCATCTCTGTTATTTTTATCAGGCTGTTTTTCAAAATCATGTGGTGGAAGTGCTAGCCGTGATGGTGGTTTGGCAATATGCAATGGTTCTTTTGATTTTTAACTATATAAATTCTATACATAAGCTACCCAGCGAAGCCCTTCTTTAGGTAGCCTTAAAAATTTGCGAGTATGCTCGCTCCTACAGTTCTTAGGCTACTTTTAAAAATAACTGATGGGTGTTTGTTAAAGCTAAGTAGGCAAAGAGAGTAAGTAGACTGTTATGAGTGTGCCATTTAAAACCGTTCATGTTATTGGGGCTGGTCTTGCTGGTTCTGAAGCAGCTTGGCAGTTAGCAAAACAAGAAATTCCGGTTCGTCTCTATGAGATGCGCCCCGAAACCACCACCCCAGCCCACCAAACCGGTAAATGTGCTGAGCTGGTCTGCTCTAACTCTCTACGTTCTGACGATAAAGAGAGAAACGCAGTAGGTCTGCTACATGAAGAGATGCGGCAGATGGGCAGTTTAATTATGCAAGCAGCAGACGCTAACACAGTTCCTGCTGGTGGAGCGTTAGCAGTTGATAGAGAAGGTTTTTCTAGTACTGTAACCAACCTATTAGAATCTGCTCATAGAATTACCCGTGTTAATGGTGAAGTACATACTCCCCCAGAGGGTGAGCTTACACTTATTGCAACTGGGCCCCTGACATCTCCTGCACTCTCAAAATGGTTAGAAAATAAAATTGGGCCAGATCGCTTAGCTTTTTTTGATGCTTTAGCCCCCATAATTGCTAACGACTCAATAGATTTTAACAAAGTTTGGAAACAGTCCCGTTATGATAAGGGAAGTGCAGACTATATAAATTGTCCTATGAATCGCCAACAGTACGAGACATTTATTGACAATTTATTGGCAGCCCAGAAGGTTGAATTTAAATCTTTTGAGAAAACTGCATATTTTGAAGGATGTCTTCCAATCGAGGTGATGGCTGAACGAGGGATAGAGACACTGCGTTATGGACCTCTTAAGCCTGTTGGTTTAACTAACCCCCATAACCCTGATGAAAAACCTTGGGCAATTGTACAACTTCGCCAAGACAATAAACTTGGAACTCTTTGGAATATGGTTGGTTTTCAAACAAAGCTAACATGGGGAGAGCAAAAAAGAATATTCTCTACTATTCCTGGTTTGGAAAATGCTGAATTTGAACGCCTTGGAGCCATTCATCGTAATACATTTATAGATTCTCCTAAACTTTTAGATAATTATTTGCGTTTAAAATCAGACCTTAACATCTATTTTGCAGGACAAATAACTGGTGTTGAAGGATATGTAGAGTCCGCTGCTTGTGGTCTTTTAGCAGGAATTTTTATGGCAAGGGCCGCTGCTGACTTTCCGCCACCACCTCTTCCACCAGCAGTAACGGCCCATGGCGCACTTTTAAACCATGTAACTCAACCGTGCGAAAACAACACCTTTCAACCCATGAATGTTAACTTTGGCCTATTTCCTCCCTTAAATAAACCTCTACCAAAGAAACTGCGAAAACCAGCTTTAAGTCAAAGAGCTTTAAAAAATTTAAGTGAATGGAAAGAATTATTGTAAGTAACATTATAAGATAGATACATTTTTTCATTGTAAATTAGATAATTTTCATAGTAGAATGCTCAACCTTTTGACAGATGGGGAAATTATTTTTTAATGCTTTGTTTTAACAAGGTTATAATTTTTTTAAGGCCAATTATAAAGAAACGGACCAGCAATTGCATTCTATCCAACAGTTGCAGTAGTCAGTTGGATTATTTTGTCTAGTCTTAACTTTAAGCTTATGGCGAGAGTAAGTATGCTTGCTGGATCAATAAAAAAACAAAAAAAACCGGCACTAACGATGTCTTCGTATCCTGGTAGGGATCCTAGAATTGCGCAAGTATTAAAGCAAACTAGCAGACGTCAATTCCCAATTATATTATTTGGAATTTTGACAGTTGGTTTCATTGCCATTAACAGTGCTTTAAATGCAAGCACTGGTTCTAGTAGTGTAGATGCTAAATCATCTAGTTTTCTTAGCTGGATTCTGCGTAACGAAGGACAACCTGTACAGGCTCCGACCCCTGCACCTGTTCGCCAAGCAAAACAAGATACCCCATCACAAAATGTAAATACGCAAATTCCAACTACAACAACCCCAATTAAGAGGATATCTGAGAGGTCAATTCATGTATCTTCTTATGGAGTTGCCAAATCCAGCTCTTCAGAAATACCTGCAAATCGTCCTTTACGTGCTAAACGTAGATGGGCAAAGCTGAACAACAAAGTTGTAATTGAAAGAGTTGGTCGCAAAGATACACTTTCCACTTTATTACAACGGCAACGTGTTCCATTGGCAACCGTATATGCGGTAGCTCGTGGTGCAAAGCCGGTATACAACCTAGCAAGTAATTTTCAACGAGGAAAATTAGTCAAGCTAGTATTTAACAACGATAAAAAACTCATTGCCCTTGCCTACCCTATAGATAAAGGGCGGACAATGACGGTTATAAAGAAAAACAATGGCGAGTTTAGTGCACAGCTAGATAACAATCTAGATAACCTACCACAAGCAACCAGCCATTATGCTGATGCCTCATTTGACAGCTCCGCAAAAGTTGTTTTTAAAGAAGCCGCTAAACTTGTTAAGGTTAAAATTCGCCGTGGTGATTACCTAACAGGTGTGTTAGCCCGTAGAAATATCTCACGCTCTACCGCGGTACGTCTTGCCAAAGTAACAAAACCAGTATTCGATTTAGCCCGTTATTTAAAACCTGGTAATGAACTAAAGCTTGCTTTATCACCAAAAGGGACTTTAAGTGGCTTAAGCTATCCCATGGATGATGAGCACATTTTATGGGTTACACGTGACGTAAATAATAAGTTTGTCGCACAAATAGAGAAGAAAGAGTACGACATCCGTTTGGAGACCATAACCGGGTTGGTACGTGGTGATGGCTCTCTATTTTTAGCTGGTAAACATGCCGGGCTTACTAAAGTTATGGCAGTAAAATTAGCCGCTCTGTTTGAGTGGGATGTTGACTTTGCACGTGACATTAGAACTGGAGACCGTTTTACAGTTATTCGCGAAGCTAAATATTATGAAAATGAGCGGGTTCGTGAAGGTGATATCATAGCTGCTGAATTTGTTAATCAAGGTAGAAAATTCAGAGCAGTGCGATACACCAATCCGGAAGGAAAAGTTGGCTACTTTGACACCAAAGGGCGGAGCATGCGCAAGATGTTTATCCGCGCCCCAGTAGATTTCAGCCGTATATCATCTAAATTTGCTAAACGTCGTAAGCACCCTGTTTTGGGCTTTACAAGAGCCCACAAAGGAACTGACTTTGCAGCATCAACCGGAACACCAGTACGCTCTTCTGGTCAGGGTCGGGTGATTTTTGCTGGTCGTAAAGGTGGTTTTGGCAACCTGGTGCTAGTCCGTCATAACAATAAATATACTACTGCTTATGCCCATCTAAGACGTATTGCCAAAAATATTAAGAAAAATGGCCGGGTGAAGCAGGGGCAGGTAATTGGTCAAGTTGGCATGACTGGTACTGCTACTGGTCCTCATCTTCATTACGAAATTCGGGTTAATGGTCGGCAAGTTGACCCACTCAATATTCAACTGCCAGCAGCCACTCCAGTACCTCGGAAATATATGGCTGACTTCCGTTTGAAAACGGCATCCCTATTGGCGAGACTGAATATCGGAACCCTAAACGTAGCATCACTTTCTATTACTAAAAAATAGGTAATAGGTGTCACCTACTAAGGATCAACTCTGGACCATACGGCGTTTAATTCAATGGGGAAGTGATTGGCTGGGCCGAAGGGGTATTGAAAATCCTCGTTTAGACGTTGAGCTTCTCCTTGCTGATACCTTGGCTCTCACCCGCATGGATCTATTTTTGGATATGGATCGCCCCCTTGGTCCACAAGAGCTTGGGGCTTTTAAAAGCCGAATTAAACGTCGCTCTCAAAGAGAACCAGTTGCCTATATCGTAGGTGTACGAGGTTTTTGGCAACATGATTTTCAAGTTGATAATTCAGTATTAATTCCCAGGCCTGAAACCGAAACCCTAGTTGACTCAGTTTTGTCACTCTATCCACAAGTTGATACTAATTTAAAAATACTAGATCTTGGTATCGGTTCCGGTGCAATTCTTCTCTCACTACTTACTGAATTTCCCAACGCTGTTGGTGTAGGTGTGGATATATCCGAAGATGCCATAAAAATAGCAGAAATAAACCGAGATAAATTTAAACTAGAAGGCCGTGCTACCCTTATTGTCGGGGATATCACATCACAGCTATCCATTGATACCAAATTTAACTTAATCGTCTCCAACCCACCTTATATTGTTAGTAACGAGCTAGATAAGCTACAGCCAGAAGTAAAAGATAAAGAACCGCGGTTGGCATTAGACGGTGGCAAAGATGGTTTAGATATTTACCGCCCACTTATTCCCCATGCCTATAAACTGTTAGAGAGCTCTGGCTGGTTGGTAGTTGAAGTTGGCTATGATCAAGGACAAACGGTACCGGACCTTTTTAAACAGGCTGGATTTAAAGATGTATCGGTGGTTAAAGATTATGGACAAAGAGATCGGGTAGTTAAGGGTATTAAGTAGTTTTTTAAATATTTAAGGTTATGGGTCTGGGAAGGAATAAGCCCCATCCCAGTGGAGTTTAGGGAAAAACCCAATAAGTTGTGAAAACAAAACCTTGGAATGACTTACAACCCCTCAAACCACACGCTTTTAAAATATAAAAAAACCTATGGCATTGTTCAAACCTAACATGGAAATTGTCTCTCCTACACCCCTAGACCGGATATTTTATGCTTATTTATAAAATATATTAACTTAATCCAATTGTGTGAAAGCCAAAGCTGCTAGAGCTAAAAAGAAAATCCCTGTTACTTTATTAAGCAAATTCATTGGAATACGCTTTAAAAAACGTTGTCCGACTATAACCCCTATAGCAGTAGATAAACCAAGAGCTAAAGTTGCACCCAACCAGATGGTCAATGGGGGAGCAGCACTTGCCATACCAGCTACGGCTATTTGCGTTTTATCACCAAATTCAGCAACAAAAATAAGCAGGAAAGCACTTAAAAAAATCCCTCTGCCAGATTTAATGGCAACTTCTTCATCATCTTCATCATCTTTGGATGCCATTAAAATTTGCAATCCAAACAAAGTAAACAGCCCAGCAACAATAAAGATCATTATGTTATGGGGTATCCAACTTGAGAGAGCTGAACCAAATATTACAGCTAAAAGATTTAAAAAAACAAAGGCTATCAAAGAGCCAAAAAATACTGGTTTAGGGCGATGACGAGCTGCTAAGGTCATACAAACCAATTGAGATTTATCTCCCAATTCAGCAAGAAAAATTACCAACATAGTTGTTCCCGATATTGAGAACCATTTTGCAAGTGTAGGAATTTCAAAGAAAACAGAAGCGGAAGGAAGAATAGAGCTTGTCATCAGGTGTACCTATAAAGGGGTCGGAAACAAAACAAAAAGTACGCTACCTTGGCCGACCCCATCGCCCAGGCATTGTACCTAAAGTCTCATCAAACCCGTTTGCTAAATTAGCTAGCAAAAATGAGTCTATATGTACCACAGGGTAGTAATGGTTCTGAATACCAAAACTTTAACCCCAATTATGTTGATACATATCCTTTGGTAAAAACCAAAAGCGACTACTCCCCTTAGAGTATGAAAGTATTCTAGAAAACTATTTTAAGAGTTGCAACGATATTAAAATATTTATGTTAAAAACTTTTTAAAGCATGCTTGTTTGCATAACCGTATTTTTTGGAATTATTTACAATATTTCAAATGCAGAAATTTATAAATAAAAACAGCAGTTACAAGCATATTCTTGTAACTGCTGTTTTTATAAATGGAGAGGATATAAAATTTTATTCGATAAATTACAACAATAATCTTTTACAATTAATCGGCAACAATACTAACAAAAACTAACTCCCGCACAGTATCTCTGTGGCGCATTAAACTATCTATCTCTTTCAAGATAAAATTGTGTCGCTTTATGGCATTTTCTACACGGGTTCTGGCTATGGGAAGCTGTTCAGTTAAAATTTTCAGCTTCTCTTTATGGGCGTTTACCAAGGCTGCTGTTTCTCGTTTTACCTCAAGTAACTCCATCCGCTGTGGTTCGGTTGATACCATGGGGTCAACTAGAGAGAGGCTTTGAACCTGACGATATTTTTTAATGGCATCTTGAAGAGGTTTATTCTTAAATTTGAGATTTATTTTGGCAACTTTAATTCTCTCAATAAGGTCCGTTAACTCACTCTGTTTTTGAGATACGACCTCAGCTTGTGCTTGATAGTTTTTCTCTTGTTCTATCAATTGACTCTCTAAACGGTCTTCACGCTTTTGCCGTTCGGCCTCAGATTTTGGATAAGACCAATTACCAACCGCAAGTGCGTCAGACAATGGTAACAGGCTTAACATACAAAATAGTATAACAAAGCCGCCGATAACTGTTGTTCTATGATAGCTGGGAATAAAATGTTTCATCTTTTTTAACTCTCCATTAGTTCAAAATATCCATGCACTCTTAAACAACGGATCGGAAGAAATGGATCTAACCATAAATTTTTTATTTTATTATTGATTTTAAAATGCTAATTTTTCGTTTAAATATAACAAGAAAGACGTGAGTGAATGATGATTGTCAATATTACCGTGAATTATGGTTGAAAATCAGTTAGCATTAGCGGGAATTTAATATATTTTTGTTCTAAGAGCTTCTATCATGCCAGTAGAGACTGTAATTCAGATGGTGGTAGATGCGTTGCGGATCGCTATGATGATCTCAGCGCCTATGCTTTTGACTGCTTTGGTGGTAGGTATTATGATCTCCCTCTTTCAATCTGTAACCCAGATTCAAGAGATGACCCTAACCTTTATACCAAAAATCCTTGCCACCTTTTTAGCTCTGATGATCTCCCTACCTTGGATGCTTCAAACTTTGATGGATTATTTTACCCATCTTTTTGAATCCATCCCCAACATGATCAGCTAGTCCAGTGGACCCCTATGCGATGATGGACTTTTTGGGGCTTACCATCGGTCAGGTGGAACGCTTCATTCTAATTGTATCGCGTTTTACAGGTATGTTTTTGTCAGCACCATTTTTCTCTCGTGCGGTCGGTCCAAGACGAATTAAAACAGCTCTATTGTTAGGTGTCTCCTTAGTTACATTTCCTCTTGTATCTCCTTGGCCTTTGGAGGGTCAGGCTTCAGTACCTATGATGATAGGGGCAGGGGTTACAGAGGTAGTTATAGGTGCTGTTTTTGGTATGCTGGTGCATTGGGTTTTAGTTGCGGTACAAGTTGCAGGTGGTTTAATAGGTTTTCAAATGGGACTCTCCATGGCTTTGGTTATGGATCCTACATCAGGTATGCAAGAAGGTGTGTTGAGTAACCTTTTGTATATGGTAGTTTTAATGCTATTTCTTAATTTAGATGGTCACCATTTATTAATTGAAAGTATAGCAAAATCATTTCAAACCTTGCCCCTTGGTGTTGGTATACCAGCTGGAGAGGGTATGTTAAGAGTTAGTATTGCTGGCGTTCTACAACTCTTCAAGCTAGCAATTATCATATCTGCACCAATTATTGCTGCAACAAAACTTCTTTATTTGGGTATGGGACTTATAAACCGAGCCTCACCACAAATTCAGGTTTTCTTCCTTGCTATGCCTATAGCACAGATGATTGGCTTTGTTGTATTGGGCCTAACTATGACCCTTTTTTCTCAAGTTATGGCCCGAGAGATCGACGGATTTTTCTCTCTAGCTAATAAGATTATTGGCTTATAACAGAATAATTTACAAAATTCTGATACAAAATGGGTGGGTTTTAGACCATGGCAGAAGATACCGACCAAGATTCCAAAACCGAAGAACCAACTGAAAAAAGGCTTACGGACGCAACAAATAAAGGTCAGGTTATCTCCTCAAAAGAGGTAGGTACTGCTCTGTTGTTTATCGCAGCTACCTTGCTTTTTTATTTTCAAGGAGAGACGGTTTGGATGTCATTACAAACCAAAATGCGTTTTTTCCTCTCAGGTTCTATAACTGGTGATATGACACCCACAGGAATTAGCACCCTTCTTAATGGGCTTGTTAAGGAGTATATGCTTGATTTAGCACCATTTTTTGCTATTTTTGTAATTTTTGCATTTTTGTCCGGCATAATACAACATGGCTTAGTTTTCTCTTTAGAACCCCTTCAGCCAAAACTATCAAAGCTAAATCCAATTTCCGGTTTAAAACGGCTGTTTTCAATGCGCTCTATTGTTGAGTTAGTAAAATCAATAATTAAAATGAGCGTTATTTCATTTGTGGTATACTATGCTTTGAAAGATAGCTCCGAGCGTGTTATGAGCTTAGCAGCTACTAATATGGAGTTTATTGTCGATTCCATGGCTTTGGATATCATGGAAGTAATGATGTTAGTAACCTTGGCTTTTGTAGGAATGGCCTTTTTAGATTTTTTGTATCAGAAATACGAACATATCAAAGGTTTAAAAATGACCAAGCAAGAGGTCAAAGATGAACAGAAACAGATGGAAGGTGATCCGCTAATTAAGGGTCGAATAAGGCAAATACAACGAGAAATGGCACAACGCAGGATGATGGAAGAGGTACCAAAAGCTGATGTTGTACTCACCAACCCAACCCACTATTCAGTAGCATTACAATATAAACAAGGTGAAATGCAGGCTCCTAAGCTTGTAGCTAAGGGTAAAGGCTTAATTGCTAAAAAAATCCGTGAATTAGCCAAAGAACACGATGTTATTATTGTACAAAACCCACCACTTACAAGAACTCTTTTTAAAGAGGTAGAGATAGATCAATCTGTTCCTCCAAATCTATTTAAAGCTGTGGCTGAAGTTTTAGCTTATGTGTTTAATATTAGACAAAATCGGCCTTAGTTATCCTAGTAACTTTTAGGCTTAACAAATTAAAGAATCTGTGTCGATTCCGCTAAAATCCCAGTCTGTTGCCGAATTGTCTCTACCATATTATTAGCCTGCATAGCCAAACGATATGGACCAACCATTACATGGTAGAAAACCCGGTCTTGCTCATGGGCTTTTTTAATCTGTGAGCTGATTTGCTTTTTATACAGACGCTGTTGTACATGTTTAGCAAGATCTATAGTGGTAAATGAACCAGCTAAAACAACAAATTGATCGGGATGCAAAGATGAAGTATTGACTAAGTTGTCAAAGAGAACGATTTTTTTACCTTCTATCAACTCATCTCCCACTTCTAACGAGATGTAATCAACAGGCAGGTTGGTTTTTTCGCGTATTTTACTTACAGCAAGCTTAGCCCATTTTTGTTTTTTATAAGGCCCAACTAACAGATGTGTGTGGTGTTGACCATTGACCATGGCCTCTTTTGAGCGAACCGGAATACCTGATTGGGTAAGTTTAGTAAAAATTCTTGCAGCATTGTCTTTGTTAATAAAAGAACCTGCTAATACCATGTATTGACCAGAGGTTTGAGGTTTTGGAAAATCTTGCAAAACCAATCTTTCTTGATTATTAAAACTCTCTTCTAAATCTGTTAATGTTGCTGAATCGCTCTGCACAACTTTAATATCAGAAAGAGTCGAGCTTGGGCCAACTCCCTTATTTACCTGCCACCAAAAAAGAGCTGCAGCTATACCAAAAATGGCAATAATAGTAAGAGCCCAGATAAAAATACGCCACCAGATTGCCGACCTTTGGTTGCCATAATTAACATCAGACCAATCCAAATCGGTTGAATCAAGTTTCTCTATTTTTTTTAACTCTACTTTGTCAAATACTGAAGATGTCATATTCACTGTTTTGCTATTTAAAAAAGTTAATGAAGTAACAAAACAATAAGAAAGCAAATCTAGTGCCAACCAAATAATGATAGATGACAATACTGATTGCAAACACCCAACAAGCTTAATTTATTGAAATATTATTGAGCTGCTATGTTATGTATCAGTAACGGTTTTAACACTTTATGAAACCCAATATCATGCAGATATTCGAAGCTTACTCTCATCCTCTAACTCGTGAGCCATCTCATTCAGCGTTCTCTTAGCAATACCGTCAATTTTTATAGTATCAGCTAAATATAATACAAAATTACCATCGATAAGGGGGTTTTAATAATCTAATTTTGTAGCGATTGAACTACTTTTTTGAGGGGTAATAGCGAGGAACACGTTTACCTATGTTGCATATAACTTCATAAGGTATTGTATCAAGCCAGCTTGCCATCATCTCGATAGAAATTTGCTGGCTGCCATCTTTACCCAATATTGTAACCAACGAACCCACTTTTGCATCTGGAATATCTGTTACATCTACTGCGGTAATATCCATGCAGACCCTGCCAACAATAGGGGCTTTTATACCAGCTATTAATACATAACCTTTATTACTTAAACTGCGAGAATAGCCATCACCATAACCTACAGGAATTTGGGCAATTTTAGAGGTTTTATTAGTTGTATAACTGTGGCCGTAACCCAGTGGTGTACCAGCTGAAACTTGGGTAATTTGAATTATTCTGCTAAACCAATTAACAACACCAACTACACCATCATGTTTACTGGTAAGACGAGGATAAGCAGGAGAGGCTCCATATAACATAATGCCGGGCCTTACCCACTTCATGTGGCTATTGGGGTGGTAGAGAATACCACCACTATTAGCTAGAGAGTTAAAGCCTTGGTTAACCTCTACTAACTCAGGAGCAGTTAATATCTCCTGCATTGTATCGATCTGCTTGTTGGTAACTTCGCCATTTTGTTCTTCATCGCTACATGAAAGATGTGAAACTAAACCAGCTATTTTAATGCCGGGCATGGTTTTTATCTCTTTTATGGCACTTACAAACTCTTTTTGAGAAAAGCCGATACGGCCCATGCCAGTATCTACCTTTATATAACATGATACTTTTTTGTTTAATGCTACAGCTAAGTTATTTAAAGCTTTGGCAGCATCTAATGTATAAATAAAGGGGGTTAAATCTAAATCTATAATAAATTGTTCGGTTCCTGGTGTTAATCCGGCAAAGACAATAAGTGGAACCTCTATACCACCTTGGCGTAATTCTTCGGCCTCTTCTACTAAACCCACACAGAGGCCAGGCGCACCAGCTGCCACCAAAGCCCTACTTATTGGCAGTGCTCCCAAGCCGTAACCATCGGCTTTAACTACCGGAAAAACCTTTACTTTATTGCCAACATTTTTTTGTGCCAGCAAAAAATTTTCAACCACCCCTGTAAGGTTAATCTCCAACCAAGTAAAACGGGCAACATGTGTAGATGAATTATCCATAGTTATTGTTGGCATAGTTATCAAAACGCGTATATTGTTTTAAAAATGTAAGGGTAACTCGACCAATAGGGCCATTTCTCTGTTTAGCAATAATAATTTCAGCCATACCCTCAAGGGCAGGGTCATTCTCCTTATAAACCTCCTCACGAAACACAAACATAACAATATCTGCATCTTGCTCAATAGCTCCAGATTCTCGAAGATCAGATAGTACCGGAGTTTTATTGGGCCTTTCTTCTACTTTTCGTGATAGCTGTGAGAGAGCAATAACAGGTATATCAAGCTCTTTAGCTAGAGCCTTCAAACCTCGGCTGATTTCTGAAATTTCTTGTACACGGCTGTCACTGTTACCCTCACCTTGCATAAGTTGCAGATAGTCTATAACAATGAGTTGTATATCTTTTTCCCGTTTAAGCCTTCTGGCTTTAGCCCGTACTGCCATAATGGATAGGGCAGGGGTATCATCTACAAATATAGGAGCTTTGGATAGTGTATCGGAGGCTTGGATCAACTGACCATAAGCTTCTGTTTTAAGGTGACCATTTCGCAATCCTTGAGCATCAATACTACCGAGTGATGATAGCATTCTTACAACCAACTGCTCTTTGGACATCTCAAGAGAGAAAACAGCAACAGGTGCACCATATTTAATGGCGGAGTTGGCAACTACATTCATAGCAAAAGATGTTTTACCCATGGCGGGTCTTCCAGCTAGAATAATAAGATCTGAAGGTTGCAAACCAGCCATCATTTTATCAAGATCGGTAAAACCAGTGGGAACCCCGGTTATAGACGCTTTTCTCTGCATTAACTCTTCAATTTTAGAGATAACCGGCATAATTACCGATTTCATATCAGAGTAATTAGAACGTCTTTGGCTACGATTCTCACCTACATCAAAAATCTGTTTTTCCGCCTCTTCAATAATTTCATCCACAGTTCTTTCACCTTCAAAAACTGCTTCTGATATTTTTGTCGATTGTCGGGCAAGTTCTCTTAAAATCGCTTTATCACGTACTAACCTTGCGTACGATTTGGCATTTGCAGTGGTTGGGACAGTCTCTAAAAGCTGGCCTAAGTAACCACCGCCACCAACTGAGTTAATTTCTTCATTTTTTTCAAGATATTGATTTAATATAATTGGGTCAGCTGGGTCACCTCTTTCTAGTACCGCTATCATAGCTTGATAGATAACCCGGTGCGCCCCCATATAAAAATCATCAACAGATACAATATCTGCCACTTGATCCATGACATCATTATCTAACAAAATAGCACCTAAAATTGACTGTTCTGCTTCGTTAGACCATGCAGAACGGCGAGTTATAGGGTTTTTATTTTTACCACGAGACTTAGAGAAAGCAGGAGGAGTAGGGGTCTGTTCTTCCCCATAATCTGGGTAGTCATCGATATTAGGATACTCTTCCATCTCGGGTTGTTCCCGGTCTGGTGGTTCCTGTAGGGGTGGTTCCTGATCATCAACTGGTATATCGTTCATACTGTATTAAAACCTTATGGAATTTTTATCACAAGGGCTAACCGAATTTTCGTGTATTATAAGGGTTAGCTTGAGTGTTATATATGTTCCATTTATAAATTGCAAAAGATAAAAAAGCTTTTATTATTATAGGTAAAGGAAGACTATCTCCCTAGTGGGTTTGGTCAAGGCCTAAGGTTTTGTGGTTGTTTTTAAGCCTTAATTTTAAAAAACATGGGAGTAGGGGGGCTGTAAGCCATCCTAATGTTTTGTCTTTGACTTTTAAGCAATTTATGTAAAAACTCATATAAGATTACAACACGATTTCCCCCAAGGGAATAGGCAAAATGACAGCCAGAAAAAAATCGTCGGAAAAATCAATGCTCCATCATGGGCACAGAAAACGTCTTCGCCAACGTTTTTTTCGTGAGGGGCTGGAGCAATTTGAAGACCATCAAGTCTTAGAGTTATTGCTTTTTCACGCTGTACCCCGCAGGGATACCAACGAGCTAGCCCATCTTTTGCTTAAACGTTTTGGTTCATTATCTGCTGTATTAGAAGCTGACCCTAAAGATTTAGCCACCGTTCCTGGAATGGGAGAGTCTGCGGTTGCTTTTGTATCACTTATCCCCCCCTTAACCCGACGTTATTTAACCGACAGTGTAAGCCGACATAAACCAACCTTGGATGACTCAAGAAAAACCAACGAATACTTAACCCCATTAATGGCAGGACGCACCGAAGAGGTTTTTTATGTTCTCTGCCTAAATAGCAGCTGCCAGTTACTTTTCCCAGCATTAATAAGCAAAGGCACAGTAAACGAAGCAAACATTCACCCCCGTCACGTAGTAGAAGCTGCACTACGCCACAAAGCAGCGTCAGTAATTTTCGCCCACAACCATCCATCAGGACAGCTCAAAGCATCTCGAGCTGATATAAATATTACAAGAGTATTGGTGCAAGCTTTAATACCCATAGGTATTAAAGTGTTAGACCATGTGATTGTAGCAGGAAGACAAAACTTAAGTATGGCAGCAGAAGGTTTGTTGTAAATATCTGCAAAAATTTAAGTAGGGTGATGAATAATAAGTACTTAATAGTAAAAATATACTACAATATCATTAAATAGTATAAATAATACGGAGGTAAAGACCAATGACTACCACCGTTTTTAAAGTTCGAAAGTAAAGAACTTCCTAAACCTTGGGCTGAAAGGGCAGTGTTGCCTTTGATATTGATACAGAAGTCGAAGTGACTATAACTGCACCAGACCAACCAAGCCCAGAGTTACTAGCCAAATTATATCCAGGATTAAAGCAGGCGGAACAAGGGGAAACTCACGGTCCATTTGATGGTGATGAACTTATAGAGTTTCTTGACCAACACAAAAAATGAAAAT
>JADGBW010000034.1:2678-26678 GCA_015231305.1 Magnetococcales bacterium | reverse complement strand
TAGCCAAAGTAGCGTCTGTAGGTAAAATTGGTTTTGGTCTTCTGCTTTTTGTTGGTTCTACTCTTACAACAGCCAAAGGAGTTGTAGATTTAGTTCAACTTCCCGGTTTTGTAGATATGTTTGGCGATGGTCTAGTTGGAAGTGAGAACGAAGGAGCCAGAACTGTACTTTCGCTATTTATTGGTTTGGTTTTATCTTCAGTAATTTTAGACTTCAAAAGTCGCCTTTTTCAAGGTATGGCAGAGACCGGTGCAGTATTTCGTGGGTTTTGGAGTGCATTTAAACTCTATCCACGCTGGGTCTTTTTATCTATGTTTTTAACCATGATATCTATCTGGACCAACTATGATGGTATCGTATTATTAATGTCAAAAACCCAGGACCTATCCTACCAATGGGAAAAAATTGAACATCAAGTAGGGAGTGCGATTGGAGACCCAAAAAACCTAGATGCTGATAACCCTGACTCATTATTAGACTTAAAGGCTGCTTTGGCAAAAAAATCGGCCCAAGCCATAGAAAAATTTGAAATGGTACCTGAAGATGAAAAGTTAGGTTCTGCTTCAAGTGGTATTGCTAGTAAAGGCCCCCGTTATTGGGCTAAATATTATATTATCCATGGTGGGTTTAAACTTGGTGAAAATGATGTTGCCCACTCTTACAAAAACACTTGGTTTGTACAGAAAATTGACAGGATATTAAACCGTTCTAAACTTGATTTATCCACTTCATTAGCCGACAAAATAGTTGCTATACAAGAAAAATATTCTAAACACTTAGAACAAACCCAAGCTCAAGTTAATGAGGGAATGATGGATTTGGGTAGTAAGATGGTTCTTGACTCTTACTCACTTGATAAGCTAACCACACTTTTTAACCTTGAAGCCTACCATATAAACGATAGTGTGCAGAAGGTAGTTAAGCATCTTGAAGTAAACAAAGATATGTTTGGGGTTACCGCCCAAGAAATTAACACCCTAGCGCAAAGCTATATAGAACTCCTCAGAACCATAGATAAAATTGGCACACCTGCTAACAATGAATACATAATAAATGTCAAAATAGATATTCCGAAAGTTGAAGCTATAGACCAACTAAAACAGGGGGAAATACCCAAAGCTAAACGCCGAGGTTTGGCAGAACTAAAAGACCTATTGTTAGAGAGACACGGGTCTTTTATTGGTGGCAGTATTCTGTTTTTAATACTCTTTATTGCAATATTTATGGATATGTCAGACCCCATACTATATAGCGCAATGGTGGCTCGTTGGGGACGTAAAGACAAACATTTTCTTAATGAAAACATGGACAGGTTTGTAGTTTGGGAAGAAAAATATGTAACAAACCTCCGCTCTTTTTTTGTTAAACCCGACGTGCAACCTCTTCTACCAAAAATTACCTGCCCAAGAAACTTGGTATTTAGAAACAGCTACAACCACTTTTTAGAAGACATGGACTCACGTGTTAAAGACTCTTCTACAAGAAACTATTGGGAAAGCTTTAGTTTTTGGTTCCAAGATCTGTTTGTAAACACCAGAATGCAACATGTTGGAGAGTATAACGCAAGGCAAACAGTAGTACGTAAACTCATTAAAGAAAGAGAAAAATTTGCACCTAAACTAATTGATAAAGTTTTTCAAGGTTTAACACCTGACTTTGTACCAGGCAGAGATAATTTTGATTTGATATTCACATCAGTTGATAGTGCATCCCAAAAAGATGAAAGTGAATTTTTTATTGCATTAAACTCTCACATTCCAGGATCTTCACCAACTGATACTTTGGTGTTTCGTGAGCAATCATTAGAAAATGCAATTCCCAATACTAAAAAACAAAAAACTGGGTTAATTGACACAGCTTTTAAACCTGCTATTGATAGCATTAAACTATTAACATTTAATATTTTTCAAAAATCACTAACAGATGCAGTGCCTTCTAGTCCATTGACTCGCATTAGCTGGTTAGACTCAGTAGCTAAAGCTCAGGTGCAATCTAGTGCTGAAATTAATTATTTATCACAGTTCACACCAAACCTAGAAAATTGGCTTGTTAAAAAAAGGTTTCCTGTTATACAAGAAGAAATTATTACCCCACTGGAGAATGTCTTAAACCAAATACCTAATATGCAAGCTCTTGATGATGCAATGGAAATAACTGCAACACAAGAAAAATACAACAACCTAAAAGGGGTGCTAACTGAAGTATTGGGGCTATCAATTTTTCGCGGTTTTCATCTACAAAAAAACACCTTAGCCAATATATTAGACTCATCAGGAGTAGATGAAGCCAGTGCAGTTTTTCTTAACCGTGACATGGAAGTTGCAGCCTTAGAAACAGTAATAGATGAGGTAGAGTCTCGTTTAAGCCGAACATACTCTTTAGTAAAGACATTGGTAGAAGAGCAAAATCCAATTGTGTTTACTTTAACCAAAATGCGTAGGGATTATCTTAGCCCTATTAATACAATTCTCAGCCGTTTGCAAAACCGCGAATTAATTGAAGAGTCTTTAGGGGTAAACAGTTTAACAGTTCAAATTGTATCATGTGAAAAATTTATGCTGCAACTATGGGATGAAAATGCAGTTGACCAAGGCAGTGATAACAAACCTATTGATCATTTTGATATAAAACAGGCTGAAGCCAACCCAATCATAAACTTTTTCCACTGTAACAGAGATAATGTTGAAATAACCCTGCTTGATGAGATAAAACGTCTTGAAAGTAGAATGCAAGAGACCCATAAAAGGTTAAATGCAATTATTTTCACCCTAACGTTTATTGATAAGCTATCGGTCAAGGTTCTTACACACGTAGAAAAATGTGCAGATATTGTCAACCAGATATTAGAAGCCGACCAACAGCAACAGATCCATAACACACCTGATGCCAAGCGTGATCAGAAAAAAATTAATTTTATGGATGACAACCGCCTGTTTTTCCGCTCTATACCTATGCAGCTAAAGACAATAAAAACCAAGGTAACAAAACTGCTAAAAGACCCAACCCTATCAGAACCCTATAATGTTGAGTTATTTAGAAAGCTTGATAACCAAGTTTTTAAGCTTCATAATTTTTTAAAAGGTTCTCTAGACTATATGGAAGGTAGGCGCGATGGTGTTGGTCTATCCGCTGCTCTTGCTCAAGTAAGCCCACAATTTGCCACAGACGATATAAAGCCTACAGCTGTAGACAAACTGCCTGAGACACCGTCCAAAAAAAAAATTAGCGAATTAAGTAAAACCATAAGAGACACTCTAGAAAAAATTTCTTTGAAAGAGTGGGATATGATAAAGCTTCCCATCCCTCCCCAGCATGGGCTGGAGGTGATGAAACAAAATAGGCAGTTTATTGATTCTGCTTGGCTTGAAGTTGAAGATATTTCATATTCCTTAGAGCAAACAGATACAAATAAATTAGCCCAAGATGGCAACACAAAAGAGAAAACCACCGTATTAGCCAAGTTACAAGGACGAGCTGAAATTTTAAACACAAAATTAAATACAATTTTTAAGCAGATTTCAAAACCATTTTTTGCAGATCGCCGCCTAGAAAAAGAGGCGACACTATCTGATGAGCAAAAAGCAGAACAGAGAAAAACTAAACAGCAAGATTTTTGCCACCCTGAAGCGAACTCCAGACGTACAAACGAGAGAGTACGTATCACCAGCACAATTGCTTTAGCAACAACTGTTGGAGACACGGTTATACATGGTGAAATAGCAGATGTGAGCACAAATGGCCTCTGCATTAAAGCCTCAAAGCGACCAACTGATTTACCGGCAGATGCTCAAGCTGTATTTAAATTTGACTCAGACAACAATGAAACAGAGTTTCCATGTAAGGTGGTGCGGGTTTCAGGTGAGATGATTATTTTAACAATAACGCCAGAGCAAGAAAGCGGTTTTAGCAAACTAGTAAGAACCTTTATAATTTAGGGTATGCTATCTATATTCATTCGCGATATAGGATTATTTAATGGATGAAATTGAATTTGTTCATTTACATGAAGTTAATGAAGAGCAAATCATGGATCTCATGAATAATGAGATGGTAGGAAAGCAGCTACCCTTACTTGTCGAAGGATTTACAATCGAAAGCTGTCGAGACTTTTTGAGAGCAAAAAAGCAACTTTGGGACGAGTATGGGTTTGGCCCATGGGCTTTCCTTATCAATGGCGAGTTTGCGGGTTGGGGAGGAGTGCAACCCGAGCATGGAGATGCGGATTTTGCGCTAGTTCTCCACCCTAACTATTGGGGATGGGGGTGGAAGGTTTTTAACAAAGTCAAAGATCAGGCGTTTAACCAAATGAACATCAATACGTTAACTATTTTGTTGCCCCCAAGCCGACAAAATTCGAAAGCCATAACTCGTTTTGGCTTCACTGAGGACGGCCAATTGACGATAGACGGTGTAATATTTAAGAGATTTCGCCTTACCAAACCTTGGGCCTAATTCTCTGGAGTCGGGGGACTCCTTACCTATTTTCTTAATGCATCCATAAACTTATTGATACAGGGTAAGTGAAGGGGATACCCTATTTACTATATATGATAGTTAGTTAATAAGGGTGGGATAAGAAATACTATCTCGATTAGTTGATAGCTAGTTAAAAAATTTGTGGCTATCTCTTATATGTCTTTACAGCAACTGCATTGGAAACAGAAGCTTCTTGCAAAATTTCAAGGTTATGTTCTGCTGTAGCCCTTGAAAGTGTTGGTCCAACAAAAAGACAGTTGAAATAGTGCTCTTTGGAGATAATTTTTTTCCGGTATACTGGTAGTCCCCAACTAGCAATACGCCGCTCTAATTTTTTTGCATATTCATTATAAATAAAACATCCTGCTGGTATAAAATATCCTCTTTTAACAATGTTCTGGTCACTATCTAATGCTGCATCATGATCATAAATTGGCTTTGATGGTATAACTCTTGGGGTTTGTCTTACTGCTCTTTGGGTTTGTCTAACTGCTCTTGGGGCTTGTCTTACTGTTCTTGGGGTTTGTCTTGCTACTCTTGGTTGTTCAACAGGCTGCTCTGTGTAGTTATTAACATTATATGCACTATTAACTGGTGCTAAATCTCTACCTGAAGAACTAAACTGTCTGTTATATTTTGTTTGTATTTTACTGTTGGCTGTAAGTGTTGCTACCTCTTGTTCTAAGCTTAATAAACGTGATGAACGTTGGTTATGTATGGCTTGTTGAGCAGAAAGAGTTGCAACCCCTCTCTCAAGGTCTGCAAGACGAGTTGTGTTCTCCTTTTGCTCTGACTGTACAGCAGAAAGAGTTGCAACTCCTCTTTCTAAATCGGCTATTCTATCACTGTTTTCCTGTTGTACACTTTGACTTGCAGCAAGGTTGGCAACCCCTCGCTCTAAACTAGCTAGACGATCAACATTATTTTTTTGCTCATCCTTAGAAGCTATAATAGTTGCAACATCACGTTCTAGGTTAATAAAACGTTCCAACTGTTTTTTATTGCTTGCCTGATTAACCGATAGAGTTACTATTTGTCTTTCTAGCTCAATAATACGCTTATACTCTTTAGGAGAGATTTGAATATCACTTTTTGGTGTAACCTGTGGAATTGTGGCTTGTATAGGAAGCCGTAACATTCTTTCAGGTCGTGGCTGAGAAATTCTCATTGGTTCCGTTGGTTGTGATACCTCATTGTACAAACGCCAGCCGACTAGGATGATAAGAAATAATATTCCAAAACTTAAAAATATCTCTATCAGCGGAATGGGTTGACTTCTATTTAATAAAGTTCTCACGCAATTTAGCCTTTTATATACTAGTTTTGTGTAGCAAGCCGTTCTACTCTTCGATCACCAATGAGGCTGGCAACAGCTTTGGTTATTTGCCAGTGGTTTGCCATTACTGTTTGAAAAGTCTCAATATCAATAGTGAGACAAACAGCCTGGGTATCTGATACCACATCGGCACTTCTTTTTTCTTTTGTTACTAACGACATTTCACCAAACAACTCACCTTCACTAACAAAAAAGTGGGTGTCTTCATTTATAACTACTCTTGCGCGACCACTATAGAGAAAATAAACAGAACGACCAACAGTGCCACGTTGAATTATATATTGTCCCGGCTCAAACACTGCTATGCTAATTATAGGAGCAATCAACTCTTCCATCTCCTTTTTAGACAGACCTTTAAAGCCTGAAATTTTAGAGAGAAAGTTGACCAAATCCGTCAAATTTATTTCATTTTCCATTACAATACTCCACGCAAAAACTTGGAAGTTATAATTCCTATAAGCACACAATATGCCTCTTTTAACTTGTACTAATAAAAAATACCGAAACATTGGAATTTACAGGCATTCTAGCATGACTATATATATTATTCATTATTCATCTTTACATTAATAAGATTAATATTTGTCTGAAATAGAGTGTTTTTGTCATAGAAATGACAGATAGCTCTTTTTAAATAAATTTCGTTAAAATACTCAATAGTTGGCTTATTATTCCTGAGTTGTGTTAAATTATTAGCAAAACAGCTTTTAATATTAAAATTTGGTTGTGTTTTTGAACATTTCTGGTGATAGTTAGTTTATTTAGGAATATGTTTTGCATGATCTATAATAGTAACTGTTTTGAAAATAAATTTATAAAATTTACAAACCCGGATATTTTAGTGAGTCCAGACCTATGATCGAAGAGTTTTTAATGTTCTTAAACCAGCCATGGTCTTCATGGATGTTTGGTGAAGTGATATTAGTTTGGGGGTTTGTAAGTTGGCTTGTTTTGCGTTTTCAACATCACCGCCCCATACAGTCTAAACTAGATGATGCTGCGGCTGTATTAGACCTTTACCCCAACCAAAAACTTTTTATAGATCATTTTCAACATGTTGATGGTCAACTTACCAACAACCGCCTACTTGCCAAAGAGTGGTTTGATTTTAAAAGAAGCCTAATTATTGTAGATGGGGCTAAATCAGTACTAGGAACCAAAAACCCAGAAAATTTTTTCAACCTCGATAATATCCTTAAAGATTTTGAAATTCACTATTATAAATTTATGCCCAGATATCTTGTGGGAACCGGGTTATTAATTTCATTTACATTTCTTATTACCGGGCTATTTTTTGTCTCAAAAGAGATTGCAGCAAGCGATGTTAACCAATCGCAACAGGTCTTAGGATCTTTTCTTAACGAAATTTCTTTTAAATTTTTTCCAGCCTTGGTTGGTATATTCACCGGCATGCTTTTCTCCTGGGGACAGCGTAACCAAGCTTTTAGGCAGAACCAACAGCTAGACTTTTTCCTTTATTTATTAACCCAACGTATTGACTTTAACGACCTTGAAGGTAACGCAGCCATGGTTGGCAGCCATGACAATACCAGCTACGTTACCAACTCCATGAACCAAATTGTGGATCATCTTGACAACTCCATGGACTCCCTTAAGAAAAAAACAGTAAGCGAGGTTATAGCTGCTGTTGATACCTTAACCAATGAAGTAAGGCAAGAACGCAAAAAACAGCCTGTATTTGATAAAGAGTCTGGAAAAGAAATAGCTATAGATTTTGATGAAAAATTTACCAACGTCGTACAAACAACCCTCATACCTGTACTCGATAGTGTTAAAGATGAAATATCTGGGTTAGCCAAGGCTCAAGAGGATACTTTAAGAAATTCTCTTGGTGAGATGACCACAACTTCATCTGAGCCAGGAGAAGCAAAACAGATTTTACAGTCTGTGCAAAAAGATATGGATCAGTTAGTAATCCGCCAAGAGCAGATTATCCAAAAGGGTCTTGCTGAAATTACCCAACAAATAAAAGAGCTGTTTCCCGATGGTAAAAACACTACCCTAGCACTAGAGAACAAAAATATTTCAAGTAAAGAAAACACAGATAAAATAATAGACCTGCTGCAAGGTGAAGCCTTTTTAGAGCCGATAATTGCGGTTATTAGAAAAGAAGGCACTCAGTTTAGCAAGCAGAACAAAGAGGTATCTAAAGAGGTTTTAAACGACGCCACTTCCAAACTACATAGACAAGTAGAAGCTGAAACCGAAAAATTACGCCAAACAACAGAGCGTATTGACCGTTCTGCAGCTAACCTAGAAGAAAATGCAGGAAAAATTGCTAACCGGTCTTTAAGCATGGTTGAAGAGGCTCTGCGTGAAGAAGGCGCACGCTTGTTAGAGAATAACAAACAGGCACTACAAAAAACTTTAGGAGAGTTAACCAATCAGTTCCAGTCTCAATTTAACGCAACTACCGACGAGTTGATCCAAGCATCTAAAAGATTGGATCAATCAGCAACTGTATTTACCCAAAAAACTGATGAAATAAACGAGACAACCCAAGAAAATCTTCTAGAAGCCGTACTTTTAGAAGGGTCAAAAACTAGAGAGTTGATGCAGGATCAACCATTATTAGAAAAAGTAGCACATGCCTTAAAAACCCAAAGTGAAGAACTTGCAAGAAGCCAAAGCCAAACTTTGCAACAAGCATTGGGTGATATTGCCGTTAAAGGTAGTGATGGTGAGGTCACCATTGAACCCCTACTCGCTGCGGTTAAATCTGAGAGCGAAAAACAGCTACAAAGACAAGACTCTATAATTCGCAACGCCCTCTCAAGTGCAGTTTTAGAGATTAATAAAAATTTATCCCCCAATAACCTTATTGCAACAATTAAAAGCGAAACAGAGCGACTGGCCCAAGCTCAAGACACTATTAATGTCGATTTAGCAAAACTCAACAAAAAACTAGACCCAGACAGCATTCTTTCAGCTATCCAGAACCAGACAGATACCCTAGCAGCAACTCAAGAGACAATAAGTGTAGATTTAGCAAAATTAAATAGCAATTTAGAACAAAATGATAATGGGTTTGACCAAGACACTCTCATGGCTGCTATGCAGGACCAGACAGATCGTCTTGCTAAGAAACAAGATAACATCAATCAGGATATTGCCAAACTTGGGGAGTCACTAACCAGCGATAACTTAATGGCTGATATGCAGGCTCAAACAGCTCAGTTAATAGAGAAATTATCTGATATTTCGTTAGAGCCAGTCTTAACAGCACTTCAAACCCAAAGCCAAGAGCTAGCCAAATCTCAAAGCCAGGTTCTACAACAAGTGTTGAGCGATATTTCTGTAAAAGGAGTAGACGGAGAAGTTAGTGTAGAGCCTATTTTAGCAGCTGTAAAAGCTGAGAGTGAGCGTCAACTTACACAGCAAGATACTATTATCCGCAAAGCTTTGGACGGTGCTGTTGCTGAACTAAACAGGTCCCTATCTCCTGATAGTGTTATTGCTGCTATGCATGAACAAACCGATAGTTTAAGCAAACAACAGGTGGCTTTAAGTCAGGATATAGCAGGCATAAATAAATCCTTACAGTCTGATGGCATACTTGAAGCTATACAAGCCAAGACAGATAAATTAATGGAGCAACAAGACACGATAACCGCTGATATAAGAAAACTTGGGGGTTCATTAAATACCGACACAATTCTTGAAAATATGCAGTCACAAAATGCAGAACTGTTGGATAAAATGTCTGGATTATCCGTAGAACCAGTATTAGAAGCAATAAAAGGCCAAAGTGAAGATATGGCCAAAAACCAAAGCCAAGCCCTGCAACAGGTTTTGGGTGATATTGCGGTACGAGGTAGTGATGGAGAAGTAAGTGTTGAACCAATATTAGCAGCAGTAAAAGCCGAAAGTGAAAGACAACTAGATAAACAAGAGACAATAATACGTAAAGCTTTGGATAGTGCTGTAGCTGGACTAAACACCACTCTTGCACCTGATAACGATAGCGTTTTAGAGGCTATCAAAACCCAAACAGACAACATGAACCAACAGCAAGATAATTTAAGTAAGGAAATTGCTGCTCTTAACGACTCCATCAAACAAGATAGTATAGTAGAAGCAATTCAGAGCCAAAGCGAATTGATAGCTGAAAAACAAGATGCCATCACCCTTGATATTGCAAAACTTGGGGAGTCTATAGATAGCGATACAAAAATTGTAGAAGCCATTCAGAGCCAAAGCGAGTTGATGGCTGAAAAACAAGATGCCATCACCCTTGATATCGCAAAACTTGGGGAGTCTATAGACAACGATACAAAAATTGTAGAAGCCATACAGAACCAAAGCGAGTTGATGACTGAAAAACAAGATGCCATCACCCTTGATATCGCAAAACTTGGGGAGTCTATAGACAACGATACTCTGCTTTCGGAGATGCAATCACAAAATGCCAAATTACTTGATGGTATATCTGCTATCTCTCTTGACCCAGTTTTAGAAGCCTTAAAAACTCATAGTGAAGAGATGGCAAGAAGCCAGAGCCTAGCACTGCAACAAGTTTTAGGTGATATTGCTGTGCGTGGTGAAGATGGTGAAATGACGGTTGAGCCACTATTAGCAGCGGTTAAAGCCGGCAATGAACGCCAACTTACGCAACAGGATTCAATAATTAGAACTGCACTAGATAAAGCAGTTGCGGATCTCACCAAAGCACTTACACCAAACAGCGACAATGTGCTATCAGCTATACAATCTCAAACCAACAGCCTAAGCCAAGATATCGCAGGAATACACAAATCACTTACCACTTCCATATCTTCTGAAGATATGCAGGCCCAAACTGCTAAGTTGCTAGAAAAAATATCTGATATATCTATTGATCCTGTATTAGAAGCACTTAAAATACAAAGCCAAGAGATGGCAGAACAGCAAAGCCAAGCATTGCAACAAGCCCTGGGTGAAACATCGATGGGTAGCAGTGATGGAGATGTATCCATAGAAACAATTTTGGCTGCTGTAAAAGATGAACATGAGCAACAATTAGAGCAACATAGTGATTTAATTCGCGCTGCATTAGATAGTTCCGTTGCCCAATTAAATGAGTCTCTCAAACCTGATAATGAAATTGTATTATCAGCAATACAGCACCAAACTGAGCAGATGGCTAAAAAGCAGGATGCTTTAACCAACGATTTTATTAAACTAGGAGAGTCCTTATCTGCTGATACCATTCTTGCAGATATTCAAGCACAAAATACTCAACTTATTGATGCTATCTCTAACATCTCCCTTGAGCCAATATTAGATGCCATAAAAACCCAAAGCGAGGAAATAGCTAAAGGCCAAAGCCAAGCATTACAACAAGTGTTAGGTGATATTGCTGTTAAAAGTGAAGACGGAGAGATTTCTATAGACCCTCTATTAGCTGCGGTTAAAGCCGAAAGCGAGAGACAGTTAGAGCAGCAAGAGGCTATTATTAACAAAGCTTTTAATAGCGCAATTATCGACTTAAACAAGTCAATTGCACCTGAAACAGACAATGTCATATCTGCCATACAGTCTCAAACCCAAAGCCTAAGCAAAGAAATTGCAGATATTGTCGATATAAACAGTTCAACTGCTCCTGATACCGACAACATACTAGCTACTATACAGTCTCAAATTGAGAGCCTTAGCAATGAAATTGCAACTGTTGTGGAATTCAACAGATCTATTACCCCTAATTCAGACAATGTATTATCTGCCATGCAGTCTCAAACCCAAAGCCTACGCAAAGAGATTGCTGCTATTGTAGATATAAACAGTTCTATTACTCCTGATACAGATAATAAACTTGCTGCTATACAGTCTCAAATTGAGAGCCTTAGCAATGATATTACAGGTATTGTAGGTTTCAATAGCTCAACTGCTCCTGATTCAGATAACATACTAGCTGCTATACAGTCTCAAACCCAAAGCTTAAGCAATGAGATTGCAGGTATAAAAAGATCTCTGGCTACTACCATGTCACCTGAAGATCTACAGGCCCAAAATGAACTGTTGCTAGATCAAGTATCAAACCTTTCAATAGATCCAGTGTTGGCTGTTCTTAAAACCCAAAGTGAAGAGATAGCTGAAAAACAGAGCCAAACTTTGCAACAAGCCTTGGGCGATGTAGCTGTTAAAGGTAACGATGGTGAAGTTTCTATTGAGCCTCTATTAGCTGCTGTACAAGAAAGCCAAGAACAACAACTTAAACAGCATGACTCTTTAATTCGTTCTGCTTTGGACAGAGCAGTATCAGGGCTAAGCAAATCTATTACACCAGATACAGACGCTGTGCTTTCTGCCATTCAGAGCCAAACCGATAATTTAAGCCAAGAGATTACCAAACTTAAAAATTCTATCTCAACCCAAGAAATTGTTGAAGCAATCCAAAGCCAAGGAGATCAACTGGTAGAAAAACAAGATGCCATTACAGTTGATATTGCCAAACTTGGTGAGTCTATTAGTAACAACGATTTACTTTTAGAGATACAAAACCACAGCTCTGAGTTGTTAGACAGAGTAGCAAACATATCTCTTGAACCAGTTTTAAAAGAAATAAAGCTGCTTAGCGAAGATATGGCAAAAAGCCAAAGCAGAGCATTACAACAAGCTTTGGGTGATATTGCAGTAAGAGGTGGCGATGGAGAGGTTACTATAGAACCATTGCTAGCTGCTGTAAGGTCTGAAAGTGAACGTCAACTTGAACAACAAGAGTCTATAATTCGTAAAGCACTAGATAGTGCAGTAGCTGGCCTTAACGAATCACTATCCCCTGATACTCAAAGTGTAATAGAAGCCATACAGACACAATCTGATAACTTAGCTAAAAAACAGGATATTATTACTGTTGATCTTGCAAAAATTGGTGAGTCTGTCAGCAACAACAACCTTCTTGAAGATATACAAAACAACAATGCTGAGTTGTTAGATAAAGTTTCTGCTATCTCTCTTGAACCAGTCTTAGAAGCACTAAAAACTCAAAGCGATAATATGGCTAAAAGCCAAAGTTTGGCTTTACAGCAAGCTTTGGGAGACATTGCTGTTAGGGGTGGTGATGGTGAAGTGTCAATCGAACCACTAATAGCTGCTGTTAAAGCTGAAAGCGAAAGACAACTAGATAAACAAGACTCTATAATTCGCTCTGCCCTATCAAGTGCTGTTAGCGAGTTAAACCAATCTTTAGCACAAGATAAGATCATAGAAGCCATTGATGGCCTTGCCGAACGTCAAGAGTTTTTAAATAACAACATTGAAGGTCTTGAAGACTCTTTATCTAACGAAAATGTAATTGATGCTTTGCAAGCTGAAACTGCTCAGTTATTAATAAAACAAGACCAAACAATCCGTGAGGCTATATCTGGAATATCATTAGATAAAGCAATTGATGAAATAAAAGACCACAACAAAAAACTGGTCGACAAGCAAAACATAGATATGCACATTGCATTAAGCGAGCTTGTTAGCAACTTAAACGATTCATTCTCTCTTGATGAAATGGTTGATGTTTTGCAAAACGGTACTGAAAAGTTAATGCAAAGCCAGAAGGAACTCCTTAAGAGTGAGCTTAGTGGTTTGTCATTAGAGCCTATTTTATCTGCTTTGAGTAATCAAAGTGAGCAGTTAGCCCAAAACCAAACACGTGTTTTACACGAAACTTTGAATGATCTAGCTGTAAGCGGTAGTGATGGTGGCACATCTATTGAGCCACTTTTAGCAACCATGAAAATGGAGAACACACAACAATTAGAACGCCAAGAAACAGTTATTCGATCTGTTTTAAGTGAAGTTGTTAACGATATAACAGAGATAAAAACAGAGACACAAAACCTATCACAAAGAATGGATAGTGGCACTGGCCCTAACGCACACATTTTAGAGACAATTATTGATACCGTAAAAGTTGAAGCTGAGCGTGTAATACTCAACCAGCACGAAGCCATACGCGAGATGTTAGACCAAGCAAATATTGGTGACTCAGATGGTCAGAACCATACACAGGTAATTGATGCTCTAAAAGATGAGTTAGCTAAACTATCTAGTATGCAAGAAAATGTTGTGCGTGAAGCATTTACTAACGCATCAATGGAGTCCGCTTCTCTAAACTCTATGGAGCCTTTAATTGATGCTGTACAGACCCAAACATCAATTTTAGCAGATACCCTGCAACAGACTATTCAAGAAAGTTTTGCAAGACAGCAAGAAGGCGAGCAAGACGGCATATCTCTATCACCAGTGTTAGATGCTATTAAAACTCAAGGAGAAGAACTTGCAGTTAACCAAAGCCGGGTTATGCATGAGGTTTTAGCTGAAATAGCTATACCACACACTGGTAATGAACCAGTATTGGATACATTGATAGAGTCTATTGTTGAAGTTGTTAAGTCTGAGAGTGAGCGGGTTCTTGGTCAACAGAGTGAAATTGTTAGAGAAGCAATGGGCAGCATTGTTTCTAGTGTTGATGAACTATTCTCTACTGATTCTGTAGTTCAAACAATTAAAGAAGAGACAAGCCGTGTATTAGAGCTGTTAGAAGAGGGTCAAAGTTCTGAAAATCTATCTTTAGAAACAATTTTGTCTGCTATGCACGATCAAGGCAGCCAAATATTGGATCATCAGTCCCAAACCTTAAACGAAGTTCTGGGTAATGTAGGTATTCAGGGAGCAACTGGAGTATCTGATCTAGAAGCAGTTGTAAACTCAGTAAAACTTGAAGGTGAAAAATTACTGCAAACACAAAGTAGTGCAGTAAAAGAGGCCATTATATCGGCAATGGCAGATCTATCTAGTGGAGCCCTTGCCCCTGATTCTATTGTTGATACCTTAAAAATAGAGATGGCCCGTTTAGTGGAGCTTGTCGAATCTTTCCACGACAAAGCCGAAGTAAATGTAGAACCCATAGTATCTGCTATTCAACAAGAGTCTGAAACCCTAAATGCAAGCCTTAGCAATGTTATGCAAAATGTGTTGGCAGATTCAATGCAAAACAATATGGGCAACGAGGTAGCTTTAGAACCTATTTTAGAAGAGATCCGCGATAGTGGTAATAGAATTTTACAAAGAGTGGAGGCAGACTCTTTATCTCAACAGATTACTGATATTTTACAACATGAGAACGAGCAACTAATAGAACGCCTCACCAAACAGGTAACACTTGGGCCAATTTTAGAAATGTTGCAAAGCCAAGGTGAGATAGTAGCCGCACAACATAACCAGACCATACGTGAAACTATGTCTGACCTTATGGTGGGTGGTGGCATGTCTCAAGCCATGGAGAAGGTAATAGAGTCTATTCAAATTGAAGGCACTAATATTATTGAGCAGATAACAGAGCAAGTAACAATTGCTCCTATTGCAAAATCATTAGAAGAGTACATGGAGAAAATCTCTTCTGATCAATTTAATACTCTGCAAAACACCATGACCGAAGTTGCTTCTCGCTATGCCAATGGGCAGATGGACTTTAAACCATTAATATCGGTTATCCAAGAAGAGGGAGAAAAAGTTTCTACAAGAATATCAGACCAGTTAGCAAGTTCTAGCATAATTGATATTCTGCGTAGTGAAGTTAGCGAACTAGTAAAAAGTCAATCTAAGCAATT
Source organism: Magnetococcales bacterium (assembly GCA_015231305.1). Taxonomy (GTDB): domain Bacteria; phylum Pseudomonadota; class Magnetococcia; order Magnetococcales; family JADFYX01. The sequence continues at coordinate 11,261 of JADGBW010000034.1, read as the reverse complement.
AGAAGAGAGCCTCGCCAAGATAACTGAAAAAGCTAGTGAAGATTTTAATTTAGAACCAATTATTACAACTCTGCAAACAAGCTCACAACAGCTAACCCAAGATCTATCTGACAAACTAAACCTGGAACCAGTTTTAAATGCTGTTAAACAAGAGAGCGAACAGTTAGTTAAAAGCCAGTCTGAATTGATGGAAAAAGCTATTACCAAGAGTGTGTATGAAAGTGAGCAAAATATTGATTTGCAACCTATACTTGCTATTATGCGAGATGAGTCGCAACATTTATTGCAAGAGCTGCATGAAACATCAAACATTGCACCAGTATTAACCGCTGTTAAAGAAGAGAGTGCAAAACTTCTTGAAAATCAGTCTATATTAATGGAAGAGGCAATTAACAGAGCCTTAACCAACAGCAATATTGGTTTAGATGTTAACTCTGTAATTTCTGCAATTGAGACATCTTCACAAAACCTTGCTCAAGAGTTAAATGAAACCACAAATTTAGATCCTATTATTGCTACTGTTAAAGAAGAAAGCTTAAAGCTGCGTGAAGATCAATCCAGGTTGCTCCAAGAACAATCTAGGTTGATACAAGATAGTGTAAACGAAGCAGTAGAGAAAAGCAGTAATAGTATTGATATACAACCTATCATTTCTGCAATTGAATCTACTTCACGACAATTAGCCCAAGATTTAAGCGAAAAAACCAACATGGAACCGCTGCTTGCTGCATTTAAAGCAGAGAGCGCAAGGTTGGTTGAAAGCCAGTCTACTTTAGCCCAAAAAGCAATTGCCCTTGCAGTAAAAGAGAGTGGCAAAGATGTTGATATGAACAATATCGTATCAACCATGCAGGCAGAATCTAAACTTCTTGCTCAAGAGTTAAAAGAAAAAACATCTCTTGAGACAGTGCTTGCTTCTGTTAAAGAAGAGAGTGCTAAGTTAATTCAAAATCAATCTGCGTTAGTAGATAAGGCCATATCTCAAGCTGTTAAAGAGAGCGGGCAAAATGTTGATATGCAACCTGTGCTCAGTGCAATGCAGAATGAAACCCACCAGTTAGTACAAAAATTAAGTGAAAAACTTAATTTGGATCCAGTGTTAGAAACTATAAAAGACGAAAGTGCTAAGTTAATTCAAAACCAAAGTACAGCTATAGATAAAGCTATTGCTCAAGCTGTTCGTGATAGTGGACAAAATATAAATCTACAACCAATACTAACTGCAATGCAAAACGAGTCACATCGTTTGGTGCATGAGCTAAGTGAAAAAATTGCTCAAGAATCACCCGCAGAACAAGATATTGATTTACAACCCCTACTCGCTGCTATTCAAGCTGAGTCACAATTCTTAACTGCCGAATTACGCGCTCAATCTATGGCAGACAACAGAGAGAACAACGAACGCCGATTAGAGATTGTAAACACAATAAATACTCAAGGAGACCGGATTGCAACTCAACTTGCATCTCAATCTACCACTGAAACCGCCAAAGCAGTTGCATCTCTAATAGCACCTAGAATATCCAGCCAAACTGAAACTTTAAGAAGTGCAATTTCAGGGGCTGTTAGCAACCTGCGTAAAGATTTAACCCCAGAAGGGTTACTTGAAACAATAAGGACAGAATCAAATAGAATTGCAAGTAGTTTAGAAGCTGCAATAAATGCTAAAGCTGCCCCAACTAAAATAGAAATAGCAGAGCCTATATCAGCTGATATTGTTAAAAGTGCAATTAAAAGCGAAACATCAAGACTTGAAAACCTACTTGATAAAAACTTGCAAACAACTGCTGCTAAACTTGAAGAACAAAAACATATTCAGGCAAGATCTCTTGATAGTGTAAGAAATGCAGTTAAGAGTGAGACAGCCAGACTAGAAAACCTACTTGACAAAAACCTGCATACAACTGCTGCCAAGCTTGAAGAACAAAAAAATATCCAAGCAAGATCAGCTGACAGCGTAACAAGTGCGGTTAAAAGCGAGACTTCCAGGCTTGAAAGCCTGCTCGACAAAAACCTACAAACAACTGCTGCCAAGCTTGAAGAACAAAAAAATATCCAAGCCAGATCAGCGGACAGTGTAACAAGTGCGGTTAAAAGCGAAACTTCCAGGCTTGAAAGCCTGCTCGATAAAAAACTACAAACAACTGCTGCCAAGCTTGAAGAACAAAAAAATATCCAAGCTGCTACTGCTAAACTTGTAGAGCAACAAAGCAAACCAGCTCCAGTTGCTACCCCTAGCCAAAAAAGACCAAAGTGGGCGTTATCAGCACCAGGTGAGACTTATTCTGATATTGTTGGTACAACTGGTAAAAAAATACCTCAAACCCCTGCCCCAATTAAACTAGCTAAAGAGATACATTGGGATATTGCCCAAACACCAGTTAAAACATTTACAGCTCAAAGCATTGAAGGAAAATCTCTTATTGAGCTAATGAAGAGCATGAAGCAATATTTAATTGATCAATTTGGAGAGCAGTCTGACTATCTCACTTTATCCATTCAAGGCTTGGTAGATAGAATTGAAGATAATCATCCAATTTCAGAACCTGAGGTTATTGCACTTTTAAGAGAGATTGGTGATCGCAGTAATTTAATAATGACTTCGTATAACCCTGATGTACCAAGAGTTGCAAATTTAGATAAAGGCTTTTTGAAAACAGCTAAAGAGCTACAAAAACAGGTTGACGAGTTAGCTACATCAAAACCCACCCAACAAAACACCAGCTCGGGTACACTGTCCAACACATTAGACCCTAATAATTTTAGGCAAAAAATTGTCAATCAGTTAAGCCCTATAAAACCCCCTAAAGATATAGATTCAACAAGACATGAACGTTTGGTTAAAACCACACAAATTGAAGAACCCAAACAAAAACCTACAGAGATTGCAGAACCAACACCAGTTGCTAAAACTAAGCCTGCTTTTGTGCCTGCTAAACCTATATCTGTTGTTTCAACAGTGGCTAAAATTGCCCCTAAAAAGACTGCTCCAGCTGTTTCAGCAAAGCCAGTAGAAGTTACAGCAACTAAGCCTGCTCAAGTTGCTAAAACTAAGCCTGCTTTTGTTTCTGCCGAACCTATTCCTGTTGCTCCAATCCTTGCTAGTTCGGCTCCAATAACTCCTAGTCAGACTACTAAGCCTAAACCTGCCTTTGTTCCTGGCAAGCCAGCTCAAGTTGTTCCTGCTGGGGTTGCTCCTGTTAAAACTAAACCTGATACTGCTACTGCAAAAACAATATCTGTAGTTCCAGCAATTAGCCCAGACAGACCATTGACCAAACAGGAGTTAATTTGGAAAAAACCACCACCCCAACCTGTTGCTGCTGAGAAAAGCCCGGTAAAAAATGAAGAGCCACACTTAGGGGGTAAAAAAGCAGGCAGCATGAAAAAAAGCAATGAGCCTAATATTTTAACTCCTAGATCTGTAACATCAAAAATGAAGAGTAGTTTCTTCTCATCATTTTTAAATAAGAAAAAAGATTAAAAAAAAAGCCTCACCATTTGTTAAATGGTGAGGCTTTTTTTTAAACTAAAGATACTTGGGATTATCCGCCGATAACATCTCCAACTTGGTTCCAATAGTCAGTTGGTAGCTCTGTAGCCATCTTAAGCGCGCCAGCACAACCTGAGAAGATTGCATCAGATACCCTAACAACGTTTATAGTACCGTAGTCTGCTAAGCTTTCTGTTAAGTATTCATCTAAGCCGATTATGCGTGAACCGCCACCAGCCAATATTATGTTAGAAACCGCCTCATCTTGATCTTCAGGATCAAATACAGTGATTAACTGCTCAATGTTCTCGACGATATCAGCAAGGATAGTACTACAAGCAGCACCAACCTCTTTGGTGATCTCATGAGGTTGTGGCTTGCCTTCGGATCTTAAGTTAACAACAATATCTTGTCTTGGCTGCCCTACATAACCGTATTGGTCTTTAATTTTTTGTGCTAAAGCTGGGGTAACCTGTACACCAGGATATGACTCTGAGATAGCAGTAGCTAGGAATGTATCAACATGATTACCAGCTTTCATAAGGGTTATCTGCTCTTCAGAGCCAGGTATTGTGCCCTTCATAGCGCAGATATCAACTGTACCAGCACCGATATCAACAATAATGGAGTTGGTTAATTTATTAAGGCCGTATGCCACCATAAATGGTTCTGATACAACCATTGAGAAATCCATCAACTCGTCAGTGATTCTTAGTAATTGATTTTTGTTGGATATAGAAGCTCGAGCCGGAACCCCAACAATACCACAAATTTTATCACCTGGTTGAGGGTCAGCAAGAGAAATAACATGCTGTATCAACTCACGAGCAGCTTGGGTATCTTTTTCACTTGCCTCTTTTAGAACTCCATCTTCCAAAGGAAAATGTAAATTTAAATAAGAGCGTTTCTCCAACGCTTCATCACCAACTATATTAGTTTTATCCAGCAGTTTTACCCCAATAATATCTTTGGGGTAACCAACAACGGAGCGAACAACTTCCTGTGTCCCACGGTTAGACATTACTGTGGTCCTGGAAGTACCAAGGTCAATACCTAAAAAAAGTGTCCTGTTTTGCTCAGCAGTATTTGACATATCAAGCCCTCTGTAGTCATTAGCAGTTATTTATTTTGGGATATCTCTTGGTAAAAAAATATCCTAGCTAGGTTAAAAATTATTGGTGTAATGGTTCTCATTTGTACACCAAATTATTTAGTTATAATTATTTTGTGTTATCGTTTGCAACCAGAGGCTCTTTTACTGTGCCAGACATACATACTATAGCACCACCTAAGCAACCAAGAGAACCAACTACTATACCAGCTCCCCCTTTTACTATACCAGTTCCACCTTTTACTATTTGTCCTGCGCCATATACAATATTGTGAAACCCACCAGATACAGTACCAGACATTATAGAACCTGCACTCAGCCTATATTTAACAGGTTTTATTGGTTTGCTTGCTGAAGAGTTAGTATTTGCCGTAGGTTTTTTATTCTTTTTCTTCTTTTTACTCTTACCACCTAGAGATTTACCAGCGTTGACAATCCCACCAACAGCATCACCCAAAGCAGAAGCAATGCCAGAGCCTAAAGACTCTACCGGAACCAAAAAATTATTATCGCCATTGTATTGGTTTTTAGCCGCCATAGCTGTATTTACTTCAGCTGGTTTATATTGGTTAGATGCTTTTGAAGATACAACTGGCCTAGATAGTGATTTTTTACTCTTAGGATGTTTACCATCCAAGCTACTAGTAAAACTATCATTTTTTTGTGCAAATGGGTTTGAGGCAGCAGCAGACTTTGCAGCTGCAGAAAAGCTAAATGAAGCTAAAAGATCTGATTGCTCAGCCAACGCACCCTTACGTTTAATAGCTTGACCAACCTGAGGAACTACTACACCACGACGTTTAACAACCATATTGCTAGCTGGGGTTTTGCTTGGCTCATCAGGGACCATAACTGTAGAGGTGTTTTTAATAGTGAAAGGGTTGCTTTGTTGAAAAGGCGAGTTGCTTTCACCATCATGGCTTTTTTTACGTCTAGTAGTTGTGGTGTGCTGACCAGAATTATGCCCCGCTCTATTGCTATCTTGAGATTGCTTGGTTTCAGGGGGAACCCCTCTTCGCTGCTGCGCAGCTAAAGAGTTAGTTACTCTTCTAAAAGCCTTAATTCCTTTAAATTTTTCTATTTCAGAATTAATACTTATTTCTTCGGAATCGTTATTGTTTTCTTTTGGGTCAGTACCATAACTCTGAAAAGGTCTTTTATCCGCCATTTTTCCCTCAGCTTTCACCTAACGTTTAGAAACTTAGGTCTGTAAAATATACGTAGTTATAATCAGGTTATGTTACTACATCAACACAACTTGCGACACTACCACTACTAAATCTAATTTGCAAGATCTACTACTTCTTGATTTTCTTCCATTATAAATTGAAATACAATCATCCGTGACCTAACATCTTCGGTTAGTGCTAATTTTCCTACTGCAACAAAAAGCGGGCTACCTTTAGCATTGAAATATTTCAACAAATCAGGGCGGGCAGTCAATAAGGTTTTTAAAATATATATTGATCGAGTATTTGCCAGATTTGAGTTATAGTTAATACGCAATGTACCCACATTTCCACCAAGTGAAAAGCTCTGAACCATCAACGCATCTAAACCAATTTTACTTGGTTTTGTTGAACACTTCTCTAAAACCTCTCCCGGGGCTGGTTTAGCATAACATGGTAAAATTTTGGCCAGAGCATCAGCCAAGCGATATAAACCTGCAACTTGGTCATCATTTAGAGTAGTTGCAAAACGATTAAAATCAAAAAAGTTAGATAACAACAGACTACCACCACCTGGGCCTATGTGGGTCTCAATGTTAAACTCTTTTAATGTAGCTTGAATAGAGCGTAAAACCTTGATAGTAGCACCTTTTTTTAACAAAGGTACAACCGTTGTTTTTTGTAGTTTTTTAACAACGTGGATAGGCTTTCCACTCTCTTGCATCAATAGATCTAAATTATCATTTAACCGTATAAGAGTTGGCAAAATATTGTTTTCATGCTCAGATAACAGATAGTCTGTTTTTTTATTTAGCTCCATAAACATAGGTAGCAATTTTTCATCATTGTCATCTAAAGCAAGTTCGTTTTTAGCATCTTTTCTCGATAATTTTGCAACCCTTGCAGCCTCAATTGCTGAAAAATAGGACTCTATCTCTCTATCCAACTCATCAAACCTTGTTAATATTGGCTGTATGCGTTGGTTTAGAGCTTCATTAAATTCAACTTGAAATTTCTTGTTTATTTTTTGCTGATTAGCTAGCGCATCTTCTACTTTGTTTGTGTTAAGCAGGCTATCAACCCTCTTAGACAAAGCATTTAAGGTCAATAAAGCAGCCCTGCTTTCTTCTTTTATAGCATTGTATTTAGCACTGTCTGCTCCTGTTGTAGCTGTTACGCTTATAGCAGACATTGTATCTACCCTGTCTTGCAACAGAGGCACAGCAACAATAATAGCCAGGAGAAATACAGCCCCCACGACCAACTCTAATAATACAAATGGTATAGTGTTATCAAATGATTTCATCATATATACGGTCTAGATATTAAACCCAGAGCCTTTTAAATGTTTTCTATCACTATGCTCTATATCTTCCTCTACTTCTTCTTTTTCAAAAGTTTTTAATAGCTTATCCATATCTACAGCAGAGTCATTTTGTTTTATGGTATTTTGTTCAACACTTTTTTCTGGCTTAGTAATTGGTTCCTTCTGCTTAGTTAAATTAAACTCTGCCATTAATTTTACCATATCAGGTGCAGTATCATTAACAACCTGCTCTAATTTAGTTTTCTCTTTATCTGCGGTAGTCTTAAGCTGTTTCTTAGTACTATTGTCAACATCAACAACGGCAACTGGTTTAGCTCTCTTTTGTTTTGCTAGCTGTTGTTCCCTAGCGTTTAGCAATTTTTCTAAATTTAAAGCTACCTGACTTACATCAGAGCCTTGGGAAGAAGCCACCAAAGGTACAGACAGATTGTTTGTAGATTTACGCCCAATTTGCTGATGCTTAACAAAAGAGCTCATTAAATTTTCTAGCTCAGTAGCAGAAATATCTGAACTTGCTCGGCTGTTAGAGGCTGATGGTACTGGTACATCTGCCCGCAAAGGAGAGTCAACAGGGTCTAGTTTGCTAATATCTTTTATATAGCCTCTTAAGAAGTTTGCTAGCCCCATAAACGCCTCATCAAGGCTTTCGACTATGTCACTCTGAATAACCGAAAGGTCAAGTTTTTCAATCTGCTCACCAAGTTTAAGAAGACCAGCTACACCATTAGGGTCAGAAATAGCCCCTCCTTCACGCACATGACGAACAAGATCATTTAGAGTACTCTCTAAGTCCCTAGTTTTTATATGCGCCTTTAAACTAAGCTGGCTAGCAATGTTGCTCAAAAGACCAAAAAAGTACCGCTCTCTATTCTTCCCAGCAAAGGTATCTAAGTTGACACCAACCATCTCAACACCAATTTTTTTAGGCTTTTGCTCATCTTTAAACGAGCTATTTGCTCTGTCTTTAACATCTTCTTTCTGGTTTTTATCCTGTGGTGGCTTAATTACCGGTGCTTTTGGTTTTATTAATTCAGGTGTATTAGAAGCTAGTATAGCAGTTTCTGTTGTAGCTTCCTCTGCTAAGCCGTCTTCTAATAAATCTGCAATTTTGTCTAGCTGATCGTCAGCCAGAAGTTTTGGCAGTTTTTCAACACTTTTTGCGGGAGAATCATCGATAATAGATGGAGGGTCTTGTAACAGTGATAATGGAGAGTATTGATCTAACTCTCTATAACGAGCTTTGTTAGAAAATCGTTGCATAGAATTATCTTCACCCTTTTGCGGTTCATCTAAACTTAGCTTAGGCTTGGTTTCCACCTTTTGCTTATCAGTGTTATCTGTAGTGGCTAAAGCTGATGCAGTAACTTCTGGTTGTGCTAAAGATTGCTCTTTAACAACCGGGGCTGGTTCTGGAACAACTTTGGGAGCAACAACCGGGGCTGGTTCTGGAACAACTTTGGGAGCAACAACCGGGGCTGGTTCT
>JADGBW010000034.1:0-2578 GCA_015231305.1 Magnetococcales bacterium | reverse complement strand
GGAACAACTTTGGGAGCAACAACCGGGGCTGGTTCCTCTACGGTATCAGCCAAAAGTGGCTTAGTGGTGGAGACCTGTGGCATAACAGGCTCGGCAATTGCCTCAACCGCAGCAATTATTGATGATACTTCATCAGAAGATATACCAACAGAACTTTGAGGTAATTCAAGTGGAACCTCCTGCTCAATTACCTGCTGATTTATTTGAGAGTCAATTTCAATACTCTCATCTTCTAATAATTTATCATCCTCTTGCAGGTCAACATCTTGTTGTAAAAGCTCCTCTTCTTGAGCTTTTACGGCAAGAACTACAGATTTTATCAACTCTTCATCAATCCCAACTTTAGGCTCTACAACTGGTACATCATCTATTTTAATATCATCATTTATTTGTAAAGGCTCCTCAAGTTGTAGAGGCTTTGTATCAACATCCACCTTTATAATTTCTGGTAACTCCTGCAAAATATCGATAACAGCTTTATCTATATGACTTACAAGAGAATTTGATTCTTGGTTAATTGTATCTAATACTTCTAGTTGAGAACTGGTAAGTATGGAGTTTTCACTCTTAATTGTATTTATTATTGGGTCAAAAGAAAGAGAACCTTTGATGTCTTGGGTTGCATCGTTTATCGCCAGTTGCAACGGGAGCACAATTTTATCTTGTGTTACTTCATTAATTGCATCTTTAAGTGGCTGAACAATATCTTTAGTCGCTTCGCTAACAGCATCTCGCAACGGTTGTACTACAATTTCTTTAGTCGCTGCACTAAGAGCCTCTTGTAATGGTTGTACAAATTTATCTGTATCAAATGGCTCATAAGTTGGTACAACCTCTGAAACAACAGGGGCAGGAAGGGACTCAACTTTATTGGTAGCTGCCAAGCTTTCGGTGATTTTAGCCATTTCAAGACGGACTGTCTCTTGCAATGCATCTAAATGGCGGATATTCATCTCTTCTAACTGTGACTGCTCCATAGCAAGTTTTGTAGTATCTTGTTGCTCGGAATCTTCCTCAATGCTAACAGAAACCTGCTCGCTTATATCACTTAGCTTAATTTCAAGACGGTCTGCCTCTTGACGCAGAGCAGATAATATAACCTCAAGATGTTCAGATTTTAGTCCACTATCCTTCTCTAGCATCTGACTTTTACCAGATTCAACCAGTTTTTCAATTTCAATTTTCACTTCATCAACTATGCTAGAAAAAAGGTCTTTGTTGCTTAAAAGTTGGGTTACCTCTGTTAGCAACTCTTTTTGCATAAGTTCATTGTCTGCTCCCTGCTTGGTAACTACCTCTTTAACGGAGTCAAAGTCTGGTTCTAAAGATTTCTGGCTTAAAGCTTCTACCTTGTTATCTAAAGAGGCTACAATTTGTTGAATTTTGGCAGTAGACTGTTGAGATAATTCGGAGTCTGCAACCAAACTACGCAGGGTAGTGGCAGTATTATCTTCTTCGGCACCAATTTTATCTAACTTGTTAAGTAGCTGTTGCTCATCACTTACTAGCTCAATACGCTCTGAAAACAACCTACATAAATGGGCTATTTTGCTCTCTAAACGTTTGTGGTTAACTTTCTCCCCTATTGAAAATAGAATTCCAGCAAATAACCCAGCTATAGATGCGCTAAACTTTACAACAGCCGTTACTAAAAGACCGTTTATAGAGCTTTTTACAATGTTAATATCTGGGGATGAGAGGCCAAAATAGATAAAATAGATGGCAACAGCAAATACCACCATGGTCAAGACGATTCCCCCACCTATTAAATAACCAGGGACCGTTTGATAATAACGAAAATCAACACGAGGCAGAACAAGTGCCTCAAATGTAAAAAAAGTTGCAGGAGCCTTACTAGACTGAAGGGTATCACCGTCAGTTTGTATAAAGGTTTTGCGAAACGCTTCCCAAGGAACCTTAATTCCTTCAGTTGCTGATAGCTCGCTATCTAGTTTTTGAAAAGAGTTGGCAAAGTCAGGTGTATTCAGGTGGGCGTCTATGTTCTCAACCGTATCATCAAGAATTCGATATACAGAACTTAACCTAGCCTTGAATGAGATCCAAGATACCAACCCCCATAACAAAATTAAGCCTACTGACACCCACGGAACCAATGGATGGTTGACCAAATTAAACACATCGAGCATTGCAGCCTCTCCGTAATTTATGAAATTTCCTGGGTATTAGGCACTTTTCCCCGAACTACCCCCACATAACTAACACAGCTTATAACATTTATAACACATCAGAACAAATAATATCCCACCATTTTGCTTTAAAAAAACAATTAAATAATAACCATTCTCACTTAGCAAGCAGTTAGTAACATTGTTATTTTTTTCTGACTTACAATTATTGGTCCACTTATTGCGACTCAGTACTTCAACACAGTCATTATGTGACATCATATTTAATGAAACATGAACAAATTGATGAGTTTACCATGATGCAAGATGTCAATTATTTGTACACATTTTTTAAATTGGGTTAAAAAGCCATGATGCAATCATCAAAAATCCTATCTATTCTCTGTTTGGCAGCCTGTTTTGGCACTGTAACTACTCTGCATGCCCAAACT
>JADGBW010000147.1 GCA_015231305.1 Magnetococcales bacterium | reverse complement strand
CCACGAATACCGAGACAATCACCACGGTTGGGGGTTAAGTCCAGCTCAAGCTGTGTACCGCTACAACCAAGTATGTCAGCAATTGGAGTGCCGGATTTGGCTTCTTGGGGTAAAATTAAAATACCTTCGGCAGAATCAGCCATGCCTAACTCAGCAACAGAGCAGAGCATACCTTGGGATAGCTCTCCACGAATTTTGCCTTTTTTTATCTTGAGGCCATTGGGAAGTATTGCCCCAATTCTGGCAACTGCAACTTTATCGGCTGTTTTATGATTTTTTGCCCCACATACTATAGATAATGTCTCTTGTCCGACTTGTACCTTGCAACAGGTAAGGCGGTCAGCATTTGGGTGTTGCTCAACACTAATAAGTTCTCCCACCTCTACCTTTTCTAACCCGGCAGCTAAGTCTGTAATGCCGTCTACTTCCAGGCCAGCCATGGTAAGTTTTTCGCTGATAATTTCTGGTTTTAAATCTGTGTCTATATGATCATTAAGCCACTTTAGGGTAAATTTCATTTTATTCTCCCCCTACTGTTGCATGACGTTGTAAAAAACGTAGATCATTTTCAAAAAAGGTTCGTAAATCGTTTATGCCATATTTAAGCATAGCCAGACGCTCTACCCCCATACCAAAAGCAAATCCAGAATATTTTTCAGTATCTATATCAACATTTTTTAGTACATTTGGGTGAATCATGCCGCAACCTAAAATTTCTATCCAGCCGGTATTTTTACAAATTCTGCAACCCTTAGCATCGCAAAATATGCATCCCATATCTGCTTCTGCTGATGGCTCTGTGAAAGGAAAAAATGAAGGGCGAAACCTAACAGGTAGCTCACGTTCAAAAAAGCGGTGTAAAAAGGTTTCAATCAAACCTTTTAACTGACCAAAATTAACCCCTTCATCAACCAATACTCCTTCTATTTGATGAAACATAGGAGTGTGGGTTATATCAGAGTCGCAACGAAATACTTTGCCTGGGGCAATCATACGAATTGGTGGTTGGCGGTTTTCCATAAAATGTACCTGCACCGATGAAGTGTGGGTACGTAAAACCCTTTTACCACCATCGTGGGCTGGGGGTAGATAAAATGTATCGTGCATCTCCCTTGCCGGATGATCCGCAGGTATATTTAGTGCGCCAAAGTTGTACCAGTCGTTTTCAACTTCTGGCCCTGTAGCTGGTGGAAAGCCCATATGGGTAAAAATTGTGGTTAACTCATCTAATGCTCTGCTAATAGGGTGAATAGAGCCTATAGCTGGTGAGCGACCCGGAAGTGTGATATCGATTTGCTCTTCTTTTAGGCGAGCCTCCATAGCACTTTTTTTAAGCACGCTTTGTTGTGCTTCCAAGGCTTGATTAAATTCAACCTTTATCTCATTTGCCAGCACCCCAAGTTTAGGTCGCTCCTTAGGGTCTACTTTACCAAGACCTCTAAGTATTTTGGTTAGATCACCCTTTTTACCCAAGGTTTGCACTCTGACTGCCTCTAACTCTTCAACAGAGCTGGCAGCGGATAATTTGGTAAGGGACTCAACTTTTAGTGCTTCTAATTGCTCACGCATGGTATTTGGTCTACTTAACGGAATTGGGTCTAAAGGTTGTGTTCATATTTTGTAGTAACAAGCTCGCTACTACGTTAAACACAATGATATTATAATAATTTCAAAGAAAAACTACTTGATCAGCGAATATTACTAATTAGGTGGTAAACAGTAAATTCGGTGTTATCACATTATTTCATGATTATGTTGAAATTTTATGATTTGTCTATTGTGGGCAGTTTATATTTTAAATTACTAATATATATATTTAATTCAGCAACTAAAAAAGGCAAAAGGCCCGGGGAGCAATCTCCCCAGGCCCAGCTTTAATAATATTTTTAGCTATATCTTACAAAGCCGCTTTTGCACTAGCTGCCAATTTTGCAAAATCTTCTGGATGAGATACTGCAAGCTCTGCTAGTACTTTACGGTCTACTTCAATATCAGCTTTTAAAAGGCCGTTCATGAAGCGACTATATGATAGTCCGCATAAGCGAGCTGCTGCGTTAATACGGGTGATCCAGAGACGACGAAATTCGCGTTTGCGATTTTTACGGTCCCGGTAGGCATATTGCAGACCTTTTTCTACCTTCTCAGTTGCGATACGGAAACAAGTAGAGTTGCGTCCTTGATATCCTTTTGCCCGTTTTAATATTTTTTTGTGACGTGCGTGCGCTACTACACCCCGTTTAATTCTCGGCATTGCCGTTACTCCTAAAAAACTTAATAACTTAATAACCGTAGCTACATGCTATGGTTACTCACTTGCGGGACTATCCTCGGTGTCAGGTCATCCACACATTTTTGTCTATAATCCTGGTAACATCTTGCGAACTGCTGCTACATCAGCATCACATACTAAATTTGTACCACGCATGTTACGCTTGCGCTTGGTAGTTTTTTTGGTAAGTATGTGCTGTTTGAAGGCATTGGTTCTAGTAATCTTTCCAGACCCCGTTGCCTTGAACCGTTTTGCGGCTCCTTTGTGGGTTTTGATCTTAGGCATTAAACTTCCACTCTTTGTTAGATGTTAATAGATACGCTTGCGATAGTATCGCAAGCACCATATATAAAAAAATATATCAACTATTTGTTATACAGTTGATTTTTTCTCTTTTGCTGTAAGGTTTGGTGCTACTACCATGGTCATCTGCCGCCCCATCATTTTTGGGTACTGCTCAACCTTGGAAATTTCATTGAGATCTTTCTCAACCCGTTTTAAAAGCTGCAAGCCGATACTTTGATGGGCCATCTCGCGACCTCTAAAACGCAAAGTACATTTAACTTTATTGCCCGCAGCCAAAAACTTACGCATATTGCGCAGTTTTACCTCATAATCATGGGTATCAGTTCCAGGTCGGAACTTAATCTCCTTGATTTCAACCCGTGTCTGCTTTTTCCGGGCTTGGCGTTCTCGCACCGACTGCTGATATTTGAACTTTGTATAGTCCATAATCTTACAGACGGGAGGTTTAGCAGCAGGGGAGACTTCAACCAGATCAAGTCCCACCTCCATAGAACGGCTTAGAGCCTTATACCTTTCAACGACTCCAACCTGTTGACCATTCTCGTCGATTAAACGCACTTCAGGCACACGGATCATCTCATTAATGCGTGTACTATCTTGGCTCTGTTGTGGAGCCTTTTCTTTTATTGGTGGTCTGGCGATGAGTTCTACTCCTCAAATTGGCCTGGTTAATTTAATACCAAGCAGATGTTTATAACACAAACTTAAAAATATGGTATTTTTTTATTTTCGGCTTGCAATATCATTAGACAAACTTGTTATTACATCGTCTAGGGGGGTTATGCCAAGGTTTTTTCCTTTTTTATCTCTTGGACTAACCGCTTTTGCTTCTTGTTCTTGTTCTCCAACAATGAGTAACCATGGTATTTTTTTCATGGTGTGAGCGCGAATTTTATAGCCAATTTTTTCATTTCTAATATCGGCATCTGCCCTAATTCCTGCTGCTCTTAGTCTATCACGAACCTCAATTGCCCAATCAGAGTGTGATTCGGTAATAGTTAAAACTACCGCTTGCACTGGAGCCAGCCAAGTTGGAAAACGTCCAGCGTAATGTTCAATAAGAATACCAAAAAAACGTTCCAAAGAGCCAAGTAACGCTCGGTGTATCATAATGGGCTGATGTTTGCCTCCATCTTCCCCTACATAGGTTATATCAAAACGTTCAGGAAGATTGAAGTCTAATTGTATAGTAGAGCACTGCCATTTACGTCCAATGGTATCGGTAATCTTTACATCTATCTTTGGTCCGTAGAAAGCTCCGCCACCCACATCTTCGACATAATCTAGCCCGCGATGCTTGATAGCACTTGCTAAAGCGTTAGTTGCCTTATCCCATATTTCGTCTGATCCTACCGACTTTTTTGGTTTTGTTGAGAGAAAAATATCAAACTCACTAAAACCAAATGTTTCCAGTGTATCAAGAGTTAGTTCTAAAATATTACGTATTTCTGACTCTATTTGATCTTCTCGGCAAAAAACATGAGCATCGTCTTGGGTAAAACCCCTTACACGAAACAGACCGTGTAGTGCACCTGACATTTCATAACGATAAACAGTACCTAACTCTGCCCAACGCATTGGAAAATCACGGTGTGAGTGTAGGTGGTTTTTATAGATCAAAATATGAAACGGACAGTTCATCGGTCGGATTTGATACTCCTGCTCATCCACTTTTAGTGGTTGAAACATGGATTCTCCATAAAAATCCAGATGGCCCGATGTTTTCCAAAGATCTATATTGGCGATATGTGGGGTGTAGAGAAATTCATAGCCAGCTTTGGTGTGAGAATCTTTCCAGTAGTCTTCAATTGTCTGACGCATTCTTGCACCCATGGGATGCCAGAAAACCAGCCCACCACCTGCATCATCTTGAATAGAGAAGAGGTCAAGATCCTTACCAATTTTTCTATGGTCCCTTTTTTCTGCCTCTGCCATCATATGTAGATAAGCTTTAAGGGCTTTTTTATCTGCAAAAGAAGTTCCGTAGATTCTCTGTAACATTTTATTGTCAGAGTCACCACGCCAATATGCCCCTGCAACTCGCAGTAGTTTAAAGCTTTTTATATGGCCAGTGCTCGGCAGGTGAGGGCCACGGCACAGATCAATAAAATCACCTTGGGAGTATAGGGAGATATTCTCACCAGCGGGGATATCGGAAATAATTTCTGCTTTGTAATCTTCACCCATATCTTTGAAAAAAGCGATTGCAGCGTCACGTTCCATCACCTTGCGTTCTATAGTGATGTTCTGTTTTATCAGCTCTTCCATCTTTTTTTCGATGGCGGCAAAATCATCGATGGTAAAAGACCGCTCATAATCAAAATCGTAATAAAAGCCGTTTTCAACTACAGGACCAATTGTTACTTGAGCTGTAGGAAATAGGTTTTTTACCGCCTGGGCCATTAAGTGGCTTGTAGAGTGGCGTATTATATCTATAGCTTCAGGTGATTTGTTGGTAATTAAAGATACTGTGGCATCTTTTTTAATTATCGTACTTAAGTCAGCCAACTCTCCGTCAATTATTCCAGCCAAGGCAGCTTTAGCCAGACCAGGACCGATTGATCCAGCAATTTGGGCTAGTGATACAGGTGAGTCAAACTCTTTGCCAGTTCCGTCCGGCAGTGTGATACAAATCATTTTTTCAAACCTCAGAAGCTTTTTTTATTATCCTACATAAATCATTAACAATTTCGGTAATTTCAGTCAAGGAGTCTCCCTCAGCCATAACCCTTACTTTTGGTTCTGTTCCTGATTTTCTGACTAAAATACGTCCACTATTTTTTAATTTTGCATTGGCATTATTTATAGCCTTAATTACAGTTTTGTTTGTTAAAGGTTCGCTGCCAGGCTCAATTGTTACATTTTTTAGAAGTTGGGGTACTATCTCCATTTTTGAATCTAAATCAGAGAGTGGCTTATCACTATCTGCCATTAGTTCTAAAATTTTGAGGGCAGAAACTAAGCCATCTCCAGTGGTGTTATGGTCTAAAAACAATAAATGGCCCGATTGTTCTCCACCGAGATTAAAACCATGGGCTAACATGTGTTCAAGCACATAGCGGTCTCCAACCTGAGTACGGACTAAATTTAGGTTGTTTTTTGCTAAAAATCTCTCCAGACCTAAATTTGACATCACCGTTGCAACAACACCACCACCTTTAAGGCTTTTATTACGTTTCATGGCTATGGCACTCATAGCCAGAAGATGATCACCATCTAAAATGTTGCCTTTTTCATCGCATATCAATAAGCGGTCCGCATCGCCATCTAAAGCTATACCAATATCTGCTCTTACTTCTAAAACTTTATTGCGCAGTACATCAGGATGTAGCGAGCCAAAGCCATCATTTATGTTAAGACCGTTTGGTTTGTTACCAATGGCTATAACCTCTGCCCCTAGCTCCCAAAATATAGCAGGGGCAACTTTGTAGGCTGCTCCGTTGGCACAGTCAACCACAACCCTTAAACCAGTTAAACGGCGGTTTTTAGGAAAACTATTTTTACAAAATTCTATGTAACGACCCCCAGCATCGGCAATTAAAGTTGCCCTACCAATATCAGCATCTTTAGGAGGGTATTGGTCCATCTCTTCTTCAAACATAACCCTTTCGATTTCTGCCTCCATTTCGTCAGGTAGCTTCATACCGTTGGGGTCAAAAAATTTAATGCCGTTGTCTTGGTAAGAGTTGTGTGATGCTGAGATGACAACACCAGCATCAGCGCGTAGAGCACGGGTCATGTAAGCCACTGCTGGTGTTGGTAAGGTTCCTAACTGCAAGCAGTGGATGCCCATGGAGGTAAAGCCAGCTCTTAAAGCAGACTCAAACATATAACCAGATAGCCTAGTATCTTTACCTATTACAACAGAGTGACGACGTTCATTTTTACGAAACACATAGCCTGCGGCTCTGCCTAATTTTAAGACCTGTTCAGCAGTCATAGGGCTTACATTGGCCCTGCTACGTATGCCGTCAGTTCCAAAAAATTTTCTTAACGGTGCTTTGCTTGCGGTTTTATTCATGTTATGGGGCACTCTCCATACCTTTGAACCACCCTTTTGCAACCTTTAAGGCTTCACAGGCTCCCTTAACATCATGAACCCGAAAGATGTTAGCCCCGGCAAAATAACCTAAAGCTGCTAGCAGGTTGCTGCTGTTATCCCGATGATCAGGGCGGGACTCCCCACTCAAATGACCGACAATACTTTTGCGGGATAAACCCAGCAAAACCGGCACTCCCAGCCCTCTTAAAATACGCTGCTGGGTCATTAATGTGCGATTGTGCTCTACAGTTTTGCCAAAGCCTATGCCAGGATCAACAATAATACGTTCTTCAGCTATGCCATTAGCTGTACAAAATTCAATACGTTGAGCCAAAAAGCTATATACTTCCACCATCACATTGTCATAACTAGGAGCCTTCTGCATAGTTGCTGGCTTACCTTGCATATGCATTAATATGATGGGACAGTCACTGTCAGCTAAGAGCTTAAGGCTATTGTTAGCACTGTCACCCTTACCCAGCCCTCTTAAAGCTGTTACATCATTTATTATGGCTGCCCCTGCTTTAAGGCTAGCTGTCATCACTTCTGCTTTGGAAGTGTCAATACTAATTGGGATGGTAAGCTTTTGTGCTAGAGCCTCTACCACTGGTATAACTTGGGCAAGCTCTTGTTCTAAACTAACCTTGTCTGCCCCTGGCCTTGTTGACTCACCACCAATATCTAAAATATCGGCTCCCTCTTCTGCCATTCGTAAACCTTGAGCTATGGCTTTTTCTACTGTTGTACCATCACCAGAAAAAGAGTCTTTAGTGACATTTACAATGCCCATAACTTTGGGTTGGGAGAGATCCAAGGACCATCTGTTTTTATTGCCCCACTGTAGAGCCTGTAGCTCAGCAGTTTGGGCTTTTAAACTTTTAAAAAGAGCCTCTCCAGGCAGATTATGGCCAGCTCTATTTAGTGCTTCTGCCCAGTTAATAATCTCTGCATATAAAAGCTGGCCTGTACAGAGTGTCTCCCTATTAGCCTTTCGCAGAGCCATGCCTTGGGGAAGCTCTCCCCAATCTTTTTGCCACTTAGCGATAGTGACATTCCATGTGGACTTGTTGTTATGCAACCCTTTGTTAAAGTTAGTAAACCAAATTGGTTCTGTAAGGCCCAATATAGGCTCTAGCAGGGCACAAACAGTCATGAAAATTAAACCATAAAATTATGAAATATCAGGGTAAAAAGATCGTTTACCAAATCAGCTTTCACCATCTTTGTTATCTTCATCATTTTTAGCAACAAATCCTGGCTCTTCTGGCTGGTCTGGTGTTATTTCTGCTCCCGTACCATTAACCTTTTTTTTCGGTTTAGCTTTGGGTTCTGCCTTAGGTTTAAGAGCCTCTTCTAAAGGTAGTCCATCTACTAACTTTATGACCTCATCACCATCAATAGTTTCACGGTCTAGAAGAGCTTTAGCCATGTTTTCCAATACTTGGCTTTTTTCCGTTAAAATATCTCTTGCTCGTTTATCGTTGGCTTCAACTATAGAGCGAATTTCAGCATCAATGGCTCTTGAAGTATCATCAGAGACACTCTTATGTTGGGTTATCTCTCGGCCTAAGAAAATTTCTTCTTCATTTTCGCCATAAGCCAAAGGTCCCAGGGCTTTAGTCATGCCAAAATCACAGACCATTTTACGGGCAAGATCAGTAGCTCGTTTAATATCGTTGCTGGCACCTGTTGTCATTTGGTCTAAGCATATTTCTTCAGCTATACGACCACCCATTAAAACAGCAATATTATTTTCCAACTGCTGTTTAGAATAAGTAAAGCGGTCTTCGGTGGGTAGCTGCATGGTTAGGCCCAAAGCCCTGCCACGCGGAATAATAGTTACTTTGTGTACAGGGTCGGTATTTGGCAGAACTGCTGCTACAATAGCATGGCCAGCTTCATGATAAGCCGTTGTTTTACGTTCTTTGTCAGAAATAATGGCAGAGTTGCGAGGCTTACCCATCATGATCTTGTCTTTAGCTGCTTCAAGATCATCCATCTCTACCAATTTTTTATCATAACGGGCAGCACCCAAGGCAGCTTCGTTGACTAAGTTTGCTAGATCTGCACCTGAGAATCCTGGAGTACCACGAGCAATAACCTCTACATCAACATTGCCGTCAACTGGAACCTTATTCATATGAACAAGAAGTATCTGAGTGCGTCCGTTTATGTCTGGGTTAGGTACATCAACCTGCCTATCAAAACGACCAGGACGTAGTAGTGCCGGGTCTAGCACGTCAGGGCGGTTGGTAGCAGCGATCATGATAACACCTTCTGCTGACTCAAAACCGTCCATCTCAACTAATAGCTGGTTAAGTGTCTGCTCACGTTCATCATGCCCACCACCAAGGCCCGCGCCACGGTGACGACCAACTGCATCGATTTCGTCAATAAATATAATACAAGGAGCATTTTTACGCCCCTGTTCAAACATATCTCTTACCCTTGCAGCACCAACACCTACAAACATTTCAACAAAATCAGAACCTGAAAGGTTGAAAAATGGCACGTTAGCTTCGCCAGCAATAGCGCGAGCTAAAAGAGTTTTACCAGTACCGGGAGGGCCAACTAGAAGCACACCTTTTGGTAGTTTTCCACCGAGACGTTGAAATTTCTGTGGGTTTTTAAGAAAAGCAATAACCTCTTCAAGCTCTTCTTTGGCCTCTTCAATGCCAGCAACATCTTCAAATGTTACTTTGTTTTGTTTGTCGTCGTTGAGCATCTTGGCTTTGGATTTTCCAAACCCAAAAGGGCCTCCCTCTCCCATAGCC
>JADGBW010000146.1 GCA_015231305.1 Magnetococcales bacterium | reverse complement strand
GTACATCTGCCATCCTATTCACCCTCTGTTTTGGAAAAAGTTAAATCAGTTGAGACGACAACTTTGTTGACACAGAGGGCTATAGAAACGATTAGACATACTCAACCCTATTACAACGCTGAAATTGTGTGACCTATATAGATTAGGCACTTAACCTATAGGCTAAAATATCTTTCCAGCCTCTGGGTACAACCCACACACATTAAATTGTATGGCTGGTTAAGGATGTGATACCATTCACAGTTCTATAACTTAACCGACCTTCTGATTGTTTAACTTTTTTTGCAACAGTTAAGCTGGCTGCCAGCAGTGCTCTACGGTATTTTGGGATTATTGAAAGAACCGGCTGACGAATAATAGTTGTTAATATCCGGTCCTAAAAAAACGCCCAAATTAAACAAAACCTTATTTGCTTAGCCTACGGTCCCTGCTACATTCTGGTCTTTTTAAGCACCCTGTGATGGAGAGCTTTTGTGACAACTTCCCCTTACGATGCGCTGTATCAGGATCTACTAAAAAGTCTACCGAATGAACGGCTGATCCGAGACACCCTACGAACCCTAGCTTATGGCACTGATGCTAGTTTCTACAGGTTGATACCGCAACTGGTTGTCAGGGTGGAAAACGAAAGAGAAGTTATTGCTTTACTTACAGCCTGCCGTAAGCACCAAACCCCTGTCACTTTTCGAGCTGCGGGAACCAGCTTATCAGGGCAGGCAATAAGCGACTCGGTATTGGCGGAGCTGGGTTGGAGATGGAATGGCTGTCAAATTGACGAGGACGGAAAAACAATTCACCTGCAACCGGGTGTGATAGGCGGTGATGCCAACCGAAAATTGGCCCAATTTGGCCGTAAAATAGGCCCGGACCCAGCCTCTATTAATGCTGCAAAGCTGGGTGGGATCGTTGCAAACAACGCCAGCGGTATGTGCTGTGGAACTGCTCAAAATAGTTACCAAACTCTTGTGAATATGAAGCTGATTCTGGTTGATGGCACTCTTTTAGATACCAGTGATGCCAACAGCCGGGAGAGGTTTTATGCCTCCCACAGTATGTTGTTACAACGGCTGGATGATTTAGCAAAAAAAACCAAAAAAAATAAAACCCTGGCACATAGAATCCGTCATAAGTTCAAGATAAAAAATACCACAGGCTTCAGTCTCAACGCCTTGGTAGATTTTAATGATCCCATAGACATCCTCCAACACCTGATAATCGGCTCTGAAGGCACGCTAGGGTTTATTGCAGAAGTATCACTTAAAACCGTCCCAGAACATCCCCATAAAGCCACCGCCCTGCTGCTGTTTCCTAACATTATTTCCGCTTGTCAAACAGTTAGCATACTAAAAGAAGAGCCTGTCTCAGCTGTTGAGTTGATAGACCGGGCTGGTCTGCGCTCGGTTGAAGATAAACCGGGACTGCCGTCTGAGTTAAAAAAATTGGCAAAAACCGTAAGTGCTCTGCTGGTAGAGACCCGTGCTGCCAACGCAGAAACCTTGGATGATAACATTCACCATTTAACCCAACTTTTGGCCAATGCAGACACCCTGGAACCGACTCACTTTTATACAGATTCTGAAACTTGCGAGCAACTATGGAAGGTTCGAAAGGGTCTTTTTCCATCTGTAGGCAGCATCCGCAAAACAGGAACAACAGTTATTATAGAAGATGTGGCCTTCCCGGTCCCCCAGCTTGCAGATGCCACCACCGACCTGCAAAATATGCTATTTGATCACGGTTATACAGATGCAATCATATTTGGCCATGCGCTAGAGGGAAACCTGCATTTTGTATTCACCCCGGATTTTGGAATACCAGAAGAGGTGGAACGCTACCGCAAATTTATGGATGATGTCGCTCACATGGTAGTCGAAAAATATGATGGTTCTCTTAAAGCAGAACACGGTACAGGTCGTAACATGGCTCCGTTTGTTGAACTGGAATGGGGTTTAGAAGCCTATAAGATAATGAGAACAATAAAGGATATTTTCGATCCGGAAACCCTTCTCAATCCCGGCGTTATTCTTAACGACAATCCACAAGCCCACATCCATAATTTAAAGCCTCTGCCTGCTGCCAACCCTTTAGTGGATAAATGCATTGAGTGCGGTTTTTGTGAACACACATGCCCATCCCGAGATTTAACTCTTACCCCGCGGCAACGCATTACTGGCTGGCGTGAAATTACTCGTCTTTCTCGTTCTCAACAACCCAAAGACAGTAACCAGGAACAAGCCCTTCGCGAACTATATGATTATCAGGGTTTAGAAACCTGCGCCGCCTGTGGTCTCTGCGCTTCTGCATGTCCAGTTGATATCGAGACGGGCCTACTCACAAAATTACTTAGAGGAAAAAAGCTGAATAAAACTCAACAACAGTTTGGTAATTGGGTTGGAAACCATTTCGGCACTACCTTGCAATTTGTAAGGCTAGGATTGGGAGCTGCAAAAATGGCAGGGGGATTAATAGGCAGAGAGAATCTGGAGAACCTATCGCTAAAGGCACATCATCTCAGTGGCAACCGTCTGCCGTTGGTTCCAAATACCCTGCCTCGCCCTATACATTTTAAACCAGAACCATTGGCAAAGCCGTCAAACAGAGATAAAGTTATCTATTTTCCCAGTTGTGCCAGTCGCAGCATGGGTCCGGCCAGTAACGATTTTGAACAAGTACCCCTGCCAGAAAAAATGATATCTCTGTTGGACAAGGCAGGGTTTGATGTCATTCTTCCCCCTGACCTAGACAACCTATGCTGCGGGCAGCCATTCGAAAGCAAAGGACTTCCTAAAACTGCCGAAACAATGACAGGAAAACTGGAAGAGACATTACGAAGAATCAGTCAAGAAGGAGAACTCCCCATTCTTCTCGACACCAGCCCTTGTAGTTATCGTCTAAGGCAAAATCTTCATAACCATCTACCGGTGTTTGATGTCACCGAATTTCTCCATGACCATGTACTACCCCGACTCTCATTACAGCCCGTTTCAGAAACAGTTGCTCTACATATCACCTGCAACATTCGTAAAATGGGCCTTGAGGAAAAACTTCGCGCCCTGACCAAAGCTTGTATAAATGAGGTGGTGGAGCCAGAAGGCATAACCTGCTGCGGTTTTGCCGGGGATCGTGGATTTACTACCCCAGAACTCAATGCCACTGCCTTAAAACATCTTTCAAAGCAACTACCAGAATCGGTCAAAGAGGGAATCTGTACCAGCCGCACATATGAGATTGGTTTATCTCAACAAAGCGGTATACCATACCACTCTATAGTGTATCTTTTAGACCGTTGCTCTAAACCATCTATTTAAGGTGTGAAAGAGCATGATATTAAAGAAAATTTGTTTGAAATTCTATTTCCCACCGTACTGAAGTTGCTATACTTTCCCGGATTCACAATTTCAAATTGAATAGATGAATTTGATTATTGGGTGTGTTAGTTTATGCTAATTTAAATTCTTATAATCAGTTAAGCCGAAGCATATTTTTGAAAATCAAGGCAAAACAATATATTCTATGCGTTTTTACGAGTTCTCCCATTTATTGTAGAATAAGAAAGTAAGATCAAATTTGAGGGACAGTTCTAGTGTCTAAATTTTTTAAAAGTTCTTGGTTTTCAGCATCCATACTATTAGCTGCTTTTACAGGAATATTAATTTCTGGGACAGCTTTTCAAATCACTAACAAAAACGAACACAACAGGGTTGTTGCAGAATTTAATGAGATAGCTGACAAAAAAGCCACTGCTTTACAACATGAAATTTCTGTAATAAACCTATCTGAACTGAACGCAATTCGAAGTTTTTATCGAAGTGTTCCTAATATCAACCGAGAGGCATTTCAAAAATTTACCCTTGATACACTAGAACAATATCCTGCAATTCAAGCCTTGGAATGGATTCCGCGGGTTCCCTTATCTAAAAGGAATATTTTTGAAGAAAATGCTCGCTCTGACGGCCTAGCTGATTTCAATATAAGAGAAAAACTAAACAATGTTATGTCAATTGCTGGTCAGAAAAGTGAGTACTACCCTGTTTACTTTGTCGAGCCAATAGAAGATAACCGCAAGGCTTTAGGGTTTGACCTTTCTTCAAACCCAACTCGAGTAAAATCTCTTCTAAAATCCCGCGATAGCGGAGAAATGATAGCAACTCCACGAATAACATTGGTGCAAGAACCTGGCAATCATTCAGGGTTTCTCGTCTTTCTACCAGTTTATCATGGAAACCCCACTTCAGTTGAGGAACGAAGAGAACAAATTATTGGTTTTATTCTTGGCGTTTTCCGCGTAAGCCAAATCATAAAAAATTTTTCTAAATCTCCAAATATAGAAGATGTAAGTGAAATACCTATAGATATCCATCTTTATGATATTACTAACTTAGATGATGTGCATTTACTATATCCTTCATCTGCTTCAAAGCAATATGGACAGCAAGAAACTAGAGAGAAAACAATTTCTCTATTTGCTGAAAGAGAGATTTCAGTTGCTGATAGAACTTGGAAAATAGAATTTATTCCAACAGATGAGTATTTGCTAAAAGAGAATATATCTTTTGATTCCTGGTTGATTCTGGCTTTAGGCCTTATTTTTACATTTTTAGTTACTCTTAAAATGAAATCCTCTGCAAATCAACATTCTATAATTGAAGCAGAGGTAAAAAGGCAAACGATAGAACTTCTTGAAAGTGAAAAACGAGGTAGAGATAGCGATAGGAAACTAGACCTTATATACCGCAATGTACATGCTGGAATTACAATACAGGATGCGAGTGGCCCAATACTGCATGTAAATGATCTAGCATGTGAGATTCTTACTATGACCAGAGACCAGATGTTAGGGAAAACTTCTGAAGACCCAGTTTGGCGGATGACCCTAGAAGATGGAAGTCCTGTTTTAGGTCACCAACATCCTTCCATGATTACAATCCAAACTGGAAAGCCTGTTTATAATGCGGTGCGTGCTCTTGTTTTCCCAGAGCCTTATGGAATCAAATGGATTTCCATAAGCACAGAACCAATTTTTGACGAAAATTCTAAACAAGTTATTGAAGTTTTAAGTACTTTTCATGATATTACTGATCGTAAAAACAAAGAGAAGGAACTTCTGAAAGCCAGAGCAGATGCAGATGCTGCAAACCGTGCTAAAAGCGACTTTCTGGCTAATATGAGTCACGAAATACGCACTCCTATGAACGCTATAATTGGACTAAATCATTTGGCTCTCAGTAAACCAATGCCACCTGACCAACTAAAATACCAAGAAAAGATTGGAACAGCAGCTAAATCACTACTAAGACTAATCAATGATATTCTTGATTTTTCCAAAATCGAGGCTGGAAAACTTGATATAGTACATGAAGATTTTTTAATTGAGAAAGTTCTTCAAGACCTACACTCGATTGTTGACGTTAAATGCCAAGAAAAAGGGCTTACATTTTCCGTGAATATGTCAGAGCCAATTCCGCCTCTAAATGGAGACTCATTACGATTGGGACAAGTTCTGACAAACCTTACCTCAAATGCGATAAAGTTTACAGAACTTGGAGAAGTTTCGTTAGTTGTTGGAGTTGAGAAAGAGTCCAATGAAGAAATTGAGATACGTTTTGTTGTGAGTGACACTGGTATAGGCATGAACCAAGAGCAAGTAGACAAGCTCTTTCAACCCTTCCATCAAGCTGATTCAACTATCACCAGAAAATATGGAGGGACAGGGTTGGGGTTGATCATCAGTAAACGGCTTGTTGAATTAATGGGAGGTGAAATTCAGGTTAAAAGTGAATTTGGTGAAGGTTCTCATTTCATTTTTACAGCACGATTTAGAAAATCAACTAATGAACTTCATCAATGTACAGAGAAAATTACAGAAAACCAAGCATCAGAGCTGTTGGCGGGGGTTCATCTACTTCTAGTTGAGGACAACGAGATTAATCAGCAGGTTGCCCAAGAACTATTGGAGAAAATTGGTGTTGAAGTGACCATTGCCAATAATGGAAAAGAGTCTGTAGAAATTGTGGCTGACAAGAAGTTTGATGGAGTTCTTATGGATTTACAAATGCCCGTTATGGATGGGTTGAAGGCTTCCAGAGAAATTCGAAAAAATTCAGATCACTCTATCTTGCCCATCATTGCTATGACTGCAAATGCTATGACTGGAGATCGTGAAAAATGCTTGAATGCAGGCATGCAAGATCATATTTCAAAACCAATTAACCCAGAAGTCCTTTATGAAACTTTAGTACAGTGGATTAAACCTGAGTCTATTAAACTATTATCTCAAAAATCCAAGTCAAATTCTGATCCTAAGCCTACAGAAAAACATATCGATTTTCCTGTTTTATATGGGATAGATAACAAAGCTGGATTAAAATATGTAGGAAATAACAGATTAATTTACCGCAATGTTCTTGGCAAGTTTGCCAACAACCAGGGAGACGCATGCCAAAGGATGAAATTACAACTGCAATCTGGTGATACTAACTCTCTAGAACTAACAGCACATACTTTAAAGAGTGTCTCAAGTACCATTGGCGCTAAAGGTTTGGCTGATCTTGCTGGGAAAATAGAAATATGTGCAAAATCACAAACAGACCAAAATGACTTAGCAAGTTTTGTAGATGAGACTGAAACTGAATTATCAAAAATTGTAATAGCCATTGAGGCTATGATGACAGCAGAGGAAACTGCCACAATTTTACCAAATCAGGAAAAAAATAATGTGGAAGCTGATGTTCTGAGACCAATGTTTCAAAAAGCTGTGGATAAACTAATTGCATTTGATGCATCTATTGAAGACGTTGTCGCAGAAATTGAACCTTTGGTCAGTAGTGAAAAACGGATGAAAAAATTAAAATTGATACAAGATTCTATAGAATATTATGATATGGAGACCTGCCTTAATCTTTTCAGAGAGTGGGCAAGGGATGAAAAAATTGAACTAGAGAGTTAAAAAGAGTGTCTGTAATGTTTTTTTTATTTTACTTATCCTAGGAGGCTGTCGGACTTAAAAAACAGCATGTTATTAACTTATTGATATAATTGTTTTATTAAACATATTAATGAAAGTATAAATTTTTTCTAATATCAATATAGTCAACCTGTTGGAAGGTTTTTCCACAGAAAGTCCGACAGACTCCTAGGATAATAGTTTGATGGCAGTAGTAAATTATAAAATTGATGATCATGCCTTACCAACTAAGTTAATACAGCAAGTGATCTGTATTTTAGCAATTGATGCAAATTATATTTATAAGAAAATTAAAAGAGTATAGCACCCCAACCTGCCTAGCCTTTAAAAATAACAGACCCTTTTATAACTTTATATTTTAACCCTCACCCCATAACTAAGAACCGTTTTCCCTTCAGCAGGAACCTGTATTTGCCAAGTAGCGGTATGAGCCTGGCTTTTTTTATGAGGGTGACTTTGAGAAATCATTGTCCAATCTCCGGGGATAGGCTCAATAACCGTAATTGTAACAGGCTTAGACCCTGCATTCTTGAGGGTGATTTCATAATTAGATTCTATTGTGTAGTTGTGTTTAGAGAAACCTGGCTTTTTATTGAACTTGGTCTGTTTTTTGTGGGCTGTTAAATCGAAAGCATTACCTAGTTTTAAATTAACCTTCTCATTTTTTGGGGTATGATCTACCCTATCTTCACCAATAAATTGGGCTCCACCTTGACTGTCTCCCTTGTAAATCCTCACTACTCCCGCTGGTAATGGTATACCTAAATGGCTGGCTTTTAGGTTTTCAAAGCTTACAAATACTCCAATCTTTAACTTGCGTTCGAAATCACCTAGTTTTCGCTGGTAATAGTATTGTTGCCCACCAAGACTGTACTGCTTATGGACAGGGATCTCTGTTGCACTCAGTAAAGCTACCTGTTTGCTTTGGTTGTCTCTAATGGTTGTGGGGTGGCTTAGAGTGTAGAGGTGATAATCGAACAACTTTTCCTGCTGCATACTAGGTGCAGCATCTTCCATTACTAAGGTGCGGGCCATATAGCTCTTGGGTAAGGCTCTTTTTATAGCAGTCACCCGGTTGACATCACCAGCTACTAGTTGCAATTTGGCCTGTTTGAAGGGGGTTCCACTGCGGTTGGTTAGGGTAACCCAACCGTTTAAGTCAAGAAATTTTTCAGTATTATCCAACTTTCCTACATAATCAGCTTTCCAAGAAAGCCCACCGGTTAGATAGCTTAACTCTAACTCGGCAGATGTTGACTTAGGGCTTTTTAGATATACTGACAGGGTTGGCTTATCTCTTAATGTCTTGGGTACATTATCAAACACTAATCGGCCTGGATGCCCTGTCTCGATACGGTCTCCAATTTTTAATACCACACCTGAGTTAGCACTCAACACCACGGCTGATTCCCGTATTTCTACTCCCGTTGTTGGGTGCTGGGTAATTACCTGAACATTACGGCCCACATATTTTTCTAAAAGTTTAGCAGGTGATAGAAGGTCAAAATCAAAATTTTGTTCCAATACATGAAAGCCCTGCATAGGTTTAACAAGTTTTAATAAAGCAGTTTGAGGACGAATTTTGGCACTTACTCCCCGCAATGCTAAACGGTTAACCCCTGCATTGAAGGTAACGTTACGCAGATCTTTTATTAAGGCTAAGTTTGTGTTGTATATAGTAACAGATACTGATTTTTGGTCTTTAAGGGAAACAGTGCGTTCCTGAGAATCGCTCCCTAAAGCCGTCGAAGAAAAATAAGAGAGAAACAAGCCTATAATTGCGAATCCTGCAAACACTCTAGGTTGGGAGAAGAGTTTCCTGTTATATCCTCTTGGGTTATCTATTATTTTATCAATCATCGTTTGTTCTCTTCCCTTAAATAAAAATATTCATGCATTTTAAAAGTGCTCTATTACCCTTCCAAAATTATCATCAAAAACGCTCAGCTTATGCATATAAGCAAAGTAAGGTACTCCATATGCTTTTTGAGTAGAAGTTACATTTATACTTTTTATAGCAATAATTTAAAACATACAGTAGAACATTTTAAATACAAGCTCCAATATAGACTCGATACAATTATCCCTCTAAAATTGTTTTATTAGGTTTCTTAATGTTTTACATTTACATATATGTTTCTAGCCCGGATAGTTCATGAAGAGTGGCCGAAAGGTTGTTCCAGGGGTTGTCAGAGCAAGGCGCAGGTTGAATTTTTCAGGTGAGCATACTGACTGTATGTGATCCTTAAAATTTATCCTGCAACGCAGTTTTGGTAATCTCTGGGGCAGCATAGCGGCTATTCTTCATGAAATATCCGGGATAGGTTTAAGCAAGTATAAATTGGAATTTTATTAGCAAATACTGCATATTTGTTAATAAAAATATTTAAAAATTAAGGTTAATAAAAACCTTTTATAAATTCAAGAGGAAAGCCAAAATGCCATATGTAAATATTAAAATTACAA
>JADGBW010000145.1 GCA_015231305.1 Magnetococcales bacterium | reverse complement strand
CAACCATCAGTTGAAGAAATTAAAAATACTGTTAAACAAGCTGAGATTCAAAAAAGCAATAAATTCAAAGAATATAAAAAATACAAGAACAACTAGATAGTTAACAAACAATATTCACCACAAGCCACGGTTTGATCAAAGTCAAAAAGGAACATGCCATGACCACAAAAAAGAAAAAAGATGATTGTTTCGTACTCATGCCTATTTCTGATCCAGAGGGGTATGATAAAGGCCATTTCCGCTGTGTTTATGAAGATATAATTTCACCAGCTTGTGAACTAGCTAACGTCAACCCAATCAGAGCTGATGAAGATAGTGAGACTAATCTAATACAATTAAAAATACTTAAACAATTACTAGACTCACCAATCGCTATCTGCGATCTAAGCTCAAGAAATCCAAATGTTCTGTTTGAACTTGGTATTAGGCAAGCATTTGACAAACCAGTTGTTCTCATTCAGGAAGAAGGGACACCACGAATTTTTGATATTAGCGGTCTAAGATGTTTAGATTACTCAAAAAAGATGAAATATCGTGATGTGCAATCTTTTCATAACCAACTTAAAAATGCTATTGAGTCTACTAAAGATTCTGATAACAAAGATGGAAATGTAAACTCAATCATCCAATTACTGGCTCTAAGTGAATCAGCAACAATTCCAAATATTGAAGGAAATAAAAAAGAGTCTCTTGAATTCGAAATTCTACGATCAGAAATTAAAGATATGAAAAATACTATGGATTCAATAGCTTTGAACAGAGAAATATTACCTTACGTGACCACAGATAGAAAAGAGAGAAATGACATTTTCAGAAAAGGCTTTAGAGGTAAATATGTACGTGAAAATGAAGGTTTAAATATGTT
Organism: Magnetococcales bacterium; assembly: GCA_015231305.1. Taxonomy (GTDB): domain Bacteria; phylum Pseudomonadota; class Magnetococcia; order Magnetococcales; family JADFYX01. Next base: position 8,643 of record JADGBW010000145.1, on the reverse strand, counting down.
TATATTACATGAAATAAAAGAATTAGAACAAAATGTTGAAAAATTATTAAATAAGAGATCCAAACTTTCTAAGCGTGACATTATTGACATAAAAGAATTTCAAAGAACTTGCAAAATTTTGTCAAAACAAGCTGATAATGAAAATTTATATTATCTTGATAAAATTTATATAAAAATTGAAAACTTTTTACGAAAACTCCCAGAAGAACCAACTTAATATACAGGTAACACCACAGGTACAGTTCCAAGGATTTTTTACCATTTTGTCTGATTTTCTGACATTTCCTTGAATTTTTACAGCTTTAAAAAGCAACCTATTTTCAGTTTGTTATGATTTATGATGCAGTTTCTTGATTCGTGTATATTTAGAATATCACTGAACTGTTAATCACCTTTTCCTTGGTTCGAGTCCGAGCCAGGGAGCCATTATATCAGGAACTTAGGAGAAATCTTGAGTCCCTTTTTTTTGCATTTAATACCTCCGCACCACACTCATGCTACACTCTCGATTTGCTTTGCCTCTCATGATTTTATATTTATAACTTACTATTTTGTCATGACCTCTATTAAGAAAACTAGACAAGGAACTTATCAAGCGCAGATCCGCAAGAAGGGTGTCTTTCCAATTACAAGAAATTTCAGACGTAAAACTGATACTGAGAGATTTGCTCGTCGTATTTAAGATGAGATAGATAGAGGTATTTTTATAGATAGAACATCATCCTAGCAAATGACAGTTGAAGATGCTCTCATTAAGTATCTGGCTGAAGTAACACCTACTAAAGCAAAAAAATCCACTCAAAAGTCAGAACGTGGTAGTGCAAAAAGCATTATACCTAATATAGGTCAATTCTTTATGCAGCATTAACCCCAGACAAGGTGGCAGCATATAAAGACTGTCGTTTAAAGACTGTTGTAAATACTACAGTTGGGATTGAGTTGGCGTTTATTGCCCTACCAATTTACTACAGCAATGATGGATTGGCATTTGGGTTTAACGTATAACACGGTTAAGTCTGTTAGAAAACCAATCCCCCAGTAAGGCGATAGATAGAAGGCTGGAGGAGGGAGAAGAGTAAAAACTTCTTGAGGCTTGCCAAGAAAAACCTAAACCAATACTTGTTTGGATATTAGTGCTTGCAGTAGAAACTGCAATGAGAAACGAAGAGATTAAAAATATAAAACGTTATGATGTAGATCTTGCCAAATTATAAAATTGTAGGTACTGGTGTAGAAGTTGACTCTGACGCATACAGATCTTTACACTTTGTATTTTTTAATACCTTTTGCCACTTTGCTGGATAACCTTTGAAACTCTTCATAACTAACTCTGGAGAATTTAACCCAGATAGCCGCATTGCCTTTCTATTGCTTTTTTTAATTTTCACTATAGAAATTAGGCCGTCGTTTTTATTAACCATAGCCTTAAAACCATACGCTCTCACAATAATGTACGTGAGCCTCTCAACTAATACGGTGAAGTAAGCTGTTTTGATCGTAGTTTATTAATATTGACACCTCTCTTATAAGGGTGGTTCTATTCTCCCTAATATTTGGTGTCCACAAAAGAGTGCCTGTATCAGAATGTTAGGCTCAAGCTTATACCAAGAATATGAAAAGAGGATCTTACTATTATTATTAACTGCTTCTGTATTTTAATTTTCTATGTCACGACCCGCCACACCTTTTACTTTTTTTTCTACCCAGTCACCCTTTAAAACAATATAAAAACTGCCTGCACAAATAACTGCCTGTTTTAAAACCATCAATAAAAATATTATCCAAGTGACGTTTAGTGAGGTGTATAATTCAATTAAAACTAACAAGCATATTAAATCTACTGTGCGGTCCCAGTCATCAAGGTATGATGCAATAATATTGTAGGTTTTGCGCAAGGTATCTGGGGGGTCTGCCTCAGCCTCAGACTTTGTAGGAATAATATCCAAACGACCACTGAGAACATCTCTAAAAATTGTTGCATCAGCATAAAAAGTAAGACGTGCAGTATAGAAAAATGGTATGAGAGTAACCAATGATAGAATAGGTATAGTATATTGTGCATTATGCCATGCAACATAAAAACCGAGGCCGATTTGAAACCCTAATGAGCCAAGGTGTGCCCCAAAACTATCTAAAACATGACCTCTTAGTGTTAACTGCCCGGTAATGCGTGCATAGTGACCATCGCACCAATCAAACACCCCTTTGGTGGTAAATATCAGCAAACCAACTTGTATAGTAATAGGGTGAGGTATTGCTAAAAGAGTACCAGCAACAACTCCTAAAACAGCGTAGACAACCGTGACAGCATTAGGTGTTATACGTGTCTTTAGTAGTAAAAAAATTACGATAGCAGAAAACCACATAAAAAATCTGGCTTTAATAAATGTATATGGAAAGTGTACGTAGTCATCAAGATAAGGGAAATATTTTACATGATATTCATATGTCTCCTCTCTTAGCTCCCTAATTGTATATGCCATCTTCTACTCTTTTCTCCTCAGACCAAATATAAAAACTCTAAAATACTAAACTACACAGATTTTATAATAAAAAACTTGGTTATGCTTCAGATATTGCCAAATTTTTCTACACACAGATTATACACCGGATGCTTCCAATAAACACCAGCTTTGTGAATTTCTCTAAAAAATTTGGTAGTGTTTCAGATTTGTTGTCCACTATATTACTATAACGAACTCAACTCTTTTGATAATGAGAAGACGGTGCTAGATTTACTTAATCTATGAAAGGCTCTTTTTTTTTATAAGCATCAATCACCATGGTTGGGCTGGTATTCATGACTCGTGCTGTGTCTCGTTTACCACTTCCATTCATTACCATATCTATGATTATGGCTTTGGCTTATGGTGTTCGATCAATTAGCCTATAGTTCAGTAAAAATGTGTTTCGAATATAGTCAGAAGAACAGCAACTATACCTCAGCTCACCATTTGGGCGTTTACCATGCCTAATAACTTTTAACCTACTACAGCCTGGACATATCACATTCAAAATTGCCATCTCATCAGTCTTTACTATAATTATTGATTTAAACTCAGCAGAGAATAGCAAATTAATGAAAGTTACATCAATTCTGAAGCACTACCCGGTAGTTATACGCAAACACATTGCGCAACCTATTGATTCTCCAAGCGTATCAGGATAAAATATTGTTACTGAAAATCATGCAACCGCGATTTTCCCTGATAGCCTAGTAAATCAATAGATTACACTATGCATGTACTTCCAGCTGCCGTTTATAGGAAAAAATATGCTCTTTTACATTTAGTGAGCAGAGGTGTGTTATAATCAAAAAAGAAGAGAGCCAACAATTGATTGTCTAGCTTTGAAAAAATCATTGTAAAAGTTGTTTGAAATTCATCAATAGAGAACCTGTCTACATAACTTTTGAGCATGGATTTGTTGATATATAGTTGGAAGTGATAGCAAAAAACAAATATACTGTTAGAGGGTATTCTTCCATATTGAACATAAAAAGTGAGATGATTTACGATGAACATTGAAGCACACCTGACCAAGCTTGTGCTGCAGGAAATCGAGAATGCAGGTGGAGAGAAGTCAGTTGAATTGTGTAAGGATACGATCCTAGCAGACACTAAACTTGATTCCCTTGGTTTTGCGACCTTGATTGTTGCTATGAAACAAGAATTTAAACTTGATCCATTCGGTAATAACAACCAAATTGCATATGTAGAAACTTTCGGAGAGTTGATTTCAATGTATGAAGAGGAACAATCTTGCAATGGAGCCACCTAACTACTGCTATGTGTTGTCATGAATAATGATGCTTATGTGAAACGGCATTATAATATCAATATGCCACAAATGGCACTCGGTGGACTGTCAGAGGCATGGCTGTTCAGGGAGCTTGGCGACATCCACTGGGAGATGCTCTCAGCAGGGTTAGGAGCACCATCTAGCAAGCTTTTGGATGCCAATGGTGACCGGCTCTATGCTACCTTTACATGTATAAAAATGATTAGTAGTGTGCCGCTATTACAGTTTTGTGAAAATGATGAGATTACAGTAGAGGGGAATATTTCCCGATTTGGTGCCGGGGTCTATTTTGGCAACCTTATTTTTGGCAATAGTTCCCAGCAGATTGAAGTGCAACTAATGACCTCATTTACCAAACGCAGTTCTGAAAATTCTAATCACAGCCTTCTCAAAGGCCAGCCTATTATACCAGCCGCTTCACCCATACCAGAAATAAAAAAACTACCAGACTTAGCGATGGATTACCGACGTATTCGAGGAGCTGGAGGAGAAAAATCGATACTGTTCGAGTGTTTATATGATATCCAGCCTTATCACGATATCAACGGTGTTGGTTTGCTCTATTTTGCAGCCTATCCTATTATCAACGATCTTTGTGAAATGCGAAATAAAGATATTCCCCCCTCCTGGTGTATGGAGATGAGTACTGTGAGTCGTGATATTTATTATTTTGGAAATTGTGATATATCTGACAAAATTCTATACCGATTGCACGAGGAGAAAAAAAACGACAAGGTAACAACACTTGTCAGTTCCCTTGCGCGAGTGTCGGACGGAATGGTTATTGCTCACATCACCACTTCTAAAACCACCTGTTAAGAATAATAATCTAAATGTTCAACAACGGAAGTTCTGAATAGAGCAAATTAATGTCACTAGCAGTTGCATAGTCCGATTTAAAATAGATGCTTGGTTGAGAAATGCGTACAGACATGGGTATTTTCATATCTTGGAAATCGTTTGTCCAAGCCAACAGCGCAACCCCTCCCAACTTTTGACATAGGGCCATAGAAACTCGACCAGCGTTGGCAGCAAACTGGCTGGGATCGCTGGTATAATAAAGTCTGATAAACGGAACCCCATGTCTTATCACTCTACCAACAAGGATATAAAACGTACCGCTACTGGATTTAAATACCATGGAGTGGCAGGGAGTTGATCGATGGTCGTAGTAGATTTTCTCTTCAGGGCCAGAGATTATACTTTGTATATCATCATGATTATCAAAGAGGTCTCCACGACTTAAAGGCAGAGGTAAAATGATTTTAAAATCACCACTGATCTCTTGGAACCCCATTTTTAATAATATTTTTGCAACTGGTTTGCTGGCAGACATGCATGTAAGGGTCGTATTACTATATTTGAGAAATGGTAAGAGCAAATAGATGCTGCCTTGACGATGTTCATGATCTACTATCCAAGTGGTTAAGTTGCAAAATGTGTGTGGTATTCCCCTGATGTTTTGTTTACTAAACAGTCCACCCAAATATCCGATGACCTGATTGTCGTTGATCATCATGTAGCCACAATGGTTAGAGGTATCTCCCCAAAGGTTTGAAAAGAGCTGTTTCCACTTAGTACGACTGTGTGCATTACTACCACTAAAACTTGAAACTAGTAATGGATAAACCATGTTAAAATCTTCGGTTTTAATAGGTTCAATCGAGATGGTCATGGTCAAAAAGAACCTCCTTTTTGGGTGCTAAGTCATCGTATAGTAGTCGAGCATCATCAAAACTTCGCGCTAAACTAATAGATGGGTGTGCATCGGCCCAATGAAATAGTTTGTACCAAAAATCGAAGGCATGATCGCCTACAAAATTACCAATATGTGTCATGTAGCTATGGACAGGCAATGGGAGAGATGTCCTGTTGTAAAGGGCAGCAAAAGGTCCTGAACATGGTTGAGCCAAGGAGCGCATCATCTGTTGCAATAGCCACCCTGATGGGTTGATACGGTTACAGCTTAACAACCATGAACGACGTGGTAGTAAAGTGAGGTGTGGGGAATGGTCTGGCCACTTGAATTTGGGGGTGAAGACTTTTTTTATTCCTCCAGGAGAGAACAGATCTCTGGAGAGAAGTTGATTTTTACTATGGGATATCGATACAATGTAGCGACAACCTGCTTCAGCATAAATTCGGTCGGTTAGATTTGGGACCCAGCTATTTGATGGTGGGACCATAATTTCTGGAAAATCAAGATCAAGATCATCCCAGATTTGAATAATTATTTTCAGCAATTTACGGTGTTCCTGTTCGTTAAGGTGTTCACCTGTATCAGGATTGAAAAATTCGTAGTTGGTATTCCCTAATTTATGTGTCAGTCCATGATCACAGAACAATAGATGTTGAGGATTGTTTTTAACCAGTTCAACAAGTTGTTTGGCATAAGGTATTGGAGTCGATCCTGACCATCTTCCTTCAAGGTCAAGATATCTCATGGTGAAACAGAGTGGGATACATATGTCAAAGGCCTCTGCAAGGCGTAACAGCGTCTCATAAGCTGAAAATGGGATTAATTCTCCCGTGTCGCCATTGATCCTGGGAAAAGCGCAATCATCAACTAGCAAAAAAAGAGGAAACTTCTTCTGTTTAACACTATTCATGCTTGTCTGTAACCGATCAGCCATTAATAATTTCCTGAAGTAAAATATTCCATTATTACCAATAGACCTCAGCCAGTTTTAACATCCTTAGTGGTATAGGAGTCGTCCTCACCGCAACATAATAGAAGGCGTGGCATCATTGCAGCCAAATTGAATCGTCTATTGAGCCGGTACTGGAAGGAAGTTAGATAGCATGGTAGATGTTTTCCACTGAATGAATGGTATGTTCCTGCCATGGAAGTTTTTATGTTTCCCAGCATAGTGTTGACCCATTGAAACGCAGGATGTTGAACACCTTTTTTTTCCTGGTTCCGTATTTATAGCAAGATGAATACAACCCGCTTTAGCAACGACAAAGCTCTTGTGTTTCATATAAATCCATAAAAGTTGCTAAACTCAGTCCTTTTTGAAATTGTACTCCATTCTTAGCCATTGTCTAACTCTTTAAATATCATTAAGTTGATATGGATAAACTATAGCACAATTTAGCTAAGTTTCCTAAGTAACCAGAAAGTATTATGTAAAACAATCGTTTACGAGGTCGCGATTATAATTAATAGCAAAAGGTAACGCAACAATATTCGTAACAGTGGATCGGTGATATCTATCTAGATCATCATTATGTCCAAGCAACCTTAGATGTAAAGATATTGGTATTAAAAGTAGCCCAGGTTGAGAGGTGGTACATGATCACCAGATAATAAGGTGTTTATGTGTTCATACTGGCTATAGTATTAAGTAGCTCTAGAGTTGTTGAGTTATAATTGTTTTCTAATTATGTTGGTTCAACTGACTAAATTTCCTTTTACCAACTGGCAATTCCTTAAATTAATTTCATAAACGTAACTGGGAACATCATCAAGAATGGCTGTGCAGAGCTCGTTGGGCTTGGTGTTGCATTTGGCATTAAAATGGTTTATAGCCTGCTTGTACGCCTCATCTATAGTAAGTTGTATTTGGCCATCAGCTTCAGGTGTGTTTTGTTCACACATAGTTTGTTTTTATAATATTATAGTAAAAAGTGATTTTTACAATTTTTTGTGCCATATCTCTCTTTTATCAAAGTATGCTCTGATCTTCTTACTTTCTGTGAAATAATTCCTTCCTATAAAGTCAATTCCTGATGATGAGCTTTTGCACATGTTTTTTGTTATTTAAAGATAAGTCACCATTGCCTCTTCACAAATATAAAATAACTAGCTGAACTAATCAGATATTATTGAAAGTTTGTTTTGTCTCAAATGAATTTAGCAATAAGTTATTTTAAATTTACTGGTATTACATTTTAACCATGCAATATAGAGGAGTTTTACAGATGAATTTAGCAACTACAACTGTTGATGTATTCAAACTTAAACAAGATAGAGTTAGAACAGTAATGATAGGAAACGATGAATATCTTTTCCAAGGTTGGGCTGAATCTGGTGTTTTAGAAAGTTATGCTCAATGGACTATTAAGCGAGTTGTTCTTTATGCAAATGGTGATATTAATTCAGGGTTCGCTGGTGGTAACGCTTCTTTTAATCAAGTTTGGGTTGACCGTGAAAGTCTTTCTTTACAAGTATAGCTTTAGATAATAGCGTCAATAGCAATTTATTGGCTACAGATGTTCATACTTCTGATATTTCATCAACAGGTACAGTAACATCTTCTAGTGCTATCGCTGCATTTTATGGCTGGAAAGCGTTCGATGGAGTAAAAGACGACTTATCAAAATCAGCTCTTAATGGTATTACCGGAGCATGGTGGCAATATGCTTTTACTACTGCACAAGTAATACACAACTACTCATTAATGGCTCATAGTTCTGCTATGGAAACCCCAATAGATTGGACACTTAGGGGTTCATACGATGATTTCGCTTCTGAGGATGTAGTTCTTCATCAAGTAGTTGGTGAAAGTTAGGGTGCATATGAGGAAAAGAACTTTACTATAACTAGTCCTGGTTCATATAAACAGTATAAAATACTATCGACAGCGGTTGGTGTAGGAGGTACTACAACTCAATTCTAAAGTATTGAGTTTTATATATCACCAGGTGGACTCATACAAATTTCTCCACCTACTGCAGGTGATGTTGGTAAAGTTCTAGGCGCTGGAGGTTCTTGGGTTCCTCAAATAAGCTGTAGTGGAGATACATTCGATCAGTCCTTAAACACCACAGACGAACCAACATTTACAGGTATAACTTTAGAAGGTAGCATAAACAGTAATTTATTAGCTACTGACCTAC
>JADGBW010000144.1 GCA_015231305.1 Magnetococcales bacterium | reverse complement strand
TACTTGTCAATCAAATTCAATATTTTTAAAGTTGAATGATTTTATATAGTTTTTATCTATACTTTTAGTGATAATTTGATATCATTAAGTGGTTTATTTTGAAATCAATAACATATCAACATCACTTGGCGCATCTTATTGTCCACCAAGCACTGCTCTTTTTTTGAGATATTCTTTTATGACTTATATATCCGATATCTCAATTCTTAATATTCCTTTTTTTTATTTGGTAATCATAATTTGTAGTACTGTTACTTGTATATACATAGGTGTTTTCTTAGCTCCAATTATAGGGCTGGTAGAAAAACCTTCAAACTGCAAAAAACATGAGAGCATTATTCCCTTGGTTGGAGGGATAGCTCTTTTTTTTGGTCTTTTGCCGACACTTTTTTTATTAGAAAACTCAATTCCTCATCAAGAAAGGTTCTGGCTGGCATCTCTTTTTATTTTATTTATTGGGGTATGGGATGACCGAGTGGGTTTGTCTATTCGTAAAAGGTTTGTTATAGAAATTCTTATTGCTTTTATGATTACAGCTGATGGTGGTCTTACAGTTATGAGCCTTGGAAATATATTTGGTTTCGGTGAAATAGAGTTAGGGTTATTTGCAGTACCATTTACAATTATCTGTATTGTTGGGGTTATTAATGCTCTTAATATGGTAGATGGCATAGATGGCCTTACTGCTGGGTTATCCTTGGTTTCAATGTTTGCCATGCTATATTTAGCTATTAAGGTTGGGCGTAATGCTGAGGCGCAGATGATCCTTATGATTATATCTGCTTTAATACCAATTTTTATTTATAATTCTCGAATTTTTGGGCAAAAATCTGCAAGGTTTTTTATGGGGGATGGTGGCAGCATGTTGTTAGGTCTATTTCTGGCCTGGTTTACTATTTCACTTTCACAAACTTTTACACCTAATAATGAGGAACAAGTGTTTGTAGCTTTCCCTGCTGTGATAGCACTTTGGCTGTTATCTATTCCGCTTATTGAACTATTTAGCTCTATACTGCGTAGGTTAATAAGTGGTAAAAACCCTTTTAAATCTGATGTTAAACATATACACCACCTTTTAATAAGTGCTGGTTTTAATGCAAACATTACACTTATAATTATTATGGGTGTTGCCACAGTTATGGTTGCATTCACAATTATTGCTTTTGAAGCTGCTATAGGCGATGAAATTCTATTTATCAGTATATTGTTTGTTTTTGCAGCTTTTAGCATATTTTCTAATGTTTATTGGAAAAAATTAGACTCACAAGACAAGACTAAAAATATTTTTCAGTAGTAAGCTATTATATTCAAATAATTATTGTTAAATTAATTAGCTGTTTTAAAGCTATAGTTTACAAAAGAAATTTAGCGTAAATATCCATAATATATTTAACATCTATTTATTAGTTTCCTTAATAGTAGCTAATACATGAGGGTAGAACTCATTGTAAATAAGGTGATTAGTCAGTGGTTTAATTTATACTTTTGGTAGTTCAATATAGTGGATGCTGAAATATGACTTAGAGTCAGTCCACACTTTTACTGTCTCAAACCCTGCTAAGGCAGCCATTTTACGGAAGCTTTGCAAAGTGTATTTACAAGAATTCTCAGTGTGGATGCTCTCTCCAGCTTGAAATTGGAAGGATTCTCCATTTACATTCACTTCCTGAGCTTCACTACTTACAAGGTGCATTTCTATGCGTTCCATCTTTTCATTATAATAAGCGTGATGATAAAATTTTGTTATATCAAAATCAGCTTCAGTCTCACTGTTAATTCTTGTTAAAAGGTTAAGGTTAAATTCTGAAGTGACGTTTTGATCATCGTTATAGGCTGCATTGAGTATTTTAGCATCCTTTTGCAGGTCAACCCCAATAAGCATACCACCCCCTGGCCCTAAAATGTCAGCAACACGTTGCAATAGTGCTAACGCTTCTTCAGGCTCAAAGTTACCAATACTAGAGCCAGGAAAAAAAGCTACTTTAGGGTGTCCTTGGGGCAAATCTGGTAATGATAACGAACTGGAATAGTCGTCACAAACCGCATGAACTGAAATATCAGGAAAATATCTTGCAAGACTTCGTGATGATTCTAATAAATGATCACGTGAGATATCAATTGGAATATAAATAACAGGTTGCAACCCCTCTAATAAAAGTTGCACTTTAAGGCTGCTACCACTTCCTAGCTCAATTAGTACTGGAGATTTTCCAATACATTGTGCCATTTCATTACGGTAGGTCTTGATAATTCCTATCTCAGTGCGTGTGGGATAGTACTCTGGTAACTGGGTGATTTGATCAAACAGTTTGGAGCCCTTAGAATCATAGAAAAATTTAGGCGGTATGGTTTTTTGCTTCTTATTAAGACCAGATAGAACTTCTTCAATAAGAGACTTTGTTGTTGGGTGGTTGTCATCAAAACTGATAACAGGTAATTCATTATTTTCTTTGGTTATATTTTTTTCTTTTACTGACATGATGCCTCTTAATTTTTGATATCTGATATTAACTGATGGGGTTTGGAGTACCCATAATAATTGTGATTAATGGAGCCTGTATAAAGTATTGTTTACATAACAGAAGTTGGTAACTTGTACATTGTAAATAATATATAAAGCCTCGCAATTAAACCCATGCTAACTGGAAAATATAATAAGAATAATATATATATAAATAACATCTACTTTTTAAATTGTAAATTCAAGAAATATCTGGAAAATTAACCCTATGCCATCCGCAAACCAAGATCATTCAAAAGCAAGTAACAATGATTTAAATAAAATTCGTGATGGACTATGCGGTATCTGCCCTGCTGGATGTTGGGTTAGTGTCTCTTTTACTGGAGATAAGATGACCAGTGTGGAGCCATTTCCTGACCATCCAATGGGGGCAATATGTAAAATTGGTCGCTACTCTCCAGCCATAGTTAATGATCCTAACCGGCTGCAATATCCTTTAAAACGCATTGGCCCCAAAGGTAATTACGAATTTGAACGTATCACCTGGGATGAAGCCTTTGATACGATTGTTAACCGCTTACAAAAAACAAAATCTCAACACGGCCCTCAAGCAACTGCTATCTACACCGGAAGAGGTAGCTTTGACATGGCTCTTTGTGACCTTTTCCAACCTGATGATGTTGTTGTTTCATCTGCTTCTAGCATTCTTTTCCCATTTGGTTCGCCAAATACATTGGGTGTAGGTGCGCTTTGTTATGTATCATTTGCCATGATAGCCCCACATGTCACCATGGGAGAGATGTACGTCACCATGGATTCTGACATTGATCAGGCTGAGTTAATAGTTATATGGGGAGCAAACCCAGCTACAGATTCTCCACCGTTAACCCACGAACGTATTCTTCTGGCTAAAAAACGGGGTGCTAAGATAATTGCCATTGATCCTAGACGTAATACAACAGCAAGAGAAACTGATGCCCAGTGGATAGCAATCCGTCCAGGAACAGATGGTGCACTGGCTTTGGGAATGATTCATATACTGTTGGAGGAAGAGCTTTACGATGAAAACTTTGCAGAAAATTGGACTGTGGGCCTTGATGAACTAAGACAGTTGGCTCAGCACTATCATGGTGATGTAGTTGAGTCTATCACCGGAGTAAAAGCTGGTGATGTTAAAATGTTAGCCCGTAGCATAGCCGGAGCACGTGGGGCAGCTCCTGTTATGTATACCGGCCTTGAATATTCTGACAGTGGGGTTCAAGCTATAAGAGCAGTTTTCACTCTTTGGGCGTTGGCTGGGCAGCTTGATACACCTGGTGGATTGTTGTTTTCTATGAAAGAAAACCAATTTGCTCAAAATCGCTCTGGCCTACAGAAAAACCCCAATATAAAACAGGCTTTAGGGCGAGATAAATTTCCAGTCTACAGTCATTATCGAGGAGAGTCTCACGCTATTGCTCTGCCAGAATCAGTTTTAGAAGGTAGGCCATATAAAATACGCGATCTTATTGTACTAGGTGGTTCTCTCATAACCGCATGGCCTGACCCTGAAATATGGAAAAAAACTTTGGGCTCTTTAGAGTTTTTAGTCACTATAAATCGCTATCATACTGCTGACTCTGCTTATGCTGATATTGTTCTACCTGCTACCACCATGTATGAGGCGACCTCATATATGCGTTATGGTTCTATATTTAAAATTCGTGAAAAAATGATGGAACCCATAGGGGAGGCAAGATCTGACTTTATGATTCAAACCGAATTAGCTAGACGGTTAGGTTATGGTCATCTTTACCCTAAGAGTGAAGAAGATATGTTAAAGTTTGCCTTAAAAGAGAGTGGTTATACAGTAGAGCAGGTACGAGCAGCAGGGGGTATGGTGCAAATAGAACCTGTAATGATGCAGTATAAAAAATGGGAAAAAGGCACTTTGCGCCCTGATGGAAAACCAGGTTTTGACACACCAAGTGGAAAATTTGAGATAGCTTCATCCATACTTGCTGAGCATGGTTATGATCCTCTACCAGTATATACAGAACCTGCTGAGGGGCCACTAGCAAGACCTGATCTTGCAAAAAGCTTTCCTTTGGTATTTAACTCTGGAACACGAAATAAATATGATTTTCGCAGCCAACATCATGGAGTTCCAGGCTTGGGTGAAAAACGACCCGACCCATTGGTTACAATAAACTATGGAGATGCTTTTGAGCGTGGAATTAGAGATGGTGATTGGGTCTGGCTTGCAACACCTCGTGGACGATTAAAGTATCGCGCGCAAGTTACAAAAAATATTGTAGCTGGAGCTATAGATGCTGATATGGGTGGTGGTGGTCCATTAGGCCCCGCAGCATGGGTTGATTGTAATGTAAATGTACTTACTGATCCTGAAAGATATGACCCTATATCTGGGTTTCCTATTTATAAAACTCTGCTTTGCCAAGTTACCAAAGCAGATGGAAAAAGCAATGCAGACCTACCTATTGGAGAAGCAGAAGATGAAGATTCCTCTTCAAACTCTGCTACTTCTTTGGTAAAGCCGTTACGACATGTCTACTTAGACCACAACGCAACAACACCCATGAACAATGATGTTTTACAGGCAATGTTACCATTTTTAAAAGAGTCATGGGGTAACCCATCTAGCATCCACAGTATGGGCGGCGAAGCCCGTGCAAAAGTAGACGCAGCCCGTCGCCAGATTGCTCAGGTTATAAACTGCACAGCTCGTCGCCTTATTTTTACAAGTGGTGGTTCCGAGGCAGACAACCTAGCACTTTTAGGAGCTACTGCTGCAAGAAAAGGGATAAAAAGCCATTTAATAACCTCAACCATAGAACATCCCGCTATTCTTGCAACGTGTAAAGCCCTTGAAGAGCAGGGGGTTTTAGTTACCTACCTACCTGTTGATAAAAAAGGCATAATAACCCCTGATGCCTTAAAAGAAGCAATGCGAGAAGATACCTTTCTTGTAAGTATTATGTTGGCAAATAACGAAGTAGGGACAATTCAAGATATTAAAGAGCTTGTAAAAGTTACCCATGAAAATGGTGCAATGTTTCACTGTGATGCTGTTCAGGCTTTGGGTAAAATTCCTATAGATGTCGATGTACTAGGTGTTGATATGCTCTCAATATCTTCTCATAAGGTACATGGTCCAAAAGGGGTTGGTGCGTTATTTGTACGAAAAGGTGTGGAGCTAGCCTCGTTAATTCATGGAGGTAGTCAAGAGCATGGTCTTCGTTCTGGTACAGAGAATGTAGCAGGAATTGTCGGGTTCGGAATAGCTTGTGAACAGGCAATGCAAGCCTTAAGTAAAGGTGAAATGGTTAGAGTTGCAAATCTTAGAGATAAGCTAGAAAAAGGTATTATGGCTATTCTACCCAATGCCCACCGCAATGGTTTAATCACTGCCTGTTTGCCAAACACACTAAACATGACCCTACCTGGTATAAGAGGAGAATCTTTGGTTTTAACCTTGGATAGTCGTGGGGTATATTTTTCATCTGGTTCTGCTTGTAAGTCTGGTAATCCAGACCCATCACATGTTTTAACAGCCATGGGGTTGAGCAATGAAGAGGCTCACTGTTCGGTACGCTTTTCACTGGGAGGAGGAAACAGTGAAGAGGATGTAGACTACAGTGTTAAGTGTTTAGAAGAGATATTAAAAGACACTTTGGGAACAATACGTTTTGTTGGATGCCGGTGATTCGTGGATATTCGAGATCTGACATACACATATTATATGCGCCGTAAAAGCTCTCGTTTACCATCAATGAAAGGGTGGGCTGGTGGGCGAGTATTAGAAGTAGGAGCAGGTTTAGAAAACTTTGCTGAACAATATCCAGAGAGTACCTATGTTACTATGGATTTAGATCGTAACAGTGCTAAGACAAAAGATCTGTTTGTGCAGGGTGACGTGTTATCACTGCCTTTTGCAGACAATGTATTTAACCATTTTATCGCATACTCCATTTTAGAACATGTACCAAACCCAGAAGTCTCATTAAAAGAGCTGCGCAGGGTCTGTAGTAAGGGTGGGATAATTTCGGTTCCGGTACTCGATGAGTTTCCCTTTGTTTATGATCCTATCAACTGGATTTTAAAAAAACTGGGACGTTCCTGGGTACACTTTGGAATAGGTGGCTTTGGTCATGAATATATCAAGTATAGTGATGATTGGATTAAGCTCTTAGAATCATGTGGTTATAAGGTGGTTTTAGTAGAAAAAGATTGTGGTATAAATTTTTTTGAAGCTTTGGAGTTTTTTCTTTTCTCTATTCCATTTTCTTATTTAGACTATGGTTCGGCTATGGAGAAGTCTAGAAAAGTCCTTAAACCAACCCGCACTAGAACATTAATTTATAAAAGTTTGGAGAAGGTCTTGGGCTTTTGTTATAGAGTTCTTGACCGTTTTAACCTAAAACCCATAGGACATGTATCTTATATTTACTGGGTTGAATAATCTTCCTCGGTAGACTTTTCAACAAAAAAGCGTGATAATTTAATATCTAAATAGTTTTTATCCACTAATTTGTTGGTATTTGTTATATGTCTATTGCTCAAACGTTCCCCAAAACCCCCACCTCTTCTGAATTTGAAAATATGGATAATTTTTTTGTTAGTCAAGATTGGCTAGAGTCTAACCTGCAAGATCCTAGCATACGGATTATACAGGTTGGTGGTGAGAAATATTTTAATAGTTTTCATATACCTGGGGCCTTACTTCTATCATACAATAACATAGTAGAAAAAAAAGATGGTGCTGCGGGCGCAAGAGCAGATGAAGATAAACTGATAGAAATTTTTAGTCAGTTAGGAATAGGTCCACAAACAAAAGTGATTGCATATGATCTTTCAGGTGGAACTGATAGCGCAAGGTTTATCTGGTCCCTGGCTACCTTGGGCCATAAGGGTGGCGGGATGGTACTTGATGGTGGCCTTAATTGTTGGTACGAAGAAAAACGGCCAATGGTTGAGAGTGTGACAACAGTTAATCGTGTAGAGTTTATATCCCAACCTGACAATAGCTGGGAAATTAGCGCAGATGAAGTTGATGAGTTATCCCAAAAAAATTGGGATGGCGTAATAATTGATGTAAGGACAGACAAAGAATATATTGGTAATACCATGACAACCCCACGGGGACACATAAAAGGAGCACTGCATTTTGAGTGGTCCCAAACACTACGTGGACCAAGAAACATGCGATTGCAAGACCAAGATCAACTACGAGCAATGTTAAAAAAAATTGGGGTTGAGAATACTGAACAAGATATTATTGTCTACTGCGAGTCTGGTCACAGAGCTTCACAAAGTTGGTTGTTATTGCGCAGCCTTGGTTTTAAAAAGGTTAGATTATTCGCTGGTTCAATTTCTCAATGGCGAACCTTAGGTCTACCTGTTGTTCATGGTATTAAACCTTCATAAACTGTTTATAACTAATTATTTTTAAAAGAGAGATAGAGGGCTATGTTTGATTCCCTTTCGGACAGATTAGATACAGTATTTAAAAAGCTAAGAGGCAAAGGTTCTCTGAATGAAAGGAATATTCAGGATTCCTTACGAGAAGTCCGCAGGGCTTTGCTGGAGGCCGATGTTAGCTTAAGCGTTGTTAAATCGTTTATTGACACGGTACAACAAAAAGCTATTGGTAGAGAAGTACTAGACTCACTAACTCCTGGTCAGCAAGTTATTAAAGTTGTTCATGAAGAGTTGGTCCATTTAATGGGTGATGTCAACTCTGAGCTTAACCTTGCTGCCCAACCCCCTGTTGTTGTTATGATGGTTGGTTTACAAGGTTCTGGTAAAACCACTTCAACAGGTAAGTTGGCAAAACGTCTTTTAGAAAAAAACCGTAAGCGTTCTCTATTGGTTTCTCTGGACGTATACCGCCCTGCTGCTATGGATCAGTTAGTTACTGTAGGTGAGTCGGCCGGGGTTGATGTAATGCCAACTAAGCCCACGGAGAACCCCCGTGATATTGCTAAGCGAGCATTAGATGCAGCTCGCAACGGTAACTATGATGTACTCTTTTTTGATACTGCTGGTAGACTTCATGTAGATGAAGAGTTGATGGAAGAGCTTTCTGATATCCGCAACATAGTAAACCCTACTGAGTCGCTTTTAGTTGCTGACTCCATGACCGGGCAAGATGCAATAACTGTTGCACAAAATTTTGATGAAAAATTTGGCTTAACTGGCATAATTCTCACTAAAACTGACGGTGATGCTCGTGGTGGTGCTGCACTATCTATACGCCATGTTACTGGAAAACCAATTAAATTTATTGGTACTAGCGAAGCTTTAACAGGGATAGAGCCTTTTCATCCAGAACGCATAGCCTCACGTATACTTGGTATGGGTGATGTTCTCACATTAGTTGAGACCGCAATGGAGAAGGTGGATTTTGAAGAGGCTGCAAAACTTCAGAAAAAACTGCAAAAATCATCTTTTAACCTAGAAGACTTTTTAAGCCAAATGCAACAGGTCCAACAAATGGGATCAATGAAGGACCTAGTAGGCATGATTCCCGGTATGAAAAATGCCATTAAAGGGCGTGAAAGTCAGCTTGATGACAGTAAACTTAAGCGAATTGAAGCTATTATTCTCTCTATGACCAAGGCAGAGAGAAAAAAACATCAGCTACTAAATGCCTCAAGAAAACGGCGTATTGCTGCTGGGTCTGGAACCTCAGTACAAGAGGTTAACCGTATGCTGAAGCAGTTTGTACAGACCCAGAAGATGATGAAAAAAATGGGAAAATTAGGTCCAAAGGGTATGTTTGGCGGAGGTATGCCGGGTATCCCAGGAATGGGCGGTGGAGGTGGTATGGGAGGCCTTGGTGGTATGATGCCACAGGGATTTCCAGGCTTTAATAAGAAATGATATTCTTGACACTGTAGATTAAATCAGTACAATGTCTCGGTTATTGTAAGGTTAAATGTTTAGGTGCTAAATAATATTAAGTACTTAAGCAATAAAGATTTTTTTTATTAATGGGTTTGTTAAAACAAGGAAATGGTTGATGGCAGTTAGTATTCGTATGCAACGTAGGGGTTCGAAAAAACGCCCATTT
>JADGBW010000033.1 GCA_015231305.1 Magnetococcales bacterium | reverse complement strand
TAAGAAGTGCTGAGTTTGCCATGGCAGAAAATTTTCGCAAGGCAGGTTTTGAGGTGCTCACATCAGATGATCTGTTAAATCGTGGGGTAATACGTGAAGATGAGCTAGCGGTAGCTCGTGAAGGTTTGGGAGGCTACGCTGCTGAGGCTGGACGTAAAGCTGGAGTGGACGTGGTGGTCGCAGGTACAATAAAAATTGATAGTGGTTCAACAGGACACCAGGATATTAAAGCTTCAACTGGAACTGTACACCTGATGGTTAAAGCTATATCTCCAGATAGTGGTCGTGTGTTACACACTGCTACTAAGCGGCAAGGTTTTATGAGTGCTCAATATGACTCGCCACTGTTAGCTAGAGAGGGAGCAGTAGCAACAGCAGTAGGTTTTGTAGCTCAAGAGTGGGTATGGGATCTTCCAACCCTGCTAGCTCAAGATACAAGAGATGTGGAGATGACCATATTAGAGCTAGATTATCAGGAAGTTGATAGGCTCAAAAAACATATGACAGACATAGCTGGTGTAGAGGGCGTGGATACCTTGGATTGGTCTAAGGAGTCAACTCGTTTGTTGGTAAAAAGTGCTTTTACCGGACCTCGTGAAACTGATCTCATCAAGGTTTTAAAAAAGCATTATCCTCAAACAAGTATAGAAGAGGTGGGACACTACAGAATTACAGTAATTATCCCTCCCTCTGCTGGTGGTAGTAGTATAGAAGAATTTTAAGCCTAGTTACGGCAGCTATAAATGTATGTTTATAGCTGCTAAGTCTAGGTTAAAAGTCCTGTACAGCATCAATTGAGCTTGATTTGGAGTTGCTTTTTTTACCGTCCATCTTTTTTAAACCAGCGGGATTTATCTTTGCTATATTTTTCCTAGCCTTTTTGCTTTTTACCACTTCAAACAGACGAGCAGGTGAAGCAAAGGCTAGGGAAGATGGCGGCATTTTTTTGAATTTGGCCTTAAGTTTTTCTAAGTTTTTGTTAGAACGAAACTTTATTTTAACACTGTTACCAGAAAATGAGCTTAACCTAAAAGCTCCCTCACCAAGTTTACGGTTTATAGGTTTTATTACGGTATTGTTTATGAGGGAAACCGCATTTTCTTGTGACCCTGAAAATTCCACTTCATAAAGAGATGTTCCCCTCTCTTTAAAGTTTTTAAAGTTTATGTTTAACACCGAGCGTAGCCCTAACATCTCTTTTTTAAATAAAACTCCAACATCATAACTTGGCAAACCAGATATTTTAAGTTGCAAAATTCTGGACGGCTTCATAAGTTGATCTTTAAAAAATGATCGGCTGAATTCTGAACTAATCAGACGGCCTACCTCTTTAATAGCATGATCTTCTTCGGTCCAGGTTTTATTGCGGGGAATTTTATTGTTAAAATATATCTCCTCACCAGTACTATTATCGAGACATTTTACGGTCCAAGATGTAAGAATATATTTTGTTATGCTAAGGCCGGAACTACTCATTTTCATATTGATAGTTTTAAATTTTGTCTCACCAATTATGGTAAAGTCTGCAATGTTTTCATCGTTTTCAGGCTTCTTTTTGCCTTTATTGTTGACGTTTGATAGAGGTTGACTTGACCAAATTCTGTAGCCAAATTTAGACATACGTTTTTTAACTACATTCTCAGCAATAGTTGATCGTCTAGCATATAAGATGCTACTTGCCACCTTGGAGCGATTTTGCTGATTATCTTTTATGGATATACCCACAGAAATTGTAGGGTTTCCTTGCTCTTTTATTAGGTTGATTCTTTCTGATTTAGAAATTTGATTGAGCACACTTTCGATGTTAGCAAGATAAACTTCGGCTTTCATGAGTATATGCATGAAACCATCGTCCCCTAACCATGGTGGACTCTCTTTTACAACACGTTTTATCAACCCTTTGGATTTAGTCATAACTTTGTCTGATATAAGCTTGCCACTTTCTATCATGGTGGAGCTATTTACAAACGTACCTACAACTTTTTCTATTATCTGCCGTTTTGCATCGCGGCGCAAATCATCAAGCATCATGCCTTTGTCGCGCCTGTAGATATCGGCCTCAGGATCTGCTAACCCTTCGGCGGAGGCAACAATGGTTTTTGCCCCGGCAGCATGTGCGAAAGAGAAACTGGTATTAAAGGATAAAAACAGAACAATTAAGATGATCCAGCAATAATTTACTGGTAAATATTTCATAAATTCTCGGCCCCCATTCGAGATAAAAAGCAAAAAATCTATACTAAAATGGCTTTAATTAAAAATTGAACACAATATGAGCCGCACATCATTACCACAAAAGCGTGAATATAGGGCAGCAATGTTTAGCTCTCTTAAGCCCAGCCTTCTTAAAAAGTTGTCGCCATGCTGTTTTTAGAGTGTCTATTATAGGTTTGAAACCACTGTATAGATATTTTCACCTGTATTTTTAACGTACTTTTTTACCAAAAAACAGGCAAAATGTCCAGAAATATCAACATTTTTAGTCCTGCTTATTTTCGGCAGTCTTCAAAAATATCCAGGTTTTTTTTGTAGGAACTTGTCTTGACATCCATTATACCAAGCATGGTATGGAAAAGGTTATCGTGGCTAAAAGGAAGGCTCTTTTTACTGATAGTGCAATTTGTATTTAGCTTCATGTTGTTTGCAAATGCCTTAGACAACCAAACATACATTGGTACATGGGTTTGTGCTGATGGGGCGATAGAGTAGGGTAGGCCATGTAGGTAAATGCCGTTCTCTCCTAATGACTCTCCATGGTCAGAAATATATAACATGGCACTGTCATATTTTTTGGAGTTTTGTTTAAGCAGTTTAATTAAGTCTGCTAAAACAGCATCTGTATATAACAATGTGTTGTCATAGGTGTTTATTATATTTTGCTGAGGACAGTTTTCAATTTGGGCTTTGTCACAGGTTGGTGTAAAACGTTTAAAACTATCAGGGTAACGTTTAAAATAGGCAGGTCCGTGGCTTCCTAGTTGGTGGAGAACAACCAGCAATGGCCCATTTGCGGTTTTTAATATCTCTTCAAGCCGAACATTTAATATTTCATCAAAGCATGTTCCATTTTTACATAGCTCATCACCGTCTTTTTGTGAGATATCTTCATGCTCAACCCTATCACAAGCACCTTTGCAGCCAGAGTTATTATCTAACCATACAACACGAACCCCAGCCCTTTGCATTATGTCTAGCAACCCTTCGGTATGTCTCGCTTTTTCATTAGAAAAACTTCTTCTGCCGTTGGCTGAGAACATGCAGGGTAGGGAGGTGGCAGTTGCAGTACCACATGATGATACGTTGGAAAAATAGATACCATCTGCTTTTTTTAGCTCTGGGTTGGTCTCTCTTTCATAACCTTGCAGTGAAAAATGATCAGCACGGGCGGTTTCTCCTACCACAAGAACAAATAGTGATTTTTTACCTAGGTTTTGTAAAAGGTCTCCTGCCTGTGCGTCCAGCCCAACACGTTGCAACTCTTTAGGTGTGTTGAAATATATTTTTTTTAAGAGGGAAGTAGAGTTATAAATTATGTTTGCTGGGGTTAAAAGATGCCTTAAATGGCGATGATTACGCAAAAATATAGAATATTGTTTGAAGCCACTATATATCATTGTAACTATTAAAGCAGAACATATAGCAACTATAACCGACTTGTGAATGCTGTTTTTAAACCATGGCTGATAGCTAATAGGCTGTTTTATAATTAAAAATGCGGGAACTGCCCCCCATATTATAAGGTGGGTTATCATGCCTAGGCTAATTAAATCACTGGCTTCTCGCACATCAGTTTGAAAAAGATTGCGTACCATGTCTCTGTTGATCATCACACCATAAGTATCAATAAAGTAACTTGCCATTACCGATATAATTATAAGTGTCACAACAACTGGTTTAAACAGGCCAGGCCAAGCAAAAAGGGTGATTATTATATTAAGAGCTAAAAAGAAAATAAAAAATAGTGAAATAGGAAATAGCCAAGATAGCAAGGTGTCATCTACACTAAGTGAGACAACTTCTTGCCATAGAGATTGGTTGAAAAGTGCCAAGATCATTGCAGCAACAATCATGCTCATTTTATGAGCCGACATAGACTTTGTGCTCTTGGTTAAGGGACTGCTATTCACTATCTACTCTTTAGCTGGTGCTTTTTCTTTTGGAGGAGCTTCCCCCATTTTTTCTCTATAGTCGCACTCTTCTTTTGCACATAGGTGCTCTAAGCCCCATTTTTTGGTGATTTTTTCTGTCACAAATGGGGCATTGCATTTAGGGCAAGGTATAGTTAACGGTTTGTTCCATAAAGCCTGCTTACATGTAGGGTATGTAGAGCAGGAGTAGAATATTTTACCTCTACGAGATTTTTTCTCTAAGTATGTACCTTTACCACAAGAGATACATTCAATTCCCGTATCTACAGGTTTTTCTAAAGATTGAATATTGCGACATTTTGGGTATCCAGAGCATGCTAGGTATTTGCCAAAGCGACCCTCTTTGATCAACATTCCTTCGCCACATTTTTCACATTTTTCATCAGACATCACCGGCTCAACTACCGGTTTTTCCTCTTCACCCTCTTTTAAAATATTGCGAGTATATTTACAGTCGGGATAGTTAGAACAGGCCATAAAACGACCATAACGCCCCAATTTTATCTGTAAATGCTCGCTGCACTCAGGGCATTTCTCTTCAGTGTCTTCAGTTGTTACCTCTTTACGGGTAGTAGATTTGTCTTTCTCTTCAATTAAACCTTTAAATGGGGACCAAAAGTCTTTAAGCAGGGGAATCCACTCTTTTTCTCCACGTGAGATGGCATCGAGATCATCCTCTAAATGGGCGGTAAAGTGATAGTCCACATATTTTTCAAAATGTTGCACCAAAAAGCGGTTTACCACCATACCCACATCTTCTGGGAAGAATTTTTTCTGATCTAGTTTTACATAACCACGGTCTTGAATGGTGGACATGGTTGGGGCATAGGTAGATGGACGACCAATACCGTAGCTCTCTAACGCTTTAACTAAGGTAGCCTCTGTATAACGGGGCGGTGGTTCAGTAAAGTGTTGTTTTGGTAAAACCTCATCCATGTTAATTTTATCACCTTGTGCCAGCTCAGGCAGCATGGTGGTGGCATCATCATCGTTACGGTCTTGGGCGGATACTTCATCTTTGCCCTCACGATAAACTTTCATAAAACCAGAAAAAGCAACTGATGAACCATTAGCTCTTAGAGAGTATGGTGATTTAGGGTCGTCACTATCTACTGAAAGAGTTGCTACTACTTTATCAATTTTTGCAGCAGCCATCTGACAGGCCATGGTTCTTTTCCAGATCAACTCATAAAGACGGAATTGATCGTTATCCAATGATTTTCGTAGTCGTTCTGGTAGATGGTTTACATCAGTAGGGCGGACAGCTTCATGGGCCTCTTGGGCATTTTTAGCAGAAGATTTAAAGTGCCTAACTTTAGCTGGCACAAACTCTTTACCATAGCGTGATGTAACGAGGTTGCGAATGCTATCTAATGCTTCTTGGGCTAGGTTTACCGAGTCAGTACGCATATAGGTGATAAGCCCTACCACCTCTTCATGACCATCGGGAAAAGGTATTTTAATGCCCTCGTATAGTTTTTGGGCCACCATCATGGCTTTTTTAGCTGAGAAGCCCAACTTACGGGATGCCTCTTGCTGTAGGCTGGAGGTGATAAAAGGCGGTGCTGGGTTACGACTCGACTGTTTTTTTGTTAGCTCAGTAAGTGTTAATGGTTTGTTTTCAATAGCTTTAACCAGCTCTTTAGCCCGTTTTTCGTCGGGTATATCAAACTTACTAAGTTTTTTACCTTCAGCTACAACCAATCGGGCTTGGAATTTGCTGTCTTGCTCAGTTGTTTTGCTAACGTTAGAAACTATGGACCAATATTCTTGAGATTTAAAAGCCTCAATTTCGTTTTCCCGCTCGCAGACCAGGCGTAACGCAACAGATTGCACACGACCTGCAGAGAGGCCACGGCGAACTTTTTTCCACAATAACGGGCTTAAGGTAAAACCAACAAGATAGTCTAGTGCGCGTCTGGCTTGTTGAGAGTTAACCATATCCATATCAATTTCACGGGCATTAGCTACCGCATTTTGAATGGCTTTTTTGGTTATCTCATGAAAAACCACTCGGCGAACAGACATATCTTTTACGCCTAAGCGTTTTTTCTTCAATACTTCAAGAACATGCCAGGAGATTGCCTCTCCCTCTCTATCAGGGTCGGTTGCGAGTAATATCTCGTTTGCCCCCTTAACATTTTTTGCAAGCTCAGTAACATGCTTAGTAGACTGTTTGGATATCTCATAAGACATCTCAAAATCATTTTCTGTATCTACCGAGCCACTTTTACTAGGTAGATCACGAATATGACCATAGGTGGCTACCACCTTAAACCCCTTGCCAAGGAACTTTTCAATAGTTTTGGCTTTGGCTGGGGACTCAACTATAACAATTGCGCTCATGATATTTCAGTCACAGTATTTCAGATATATCGTTAAAATTTCAATGATATACCCGGGTTATCCCAGATATTTTGTTAACTATCCAGGGCGGGTTACTTTTACCCAATCAATTTTATACCAAGGTGTATCTATTACCGGCAAGCCGAACAACAACTCCACTCAATTCAAGCTGAAGTAAGATGCGGGAAAGTGAGGCAACTGTCAATTGACACTTTCTTGCAAGCTCGTCAGCTTGCTGGGGGCCATCTGCTAACTGCTCAATAATAGATCTATTTTCAGTGCTAGGTGCTGATACTTTTAAATTATTGTCTTCATTTGTTGTGTTAATTTCACCAGCTTGAAAAGTTGTAGTTTTTCTGGAGAATGTAATCTCTTGCAAAATATTGTCAACACTTTCTAAAACACATGCACCTTCTCGTATTAAATTATTAACGCCTTTTGCCCTGCTATCACCACCTACACCAGAACCCGGTACAGCAAATACCTCTCTGTTTTGCTCCAACGCCATTCTTGCGGTAATCAATGAGCCAGAACGAGGAGAAGCCTCAATAACTGCTACCCCTTGGGATAGGCCACTTATAATGCGATTACGAGGAGGAAATAGATATGGTGCTGCTTGGGTTCCAAGTGGTGCTTCAGTAATTAAGCAGCCACTTTTTATAATCTGTTTTTTCAGTTCTCGGTTTTGTGGTGGATAGTCAACATCTAACCCTGTAGCAATTACAGCTATTGTTGGTCCACTGCCTGATAAAGCACCTTTGTGGGCAGCACTGTCTATACCCAATGCAAGGCCACTAACAGTGGTGATCATGTTTTTAGCTAGGTCTTGACCTAGGGTATGCGCAAAAGTAGTTGCGTTACGGCTGGCTCGGCGGGAACCGACAACTGCTATGGCATTAGGGTTATTTAAATGGCTAATATCACCTAAGACAAAAAGCACAGGGGGTGGATCGTGAATTTCTTTTAATAGACGGGGATATTCAGGTGTTCCGAGTATTAACACCTTGCCACCAATGTTTAATAGTTGCTTTAGGTGGTTGTTTATGGGTTCTTTTGGTACTGTTTTTTTAAAATCAGATAAGTTGGCAACCATAGTAGGAGAAATACCAGGAACTTGGGATAAGTTGCTCTGGTTTGCATCTAAAATTGCTTCTGGTTTGCCAAAGTGCTGTAGAAGCCTATCTATACCCACAGGCCCCAGACCAGGAACCCGGATAAACCTTAGCCAGTCCGAGACAATCTTTTGCTTCATTTTATAGCCGTTGCCATTATATCACCACGGCGTATAGGACGGGTTGAGTCTGCTAAAAAGGCTATTGATGCCCGCTCTCCTACACGTATTAAAACCCCGTGGCCTATAGTTTTAGTAGGAAGTGAGACCATTTTTTTTGTAACTGGATCAACTATTTTTGCAGGACTTTGATAAATTGGTAGCATAAGTCCCAGTGTTGCCCTGTTTCGCCTGCCAAGTCCCACTATAAAAAGCTGGTCGGAGCCTGCCATCTCCATGTTATTTTCCATTCTAAGTACTCGGCCTTCCATGGTGGTGGCTGCTGAATTATGTATTTTAAACTCTGGCTCTACAGATGGCATTTGTAAAAGCATATCTTTTGCAATAATAGCTCGAAGTGAGTCAGTTATAAGAGCAACTGTACCTGATTTGGTCATATATTGAGTTTTTACCCTACCGATATATAGAGATAATATCCCCATTTTTTCTTCAGTTTTTGGGTCTATCAATAGTGGTCCTGGCCTATGGATTATCATGTTAGTTTCAGGTGCAAGATGGCCGGTTTTTAATAAAATTTGATCATAACGGCCCATTATATTTCGGTTTTCTAAAGAGCCGATGATATAATTATTTGGTGGTGGGTGGTTTAATATAAAGCCTGTTTGTTTAAGGCGTTTTTTTATACGTTGAGCTAATGTAGGCAGCAAGTTCTTGTTATCATCGGGTACAGCCCCCATTACAATATGGGGTGAGAGTTGGTCTACCTTTTGTTTTTTTAACTCTTTGGGTTTTTCTATGGATGGTGGTGGCTCTCCTGCTATGACACAAACAGGAATCAAGGCGAGCATAAGCCATAGAAAAAACTTAATCATGATGTTTCACTTTTTTGCCCAATACGTGGTTCTAACCCCATAAAAAGGCGTTGAATGTTTGAGCGGTGTCGCCAATATATAAGGGTCGTCAATATAAAAGATGCCAACATAGGTGTGGGTTTATCCAGAAGGAAAAGCACCCCAGGCAAAGCTGCAAAAGCTATTAATGCTGCAAGAGAAGAAAATTTAAATATTTTTGCAGTAATAATCCATATTAATAGTGTTGCTAACCCTACAATTGGAACCCAAGCAGCAACTGTACCCAATGCTGTAGCCACACCTTTGCCCCCTTTAAAGCCTAAATATATAGGATATAGGTGACCAAAAAACGCTGCTAAGGCACAATATAGGGTTATAATATTCTCCTCGCCATAAACAGTTTTAGCAATTAATACGGGAATAGCACCTTTGCCAATATCTAGCAGTAGAGCTGTTGCCCCTGCTTTTTTTCCTACGGTACGTAGCACATTTGTAGCACCAATATTACCACTGCCCATGGTGCGAATGTCCACCCCACCCATAAATTTTGCTACAAGAAGGCCAAAGGGAATTGCCCCAACTAGGTAGGAAGTCAAAACAAGAGATATTGCAAGGGGATTTTCCACTAGCGTAGCACTCTTAAAGCTTGGTGTTTTTGCGCGCTCTCTTTTATTAGTCGTTCTAATTTGCTCATAGGTTCAACTTCAAAGTCCTGCTTTTTATTAGGGGTAATAATTGGTAGAGGCCAGAAATTAGATTGGGGTCTGCGGTTTTTCTCCCATAGTCTGCTAATTGCCCGAGACATACGTAGTCTGTGCTCTAGTTGGCGTGCAGTTTTAAACACAAGTGGTCTAAATGAAGCCTCTAACTCTGCCTGTTGGGGTTGTACAATCTGAGGCCAATCGTCATCACTCCATGCAGACCTTGTAGTATAACTCTGATAAAAAGCATTTTTTCGCATTTGTGTGCTTGCTGCTGTAACTGCTTTTTCTACAATCTGTTGCAGATCTTCTTCTAGTTTGTCAAACCACCTTTTATTAACAGTAAAAACTGACCAGCCGTGTTGTTGGCGTATATCAAAATAGTGAGAAGCTTTAGCAGGATAAGGGGTTTTAGCTAGGGTTTCTGGTGTGGATACAACTCCCTCTACCCAACCAGACTCAATTGCTCCTGGTAGGTCGGCAACGGGAACTATCACCTGTTTGATTGATAGAGCTTTATGTATTTTCCACATCCATCTATCAACAGGTGCACGTACAGATAGGCCAACATAAGAGCGAGTTGGCTCTGTTTCGCCAAAAGCAAGCTCTTTGGCTACAAGTTTTGCTATCTCATCGCTACTAGGGGTTGCTCCATCGATATCGTTTTCATCATTTTGGGTTGGTTCAAAAGCCAATAAACCATAAAACCCGTAAGACCCATAACCTAAAACTTTTAAATGTTTTTTGTCGGCAGTTTCACGAATAGCCATGTCCAACTGCGAGTCAATAAAGTTTTCTACATGACTAGGGGCAGTGAACAGCAGAGGTATGGTTAAAAGCCTGAACGCTGGTAAAGAGTAAGCCATTGTGGTTGCAGAAGTAAGGCCGGCTTCAACTTTGTTGTGTATCTGTTTTTTTAGGGCTTCAACCTCTGATCCTCCTTTACCTCCTATAAGAAGCTCTACTTTTATCCTGCCGTCACTTGCTTCATCAATGGTGGTAGCCATGGTTTCCAAGGCTTGTATATAGCCAAAATTTCTGCTATGAACTCCAGTTACTCGCATAGGAATAGCTTGGGTGACCCCTTGGTTTTCTTGCGGGGGTTGTTTGTTAATGCTCTCCCCCATAACCGGAGCTGAAACAAAAAAGAGGGTTGTAGCCAAAAGCAGAATATTTTTTATTTGAGGACGCATGATCATAAACCAACTATTTATAGTGGGAACGCTTGCCTTAAAATAATTTAACACGTATCGTCGATAGTTTCACTAAACTACAGCTTAGCGATGCAGTGCGGAACCTTTTTTCCGCAAAGAAAGGGAATAGAACTTATGTCCAGGTCACTTAATAAGGTCCAATTAATCGGAAATGTTGGTAAAGATCCAGAAATCAGATTTACCCAAGATGGTCGCCCAATTGCCAATTTAACCATTGCCACCTCTGAAACATGGAATGATAAATCGGGCCAAAAACAGGAAAAAACTGAGTGGCACAGAGTTGTAGCCTTTGGAAAATTAGCGGATATTATCCAACAATATGTAAAAAAAGGTAGCAAATTATATATTGAAGGCCAGTTACAAACCAGAAAATGGACTGATAACCAAGGCCAGGATAAATACACCACTGAGATAATTATTCAACAATTTGGTGGTCAAATGCTTATGTTGGACAGTAGAGGACAGGGTGGAGGAGGTGGCGGCTATCAGCAACAAGGCCAGCCATCTGGTGGTTATAGCCAACCCCAACAGGCCGCAGCTCCACAGCAACCTGCATCAAGCCCACAACCTGCTGCTGCTCCTGACTTTGATGACGATATACCGTTTTAAAATTAATACTTGGCTGTACAAGTAATTTTTTAAGAATTTTTATAGGTATTCCACATATAAATTATAGGTTTAATTGTAGGGGTGAGCTTGCTTGCTCCTACAGTTAAACCTATTATTTTCTACTTAACCCCTCTAACGCCAACCTCTAATAACACTAAAAGCACCATTTTCTGCAACAGTCTCGACATGTTTTAAATGTTTAGCCAACTGCCTACCATAATTTAAAAAACGGTTTCCAACTAACCAGAAAGATCCCTTCTTATCTAACAGCTCAACACCTTCGTTAATAAAGCTGTCAGTAGCGTGGGAGTCTGTTTGAACTCCTCTATGAAACGGGGGGTTAGATATTATAGTAGAAAATTTTTGATTGGCGAGAACCCTACCAATACCATCTTCGGCAATAACTTGGCTGCGTTCTTCTAAGCTGTTAATCTCCATGGTTTTTTTGGCGCAGCGCACTGCGCTCCACATATCATCGCTTAAGGTAAAGTGGCTGTTGCTCCATGTGTTAGCCAAAACAGTGCTTATTATACCACTGCCACAACCCCAGTCTAAAACTTTAGGGCCAGGGTCTATACCAAGCTTCTGGTGGGCATCTAATAACAGCATTGTTGCAGAGTCAACAGCTTGCCAAGAGAAAACCCCCGGTCGGCTGATAATAGGCAAGTTTTTGTACTCTATTTGGCAAAAACCTTCGCTATCTAATGGTGGAGGGGTGTTTTTTTTGCTTTTTTTGTTAGGTTTATCTTGGTATTTACTATCTTTATTTAAGGAAATTAACCTTAAATGGCCTTTGTAAAGCGCAGTTTTACAGTTGCTAAAACGTTTAGCTACCGAGACGATACCGCTCTCCTGGTTGCCAAAAATCCATAATCGACCAGTATCACAAATTGCTGTGAGAGCTGCTTCAATGGTTATACGTGAAGCTTCTCTACCTTGTGTTAGTTCTAACAATATATTGTCAGCTTTTTCATTGTTGCTGGGGTGGTCATTTAACTGCACCAATAATTCTGGGTTTATCAATTTTCCACTATTGGCAATTGATACGCGGGCAGCAACTAAAGTACCAGAAAAACCAGCGTTTATCATAGAGCTTATAAGGTAGTGATTGTTGTTAAAGGCCTGGTTGCAAAGATATAAATGGCTAACTGATGCAACAGGGCAGACATCAACAAGGGCAGAAAAAAACCGCTGAGCTGAACGTTCGTTTGGGTTCATGGCATTACCTGAAATTTAACTACCAACACACCATTGGCATAATTTAAAGTAAATGATGTGTTGGAAAAGTTATAGCAGAAGATCTATTGGCTTAATTTTCGGAAGGTAGTCCGTTTAAAATTTCGTCAAATATCTCTTTAACATGCATCATACGAGTATGACGAACGGCATTTGTTCCTGTAAATACCAAGCCATCTTTTAGGTTGCCTTGCTGGGAGTTGTTTAGAGCGGTAGCAATACAGAATGTAGTTTCATCATCTCGGCACAAACAGTGCTCCAAGCAGGTGATGGTACATTTCATTGCAACTTCACCACCAGATAAAAGGGTGTTTGTAAATGGGGTTTTTAATGCTCTGCCTGGTAGTCCTGCTGGAGAATCAACAATGACCACGTCACCCTGTTTTGCAGTGAGAAAAGCATTTTTAAAGTTATCGTGGGCATCGCATTCATAAGTACAAAGAAAACGTGACGCCATCTGCACGCCTTTAGCACCTAGGTCAAAGGCATGGTCAATATCTTTTCTATCCCATACTCCACCAGCAGTGATAATTGGTATTTCGTCATTATACTCTTTTTGTGACCATTCAGCTAACTGAGGTACAACCTGTTCGGCTGAATGCTCTTCACCAAACAGTTGGTCTCTGCTAACACCAAGGTGACCACCTGCTGTATTGGGGTCCTCAAATACAAATGCATCTGGACGGCGTTTGTAAAGTTTGATCCACCGCTTAGTTAAAAGTTTTGCTGCTCTTAATGATGACACAATGGGCAGAAGGGCTGTTTGTGGTCGGGCTGCGGCATATTCAGGTAAACGTAACGGTAGTCCAGCACCACAGACAATCATGTCAGCTTCACAAGCTATGGAAGTTTTAACCATAGCCTCAAAGTCACGAATGGCAACCATGCAGTTTGTGCCAATTATTCCATTGGGGCTAATTTTACGAGCCAAATCAAATTCATCTTCTAAGGCTTTGATGTTGGCTTTATAGTAGTCTTTGCTTTTTTTATAGTGCTTAGATGCAAGTGAAAGGGCAACAGTTGCAATTAGTCCAACACCCCCTTCATTAGCAACAGCAGCAGCTAGGCTATGGGCTGATATCCTTACACCCATACCACCCTGAATTATTGGAACCGAAAGGGTGTGCTCACCTATTTGTAGTGATGGCAAAGGTTTGGCGTGGGTCGATTTCGTTGTCATAAGTTAAAATTACACTATAAATTATTTGGGCTAAGGCGACTTTTCAAGCCGTTAAAAAGTAACAAGTTTTAAATGGTAATGGTATGTTAATTATTTAACTGTTATTTAAAATAGCTGCAAATGTAGCTCTTAAGTAAGCTCCCAACTGGCCCAAATGGGTTTATGTACTGAAACTTTATGCCCTAAAATTGATAATTCATCGCCTTTAGCAACATCGCTCACTCTAAGCATGGCCAAGGCGTGACAATATCCGTTGTGCAAGCTTGCACTGGTGACAATTCCTGCTTCTTTTTGGCTAGAGGTTAAAACAGGTGTACCGTCAATAATTGTATTTTCTGTTTCTAGAGTGACTTGAAAAACTCTTTTTTTCAAGGTTCCCCGGTGATGGGTGCGTGCTGTTGTCTCTTGTCCTACAAAACAACCTTTTTGAAAGTTAACTCCATTAAGGTCAAATAGACTTGCTTCCAGAGGTAGTGTTTTATTGGGAATCAACTCTTTACCTCCTCTAGGTAAACCTTTTTGAATTCTATAGCTCTCCCATGCGGAATATCCAGCCGGTGAAATTTTTTCACTGATTTTTTTCCAGAGTTGTGGATATTTCTCACTTTCAGCTAGCAATCGCCAGCCAAAATCTTCATGGCGAGGGTCGCGCCAGAGCAGAAAATTGTCAGATGTAGTAAATGTTGCTCCTAATGGAGCATCTTTTGTGGCACAATCTAGGAAAAGCTCACTAACTATTTTAGTTGCTTTGGGGCCAACAATTGCTAAAACACCATATTCACTACTTACATCTTTAACAACAGCTTTGGTTCGCATAAGATAAAAATTAAGAGATTTAACTAAATGGGAACCTTGCCCTGGTTCGGTCATCAAAGTAAGAGTATCCCCAGTTTCGCAGATAGTATAGTCCCACAAAAACCGACCTTGGGGAGTTAACATTGTGGAGTAAACACATTTATCGGCTGTAATATCTTTTATTTGATTTGTGGTTAAGCCTTGGAGAAAGCTAACCCTCTCATCACCAGATATTTCTACCTGATCATGGTGGCTAAAATCTATTAAAGCAGCGTTGTTGTTTAGTTCGTGAAGCTCTTTTGCAATGTCTGAAAATTGAGCAGGAGCCTCTTCACCACTGTCTAAACTCCAGGTGATTGATTGCTCTAAATGTGATTTTAGTAGGCTCATTTTTTAAAACTCCTTGTCAATGACCGCTTGGGGTCAGCACAATGATACTGTTTAGGATTTAGAATCAGGACCTGTTTAAATGGTTCCATAGTACATTTTTTAATTATTCAGTAATTGATTGGAGACAACTTTCATGAGTAGTACGTTTCGTTCAGAGTGGGTAAAAGGACGCAAGGGGAATGTTACCCAGATGCACTATGCTAGGCAAGGTGTGATTACCCAAGAGATGGAATATGTTGCTAGCCAAGAGCGGTTAGATCCAGAATTAGTCCGCTCTGAGGTGGCTCGTGGGCGCATGGTAATTCCTGCCAACATCAACCATCCAGAGGTAAAACCTCTAGCTATAGGTATTGCCAGCCGTTGTAAAATTAACTCCAATATCGGCAATTCACAAATTTCATCTGGTTTGGATGAAGAGCTAGAAAAACTGCGATTGTCTGTTCATTACGGCGCAGACACAGTTATGGACCTCTCAACTGGTAAAAATATAAAAAACATTAGAAATGCCATTTTACGCAACTCTACGGTTCCCATTGGCACTGTTCCTATATATGAGGTGATAGAGCGGGTTCCTGATGTTAAGGATCTTACTCCTGAGTTGATTTTACAGGTAATAGAAGAGCAGGCCCAGCAGGGTGTAGATTACATAACTGTGCATTGTGGTGTAGTCATGGAGGTGTTGCCACTAATAGAGCCTCGTATAACAAAAATTGTCTCCCGTGGTGGTGCTTTAATGGCTCAGTGGATGTTGCACCACGAAAAAGAGAACCCCCTATACACCCATTTTGACCAACTATTAGAAATTTGCAAAAAATATGATGTCACCCTTTCTCTTGGTGATGGTCTACGCCCTGGTTGTCTTCATGATGCTTCCGACAAGGCCCAGTTTACAGAATTAAGAGTGCTTGGTGAGTTGGCAAAAAAAGCTTGGGAACAAGATGTACAGGTCATGATCGAGGGGCCGGGACATGTGCCTATGGATCAAATTGAGATGAACATGGAAAAAGAGCGTGAGTTATGCCACGAAGCACCTTTTTATGTTTTAGGGCCATTAGTCACAGATATTGCAGCAGGTTATGACCATATCTCCTCTGCTATTGGTGGTGCGATTGCTGCCTGGAAAGGAGCATCTATGCTCTGTTATGTCACACCAAAAGAGCACCTTGGCCTACCCAATGCAGAGGATGTCCGGGCTGGGATAATCGCTTATAAAATAGCTGCCCACTCAGCAGACATTGCCCGGCATCGTCCAGGAGCAAGAGATGTTGATGATGAGATGAGCCGAGCAAGGTATGGTTTTGATTGGAACAAACAGTTTGAGTTGTCTCTAGACCCTGAAAGAGCAAGAGAGTACCACGACGAAACTCTACCAGAAGATGCCCATAAAACAGCAGAGTTTTGCTCTATGTGTGGCCCAAGGTTTTGCGCTTATAAACTATCACAAGAGGTAGCTGAGAAGTCCAAAACAATAGCTGCCAAGTTTATGCCCGGCCACTGCCCAGAGAGCAAACCAACCGAGGTTTGAAAAATATACTGCTCCAGAGAGTTACTTCTGGAGCAGTAATAATTATTTACACCACGAACCCTGTTTAACCCAACGAGTTAAAATTTGGATGTTGGGATGGTTGATATCCTCTCCAGGGCTGATGCCAGGAGGCATGCGGTTGGTGATAAGACGTTGATATAGGGGACTGGCTTCTGAGTTGCCCGGAATCACTACTGGTTTTATTGCTAAACCCTTCTTTTTACGCTCTTTGTAGAATGCGCCACGCATAATATTGCGATAGCTGGTTAGGCTTAGACCGTTGGTGCTAGGGTGACATTCTATACAGGAAAAATCTCCACCAAATGCCTCTTTTTCTCGAAACAAAGGTAGAATTGATTTGTCAAAAACTTCATCATCTTTGGCCCCATCATCTATCCATTTTTTTACTTTCAAAATAGACTCTCCATCTACTGGGTGAAAAAATGGAATACCCAATGGCATTCTGTTGCTGTGAAGTCGTCGAATTAGTGAGCTTTTTTCAGGGTTGCCCGGCATGATAACAGGTGTTTGGGGAGACTCAGTTGAACCACGCAAAATTCCCTCACATGTAGAAAGGTCAAGCCCTCTATAGCTGTGTTCAGGGTTGTTGGAGCTATGACAAACCACACAAGCTGGGCCTTCACCAAAGGCATTTGGTGTACGCATTAAGGTGGCTACATAGTCATAGGTTATCGGGATATTTCGTTGCAAAATCAATACATCAACTGCTGAGTGATCACCCTGTAATTGTAATTTTCCCGACCTTACATCTCTGTACATTTGTGATGTAAGTGAAATAGCTTGTACCTTATTGTTTGGTGAATGATCGGGTTCATCTGCTGCAATGGCAGGAATAGCAGCAAAAAATAGCAATAGCAGGCTGAAAAACCTAATAAATTTTAAACAGTAGTTCATATTGTTTTTCTCAGTGGGTTTTGTGAATAATGAATTATATATTTTAATATGAAAATATAATAATGGAGTAAAAAAAACCTGAATTTTCCAGGTTTTAAAAACATGTTTTATACATGGAGTGGTTGTTCTTGTCAATTCTCGGTATTTAAATCTCCAAGCACATCAAGCAAAGGTTTAAGTTCTCTCTCAAACCGCTGCCATCTTTTAACCGAACTAGGGTAAATGGGGTTTCGTACCTGTATGTTGCTGGCTGACTCTACTTGTCTACTGTTTTTAAAAAAATCTAGGCAACTATTTTGCCAATCCAAGCCGCAAAACTGTAAAAGCTTTCTGGTCTCACCCTCTTGATTTACAATTAAATTTTCATAGCAAAGGTCATAAATAAAGCCAGGGAATAGGGTGTGCCAGTGGTTCATCATCTCAGAGTAGAGACGGTAATATTGGCCAAGTTCGACTAAATTATAGGCATATGGCTGATGTTCGCTAAATTTTATCTGAAAAATTGATAGGCATGTATCAGCTGGGTTGCGTGTAGAGTGAATTATTTTTGCGTTGGGAAGTAGCAGCTTTATTATACCAATATAGAGAAAGTTTGCAGGCAGTTTATTTATAATAAACTTAGCATTTTGATTAATATCCCGCAGTTTATTAATATATTCTGCCCCTAACTGATCTATAGCTGCAAAATCTTTTTGTGCAATTGTCTCAGGAGTTTGGTTTATTAGGTTAGATGGGGTGTTTTTAAGTAGAATTTCTTTTAATATATGTAGCTCTCCTGCACCATAAACATCGGGATGACTTGCCAAAATTTGCTCTATAAGGGTAGATCCAGAACGGGGCATGCCAACAATAAATATTGGTGTTTTATCTATATGACCATATGACTCTCTTTTTTTAAAAAAATCTGCATTAAAAAATTTGTGAAAATAGGTAAATAGAAATTTTTCATCGTTAATATCAAAATGAAATTCTGACCTTGCATGGTTATTTGCCTCAACAAAACAGGCAAATGCTTGGGGGTATTTTTTAATATTTAGTAAGGCTTGACCCATGGCAAAGTTAAAATACATTTTGTCGTTACTATTAGTTGCATGTGCTAAAAGGTCTTGCATCAATTGTAACTCTGTAAGGCCAGTATCTTTTTTAGTGCGTGAAAGGTTGTAATGGGCTTTTGCATAGCTGGGCTGTGCTGCAATTGCCTTTTGGTGGTTTAAAATTGCTGCATTTACTTGGCCTTGGGCGGTCTGTATAAGAGCTAAATTGCTAAGTGCCATGGCAAAATCTGGTTGTAAAGCTATTGCTTTTTTATAGCTTATAGCTGCTTTTTCAAGTTTACTTTGTTGGTATATGGCGTTGCCAAGGTTGCAGTGGAATACGGCATTATTGGGGTTAATAGCAATTGCCTTCTCATAGCTTTTTATGGCTTGGCTTAAGTCGCCTTGTTCTTGTTGTAAATTACCGAGATTATAGTGAGCATCGCTATAATCTGGTTTTATTTTTATAGCTTTTTTAAAGTTAGTGGCTGCTTTTTCTACCTCGCCGAGGGATTGCAGGGCTAGAGCCATGTTAGATAGAGCAATGGCATTGTTTGCTTGAAACTTTAGAGCTTTTTCATAAAAGACAATAGCTTGAGGTAAGGAGTTTGCCTGATGCAAGGAAATTCCCTGTAATATAGCCTCATGAGCTTTTTTGTGTTGGGTCATATTTTTAACCATGTTTGCAAAATTTCCATAATTATTGTGCCATGAATAACAATTTTGTCAAACTGTGTTAATTAGCCAGAAGATAGATAACTTAAAAGCTATTAAAATATTTTGTTAACTACTTGATAATATTGTTGGGTTGTGTTGTAGTAACTACTTATGAGCAATGATAAAAATCACCCCTTAGAAATATATCTCACTGTAGATTATGAGATATATTTTGGTCGTAGTTTAATGAGTCAAGAGGCGATATTAATAGCCCCTACAAAAGAGCTGCTGGCTTGTTGTGGCTCTCTTGGAGTGCCTCTAACCATGTTTTGTGATGTAAACTATATTTTTCGTTGTAGAGAGTGGGGAGATGATAGTTTTGTTGAGCTAGTTGAAAAGCAGCTTTGTGATGCTGTGAGAAGTGGCCATGATGTGCAGTTGCATATTCACCCCCATTGGCAGTTTACAAAACGTGATAACACAGGCAGGTTTCATTTTGATGATAAACACTATCTTTTAGGCACAATATTTAATAACCCTGACACCAGAAAACATGAAATTTCCCAAATGGTTGCAAAGGGTAAGCAGTACCTGGAGAATTTATTAAAACCTGTTGATGCCAACTATAAATGTTGTGCATACCGGGCTGGTGGTTATGGGTTGCAGCCCCACGAAAAAGACATGCTTAGTGCCTTAATTGAAAACGGAATAAAATTAGATAGTTCAGTAATTCCTGGTTATAAAATGCAGAGCAAAGTCCATAAAATCGACTTTAGTGGCCTTATGGGGATTGCTCATAACTGGTTTGGTCCTAAATATGGTTTAGCTGCACCTGCAACATCTGATAATGGTTTGTTGGAAATCCCCATTGCTTCTGCTAATTTACAACAGACAAATTGGAACCCGTGGCCAGAGGGGTTGCGGCGTGTTTTGCAGCAGTTGATCAACGGTGGGCCACCATCTTCACCACGCGGAGAGCCAGTGGGGTGGGTGGTTCCTGCCAAAACACCAATTATGCAAAGAGCCAGACGCTCTTGGTGGGATCTTCATGCTGTGTTAAATGCTAGAGATGCAAAATTGGAGATGTATAGGGATACCCAGCGTATGTTGGCTATTACCAATGGACATATTGAACGAGAAGCTGCCCTTAATGGGGTTCATCGTTTAGCAGTAATTGGGCATCCTAAGGGTATGGATATCTCACATTTAAAAGCTTTACAGGGTTATGTGCAAAATATACGTAAAAGCCATAAAAGTGATGTCCGTTTTTTAAGTATGTCAGATCTTGCCCGAACGTTGTAACATTAATAGTTAAACAAATATCATATTACAACGGTCAAATTTCTGGAGTGATGGATGAACAGTGATATTGAAAGCAGATTGCAAGAGATAATGAAAATTGTGATGGATCTTCCCCAGGGTACTGATGTGAAAGAGATTAGGAGAATCAACGATAAAAGGTGGGACTCCCTTGCTCATTCATCTTTAATTGCTGCTGTTGAAAATGAGTTTCAAATGCAGTTTGAAATACAGGAGATAGAGCTTTGTGGCTCATATGCTAGTACTTTAGCAATTATAAATGAGAAGATATCTTGAAAAAAGACACAGCACAGTTCCAGGTAGAGGTAACCCAGCAGCAAAATATTGATTTTGCAAATATTTCTGGTGATTGGAACCCCCTACACACCAATTTTGAACATGCCGCAAACAGTGCCTATAAAAAACCAGTATTACACGGGGCCTATTCTGCCGGGTTAATATCTCGTTTGGCTGGTATGTATCTGCCTGGTGATGCCTGTCTATTACATGACATGCGACTGCGTTTTATAACCCCTATTATACCCCCAGCTCGTCTCACTGTTGTTGGTGTTGTAGAAGAACAAAGCAGTGCAACAAAAAGGGTTGCAGCAACCATTAAAGATACCGATACCGGCCAGCGTTATGTTGAGGCCTCATATGGTTTTAGTCTCCATGAAATTAAAGAAAAATCATCCAACAAAATTGACGCTAACTTCACAAACGATGTTGCTAACAGTGCAGACAATAAACCAAAATATCTGGTAACTGGTGGTTCTGGTGGTATAGGTTCTGCTGTTTTGGAACTACTAGGAGATAGGGCTTTTGCTCTTAGCCATACTGAAATGGTTGGTGCAATAAAAAGTTGGCCTGTTAATGCTCCAATAGCTGGGATAATTCACTGTGGATCTCCTAAGCCAGACAATGAACCCTTGCTTGATATTAACAACCCTGAGGTATCCATAGACCATCATATAACTGCTCCTCTGCTGCAAATTCAAAAACTTGCATGTTTGCTTAATGAATATGGCGTTGAAAATGCCCCACTTATTTTAGTGGGTTCTACCGCTGCCCAACCCGGTCGTCACGCCTATGGTATGCCTCTGTATAGTTTAACTAAGTCTCTTATACCTACTTTGGTGCGTATTTTTGCTTTGGAGTTGGCCTTAAATAAAAAAAGATGTTTTGGTGTAGCTTTCGATGTTGTTGATGGTGGCATAAACCAGGGTATGAGCACAGTTGCTAAGCTTACCAATGCCGACCGCTCTGCATGGGGAGTATTGGCAACACCACAAGGGGCAGCAGAACAGATTGAATGGATGTTAGAAAACAGGAGCTATTTAGTTTCTGGTTGCATGGTTACACTTACAGGTGGAGCTATTGGATGAACTTCCTTGAAGCTAACCGTATTGTAGCTAGCTTTACTGGCGGGCTGGCTTCGCCTTTTCTTCTGGCTATGTCTGGTACAGCTGATAACCTTCTGCTCTACATAAAAGCTTTTTCAGCAAAATGTGCTATAGATGCCCAACCCAAACAGCTTGCTTTTGGTACTTTGTCCCAACACATCTCTTTAAATGAGTGGGATAAATCTAGTAAAGAGGTTTTTCTGCTTTTTCCATGGGATTTTGCCCCAGCATGTGACTGGAGAACAGGTATTGCTAAAAAAGCACCAAGCAGTGAAGTGCTTTTGCAAAAAGCCCAAAAAATTGCTCAACTTCTACAAAACCGCAATGTTAAAGGTGTGTATATACCAGCCCCCATACCACCCATACACCATGACAATATCCAGCAAAAACAGCTAGAAGCCCAGTTGACATCTATAGCAGCTGCTATAGGTCTTAAAATATTAAGCCCTAACTATTTTTCTCTTGATAGTTATCTTGCCACAGGCACACCAATTGCTGCTGCATATCTACCTAATGTGGCAGAGGAGTTAATAGGCTTTTTACAAGAACCGACAACCATAGGAGGTGGTAAGGCACTTATAACTGATATGGACAACGTGCTTTTTGCTGGTGTTATTGGTGAAGATGGTCTTGAAGGTATAAGATATAATCCGGAAGGTGTTGGTTTTAAACATTTTATCTATCAAACTTTGCTTAAGCGGTTAAAAGAAGAGGGGGTTCTTTTAATAGTTGTTAGCCGTAACGATATCGATTTAGCCATGACCCCACTTACAAACGGTGAAATGGTATTAAAAAAGTCTGATTTTATTCATGTTTCAGCAAGTTATGAGGCCAAATCAGCACAAATTATATCTATCGCAAAGCAGCTAAACCTAGGCTTAGACTCTTTTTTATTTATTGATGATAACCCCCTTGAGTTAGCAGAGGTGTCCCAAGCTATACCACAGATAACCTGTATGAAGTTTCCCACCAGTAATAAAGAGTCCTTTGAAAATTTGCTAAGGCAAATAAATCAATTTTTTCATCGAGATATAATAAGTAAAGAGGATAAAAATAGAACCCAACTCTACCAAAAAAGATTACAAGGTCTAGCCCCAAGCCAAGTAAAAGGCGCAGATTTAACAGCCTTTTTAAGTCAGCAAAATATGGAGCTGATTATCCATGACCGCTCAACCAAAGGCAGTGCGCGTGGCATACAGTTGATAAATAAAACCAACCAATTCAATTTAAATGGCCGCCGTTTTAACGAAGAAGAGGTTGGCTTAATCATTTCAAATGGGGGCAGGCTTATAACAGCAACCTTAAACGACCAAAGCGGTAGCCATGGTGAAATACTTAGCTGTTTAATAACTGCTAAGGGAGTTGTAGAGTCGTTGGTTATCTCTTGCAGGGTTTTGCAACGGCATGTGGAATATGCCTTTGTATGCTGGTTATGCAAACAAGATTTTAAAATATCTGCATTTAGCTTTAAACAGACTGAACGAAACGAACCCTTGCGAAAATTTATTGCTGTTCAGGGGTTTGTTGCAGATAATAATGGTTTGGTAAAGGTGGATAGTGCAAAATTTTTACAGCTGCACCAAGAAAAGTTAGACCTTTTTAGCTTACAAAAGGGTTAATTTTTGTTTAACCATCCACATCATAAAAAAAGCGGTTTTCATCTATCAACATTTTTTCAGCTGCCAGTATATTAACTGCACTACCACTAAAGCAGTATAGCCCTTTTTTTTGATAGCGAGCTAAAGCCCCGGCTTTTAAAAGACCTTCTTGTACACGTGTAAAGTCTCTTTTTATATCAGGGCAAAGGGGGTATACCATCTGCTCAAAGTTGTCATCATTATCTTTTATGGTGGTCAGTACACCTTCTTTACAAAAAACCTTATCACGGGTTTTTGGGTGTAGCCACTCTGCTGTGTGGCTTATTGTAAAGCTGTTACTGTCCGTACCCAAACCAACAACCATGCCATCTACCTTTGTTAGTAGATAAAATGGTGAGGTTTTATCAAAGGCATCACCTAGATGGTGAGTTTTGGTTAGCAATTTAGCATGCTGCCCCCAAGCTGTTATACTGTGTGTTGGATGTCGAGAACGTACCACACCCTTACTTCTACGGAAAATTTCTGATAATAACCCTGTCATAGAGTGGGAAAACTGCATGTTAAAAGTCTTGCCCGTTTGTAAATAACTGTGCTGGCTTCCCCTAAAAGGAAATGTGGGCATAAGTAGAGTTCCTGCGGTTGTTAGCCTGTTTTGCAGAAGCTCCAGCAGGGTAATTGCGTTTAGGTCTGGTACATGGTGCACTATTTCATCAAGTGAACAGTGCAGCAAAACGGTTTTTCCAGGGTTTATCCCCATGTTATCTAAAAGAGATTCAAACTGGGCAATACTAAGTTTGTGTGATGTAAACGAGCGGGCAATGCGCCACCATACTCGTTGATATAATTCATTTATCTTATGTCTCATTACTTGCCTAGTTATGTCTGCTGCTTATATGTTTGTTTTTATTTTAAAAATAACCAACTTTTTTGACTTATTTATAT
Source organism: Magnetococcales bacterium (assembly GCA_015231305.1). Lineage (GTDB taxonomy): Bacteria > Pseudomonadota > Magnetococcia > Magnetococcales > JADFYX01. Next base: position 3,381 of record JADGBW010000033.1, on the reverse strand, counting down.
ATAATATCTCACTGCTATTTTTAAGGGTAGAAAGTATTTTTAGCAATATTAACCCTTGTTTAGCCTCATTGCGTATTTTTGGATGGTAATGTTTAGCCATTTGGCTAAATTGTTTGTGATCTTTTGTAGAAAAGCCACCATATTGCCAGAAGATATACTCTATATTGCGCTGTTTTAAATGTTTAGTGAATGACTCTAAATCTCCACTAGCTTTATTTATAAACAAAGGGTTTAATGTGGTTATTGTCTCAATTTTATTTCTTGTAAAATCTAGATGAAAAGGGGTGCTAATCCAGGTTAACACTTTTTTATCTTGGGGAATTGTAGCCTGTGCTTTTTTTATTTCTTTTATAGTATCGTTAGATGTTAAGGATAAGTTGTTGGTAAACCAATCCTTTTTTGCACTTAAATGCTTTGAAGTAAGTGGTGAGCCGTGTTTATCTAACTTATCTAAACGATCAACAAAAAGAACCAAAAACATACCTATAAATAAAATAAGCACCACTTGTGCTGTGGGGATAATTGCAGAGAAGATAAATTTATCCCTTATTTGTGCGGTGGTTAAACAGCTTATAGAGTGAAGCAGATAAGGCAGTATAGCTACTGTAACTAATAAGCCTGGTACTGTATGACGCACTGTTTGTTGAATAGAATACCCCCATGGCAGAACGAGAGGTGACATAAAATAAAAGAGTAAGGTAGCTATGCAAAGGGAGATTAAAGGCAGGTTATATATTTTTTGTTTTGCTGACCCTCTATTTTTCCAGGTTAAGTAAAGAGATACAAATATAACTGCACCTAAGAAAATTGAGAATAGCAAAAACCAGTAGAGCCATCCCCCCCAGAAAAGTTCTAAATAATTAAAAGTAAGCAACATACCCAAAGAGCCTTTTTTAAAGGCAAAAGTCGTACTATAACCATTGGTTAACAGGCTTTGAATAAGTGTGGATATTTTATTGATATATTGAGCAAACCATGGAGTAAGAGCTAATGCAGCCATAACAGCAACTACAATATTAGATATAATATAGGCTCTTTTTTGGGCTATATGTATTAAGCCCACAATAAAATTAACCACAAAAAATATAATGATAAAAATAGCTATGGTAGATTTTAAGGTAATGATAGCTGCTATAAAAAATGCCGGCACACTTAGCACTTTTATGCTTTTATTTGTAGTGGGGTTAGGCTGATAGTCTTTAATAAAAAATATATAACAATAAATTAATCCAAGTATCAAAACTGATGATGAATATATAGATGAAGTGTTGAGATAAACCGGGTGCCAGAAAACAAAACTAACAACAGCTAAAATAGTGCTGTTAATGGGAGAATCAACCTTTTTGGCTATCTCAATAACCATGGCAACACTTAAAATAAAACAGAGGATAGCATCAAAGCCATTGATATATTCATAACCAAAAGCCATAACAAAAAACGACTGCATTAAGGACTGCCCACCAAGGCTATCTAGTGGTAGAAGGCTAAAAGAAGAACCTGTATTGAGGGAGCCACTGCCAAGCATTTGAAGTGGTCTTGGTAGGTTTATCCAAAAATCGTTGTAGGGGTTGAAAATAGATGCTGGCATTAAGGTATTTATATAAAAAACAATTAGAGCCAACAGTGAAAAATAGAGAAAACCCTGCCAAAGCTTATCAGGTTGGTTTTTTAATGCCGCCAAAGAAAAGCTAATGCCAATATTGTTAATTAGTTGTTTATATTTAAGGCCATAAATAGAGAAAAACAAGCCAAATATTATAAAACCCCAAAGGGCTGTGGGTTTGGCTATGGCTAAGAGGTTTAACCAACCTCCTAAAAATATACAAACAGATATCCCGAAAGTAGCATTAAAAGCACAGCCAAAAGAGCTGTTTGGCATAAGTTTATTTAATGCAAACTTACCCCAGCCATATAATGATAGCACCAAGACAGCTATAAATCCTGCTGATGCTAAAAAATTTACCATATTACAATCCTAACATCTTATGCTACTTGAGTTTGAAAAGAGCGTACTTGCTCTCGGTGTTCAAATAGAGTACTTCACTATTTTTTTGTAACGTATCAATTGTGTCCCAATAATAGAGACCATATTGCCCTTCATGCATTGCTCTAGGGACTCCACTATTAGCCATGCTTTCATATAGAGACCTGCCTCGCATGGAATACCCAGCATACTGCCAAAAAATATAGCCGATACCATCTTTTTTGAAAGATTTTAAAGCCTTTTCCTCGTCGTCCCCAAGAGATTTATTCCAAGAGGTGGCAACAGATGAAATATACTCAATCTGGTTTCTGCTAAAATCCATCTGAAAAGGAGTGCTTATCCAAACAAGAATTTTTTCCCCTTCAGGCACTAAAGCTTGTATATTTTTTATCTCATTTTTATGTTCAGCAGAACTCATGGCCTTAATTGTTGGTAAGGTGTGTTTTCTTGCATTTTTAGACATATAGGCGATCATAGTATTATCATTTTGCAACTTTTGTATTCTATCTACAAAAAGTGGTGAAAACATACCTATATATATTATAAGCAATATTTGAGCTGCAGGTATGAAGACCTGTTTTGTTAGCGAGTAAGAGCAGAGTGAGTTATTTAAAGACCCATTTGAATAAGAGCTGCTTAAAAAGTGCAACAAAAAAGGTAACAAAGGTACACAAGCTAATAACCCTGGTGTTGTATAACGAACAGAATGGTTTATTTCATGACCCCATGGCAATACAGTTGCCGTAAGAAAATAATAAATAGTAATTGATAAACTTACAGATATTAATGGGATAGTCCATAAAGTAGATTTTGGTAACTCTTTTTTATTTGAAAGTGTAACGAGTGCAATTATTGAACTTGCTGCCAACAATAAAAAGATAAAAAGAAACCAGTAGAGCCTGCCACCCCAATATAGATGTATGTTATTAAAAAAAAGTGATGTGCCAATTGAAACGTCAGCGGGGGCAACGGTAGAGTCGTAACTATTTCCTGCCATACTATAAAATATTGCTAAAACTTTTTCATAAAAAACCAAAATCCAAGGTGTTGTCATTAAAATGATAACGAACCCTGTTGCTACATATGTAAGTATAAATGGTTTTTTTTGCCGGCTAAGCAACAGGCCAACAAAAAAGTCAAAAAAGAAGAACATAACAACATATAGAGACATTGTTGTTTTTAGGGTAATAGTGGCGGAGATAAATAAGGCAAAGGGAATATGTAGTTTTATCTTATAAAAGATAGAGGGGTTTTGCTCTGTTTTTTCATACCACATTATCAATGAAGAGACAGCACCCAAAATAAAAAGTGTAGCCGAATAAACTGTTGATGTGTTGCTGATTATGGGATGCCACATAACAAAAATAACTCTACTCCACGCCGTAAGCGCACTGAGG
>JADGBW010000143.1 GCA_015231305.1 Magnetococcales bacterium | reverse complement strand
CCATTATTCATGAAATATCCTGGTTAAATTTTTAAGAATATTCAGGAGGTGGGTCTTGTGGATGTGCTTCTATTATTGCCAACATGTGTTGGATACTATCATCCAAAGAGCAGCCTTCGGTAATAGCTTGAGTTAAGAAAGCTTTTATTGGTTCATGTAGTTTTATGGATAGATCAATTTGTGGATTAGTGCCAGCAACATAGGCTCCTATGTTAATCATATCCTCAGCTTTTTTGTATACAGCTAAATTTTCTCTTATTTTTCCAGCTAGGGTTTTATGTTCCTGGCTAGCTAAATCTTCCATCAAACGCGAGAGAGACTGTAACACATCAATAGCTGGGTATTGGTTTGATACTGCTAATTCACGAGAGAGAACAAAATGACCATCTAAAATACCCCTTACAGCGTCAACAATAGGGTCTTGTAAATCATCACCTTCCATCAATACTGTGTAGAGAGCAGTAATGCTTCCATTTCCTTGATCCCGTCCTGCACGTTCTAGCAGTTTAGGTAAAATCATAAATGTTGAAGGTGGATAACCTTTTGAAGTAGGTGGTTCACCACGGGCTAGACCTACTTCACGTTGTGCCATGGCAAAACGGGTAACAGAGTCCATTAACAAAAGAACATGTTTCTCTTTTGAACGGAAATATTCTGCAATTGCCGTTGCCATAAATGCTGCTCTTAGTCGTAAAAGCGGTGGTTGGTCTGAGGTAGCTACAACCACAATAGAGCGGGCTAAACCTTCAGGGCCAAGATCTTTTTCTAAAAATTCTACAACTTCACGACCACGCTCACCGACCATGGCAATGACGTTTATATCTGCATCAGTATAGCGGGCCATCATACCCATTAAGGTACTTTTACCAACACCAGATCCTGCAAATACTCCAACACGTTGACCACGACCAATAGTTAGAAGAGAGTTGATGGAGCGAACTCCTATATCTAACTTATCGTCAATTCTGCGCCGTAACATTGGGTTAATAGGTTCAGCATAAAGAGGTGTTGTTTCTAGTGTTCTAACAACAGGGCCATTATCTAATGGCTCACCCATTGGTCCTAAAATCCGGCCTAAAAGCTCGTCACCCACATCAACCATCTCGGAACGACCTTTAGAGACAATTAAACTACCGGGATGTATACCTTTTATAGTTCCCAAAGGCATTAATAATAGAACATCTTGACGAAAACCAACCACCTCAGCCTTTATGGGGCTGCTGCCATCATCAGGGTAAACTTCACACAGATCGCCAATTGATACCGAAGGGCCAGAACCCTCAATCATCAACCCTACAACCTGCTTAACTGTACCAGTTTTATTAAGACCCATATGTTCATGAGCTATCTGGTTATACTGGTTCCATGGTATTTCTGTAGATAACATTATTATGTCTGGTCTTCATCAGTAGGTGTTGATGCTTCATCTTGAGCTAAAAAGGAGTCTAAATCTTCGCTATCTTCTCCATCATCAGCCATAGACAACCAATCTTCATCATCATTAACTGTGGGTTCTATCTCACTGCTATCAGTACCTGCTTCTTGCTCAACAGAATCAGCATCGCTATCTAGAAAACTATCCATTCCTTCATCTGGATCGTCATTAACTGTGGGTTCTACCTCACTGCTATCAGTACCTGCTTCTTGCTCAACAGAATCAGCATCGCTATTTAGAAAACTGTCCATTGCCTCTTCTGAATTTTCTTGCTGGTTCTCGGTCTCTGAGTTGTTATCCAACATGTCATCTAAAATATCGTCAGCATTCGCATCTAGCTCAAAATCATCACTTTGCGGTTCTGCAACACTATCTAAAAAGTCATCTAAAGTATCATCATCATCTACTAAAGAGTCTAAAGAAAGCTCTTCTTCAGCTTCTATATTATCTTCAGAATCAGTTTCTTGCTCAGCTGCTTCACTCTCGGCTTGATCTTCTACAAGTGGTGTTATTTCTTCATTTTTTTCAAACTCTGCTTTTTGGCGTGCTGCTTCTGCTATATCACTAACACCGCTTTGTTCTAGCCGCTCCTGCAACTGTTGCCTTAAGGCTGTCTCTACTTCACGTAGACGTGCCTCAAGATTATCTTCCATACCACCAAATTCGCTATCCATAATTACAGAACCAGGAGCTACATTTGGATCACCTACAATTGTAAGTTTTTCAAACTGCTCTATACGCTCTAAAATTTTTGCATTTGCTGGTGAAACTTTAATTACAATATTTTTACGACCAACAGCTTGCTCTAATACCCGATTAACCCGATCTGCAATTCCTTCTGGGTTTATGGTCAACTCATGGGCTAGCAATTCACGGTTAAAGGATATTAATGATTCTACCAAAAAATTTTCTGAAGCCATTAAAACCCGGTGGGGGAGGTTGTCCAACTCTCTTAAAACACCCTCTAGTTGAGGAATAAGACGTTGTATCTCCTGTTCCATTTTTTCCTGGCCAATCTCAATACCAGTCTTCTCACCTTCGGTAAAAGCTTTTTGGTAAACCTCACGCTCTAGTTGTTCTAAACGACGTTTGTTAACCTCCTCAACATCTATTTCGGGAACAGTTTCTACTTTCTCCTTTTTAAAAATAGTGAGAGAACCATCGGGCATAAAGCGAACAAATTGTTCCCCTTCACCACTTTCTTCCTGCTGTTGCTTGGATAAAATCCTCGTAAACCCAGGAGTTTCGGGGGTATCTTTAATGTTAGAACCTTTAATGAGTTCCATTCCCGCTGCTGCAACCATTGTAATAACTCCTTTCCTACAAGACTACGTCGTCTGAGCCTTTGCCCATGATAACAATAGAACCTTCTGCTTCCAGACGGCGAGCAGCTTTTAAGATAATTTGTTGTGCTGCTTCTACATCGGCAACCTTCACAGGTCCCATCATCTCTAAATCTTCACGTAACATTTCGGCAGCACGCTCAGACATGTTCTGGAAGAACTTCTCTTTAAGACGCTCATCAGCACCTTTGAGAGCAGCCAGAAGTTCGTCGTTGTTAACCTCACGTAGCAAGGTTTGAAAGCTCTTATCGTCCATAAGAAGAAGATCTTCAAATAGGAACATCTCTTTTCTAACTTTTTCAGCCAATGGATTATCTTCTTCATCCAAGAATGAGAGTAGATTATCAGAAACTTCACGGCTCATCATATTGAGAAGTTCAGCAACTTTAATAACACCGCCTCCGCCCTCTTGAGCAAAGCTACCACTTGTTGCACCCAATGCATCGAGTTCAGTCAACAGTGACTCTTCAATATCTTCCATAGCTCCAGGTGGTAAACTACCAAGCTTGGCCATACGGTAGATAACCTCTTGCTGAATATCTTGTGACAAGAAATCAATAACAAAAGAGGCCTGTTCTAGTTGTAGCTGTGAGAGAATCATGGCTACACTTTGTGGATGCTCATTGGTAACAAAAGTAGCAACCAAAGATGGCTCCATGGCATTTAAAATTTCCCATGGTGTGTTTTTCGGTCCGGTTTGCAACTCTTTTAAAAGATGACGGCCTTTCTCTTTACCTAAAGCCCGCATAACCAAATCTTTAACTTTGTTCATACCACCACGGACATCAAACTGCTGGTATTCGAATTTATCTAAAAACTCTTGTCTAATTTCTTTAACCACATCTTGAGACATAACGCCTAAACGGGAAATTACGCGAGAAATTTCTTTTATTTCATCCTCTTGCATTCCTGACATGATCCGTTTTGAATCTTCATCAGGAATAGAAAGCAAAAATATAGCCGCCTTTTCTTTACCAGTTAAGCGGGGTTTTTTCTTTTTTAAAGGAGGAGGTGGTACTACCTCTTTGGCTGCTTCCCATACTTGTGCCTCTGCCATCGGACTCTCCTGATTCTCTTTTATCTATTTAAATTTATTATTAATCCTAAAAGCAGCCTATTTTCATAAGGCTGCTTTTAGGGTTTAGTTTTGTGCTTTAAGTATCTTGAATCATCCAAGAGCGAATAATTTCACGAGCTTCTTCTTCATGCTCTGCAATCATCTGCGAAGTTAGCTTGATGTTGCGATCTGGAACCCTAGTACGCATTGGCTGTTCTGTTGGTAGTGTTCCAATACCCTCTGCCAATAGTTGTTCTTCCAAGGCAGCAATTGTAGCTGGTATTCCGCTGGTATCGCCAAACTTCTCTGGGTTCAAGAACTTATCTACCATTGGTTTGAGAACAACCATCAGTAGTAAGAATACTGCTAGTACTACAGCTAACTTAAAGTAAAAATCAGGATCTTCCCAGAACTTAGGCCCAACTGCATCGCTCATGACCAAAGGTTCAAATGGAACCTGTGTTACCTCAATTGTATCTCTATCTGGCTTATAACCAATAGCTCTTTCTACAATCTTGCGAAGATTTTCCATATCTTCTGCGGTACGTTTTTCACTAACCAACGTCTCGCCATCTTCTGCTAGGCCATATTTTGTATCAACCAATACCGCTATAGATAGATGTTTAATAGTTCCAATTGGCAAAAGAGTTGTTTCTACTGTTTTAGAAATTTCATAGTTAATTGTCTCACGCTCTACATCACGTGATTGGTTAGAACCAGTATTTCCACTACCAGTATTATCGTTGGCATCGTTTGGTCGTACACCAGGAATACCACTTACACCAAAATTACCACGTGAAGCCTCGGTGACAAACTGTTCACTTCTAGCAACCTGACCATCTGGGTTAAACATCTCTTTTTGTTGTTCAATTCTGGCTAAGTCAAGCTCTGCTGTTACCCGTACAATACTTTTAGAAATACCACTGGCACTTATACCTACAATCTTATCGAGCATTGCCTGGGCTCGCTCTTCCAAAGACTTTTCTACCTGTCGCTGCATAGCCAATGATTTATCAGCATTAATTCGACCATCATCAACCCCACCTTCGCCACCAGCGATTAAATTACCCTTATGATCAATTAAGGTGACATTATTTTGTTCTAAACCTTCAACTGCTGAGGCTACCAAATGCACAATGCCTTCACTTTGTACCGAACTCAAAGGCCGGGAAAGCTCCATGACAACAGATGCTGTTGCGGCCTGCTCTTCTGATACAAAAAGTGACTTTTTAGGTAGCACCAAATGTACCCTGGCACTGTTAACAGAGCTAATACTCTCAATGGTTCGGCTTAATTCGCCTTGCAAAGCTCGCTGAAAATTCATCCGCTGCATAAAATCGGTCATACCGATCAAACTGCCTTGGTCAAATATTTCATAACCAACACCACTGTTCTGCTTTGGCAGACCCATTGTGGCAAGTTGCAGACGAACGTCGTAGACCTGATCAGTGGGTATCTCAATGGTAGAACCACCTAAACTCACCTGATAAGGCACGCCGTTTTTGGTTAACTCTTCAATAACCCGACCTGTCTCTTGTTCTGGCAGACCAGAAAAAAGCACCTTATAGGTTGGGCGAGTCGTGTACCAAATCACCGTGGTTAAAGCAAGAATGGTTGCAATAATTGCGATAATCAATCCATTGCGACCACCTAAAGGTAAGGATTCCAAAAAACTTGTAAATCCTTCCATAGGTGCTTCTTGGGTTGTTCCCAACGTAGCGGCAGATGTTGATTCAGCCATGGTCATTCCTTTTATTCATTTTTTTTTCGTTCCGTTAATTATTTTTTATTAACGGTTTTTCAAAGATATTATCTAAGCTTGCATGCTCATAACTTCACGGTAGACCTCAACGGCCTTATTTCTGACCTGCAACAACAACCTCATGTGCAATTCAGCCTGTGAAGATGCAACCTGCGCTTCATGAATTGTTACACCAGCATTACCAAGCAACGCTCTTTGACCCAAATCTTTAGCCTCTTTATGTAGGCGATCGGTCTCTTTAATTTGCGTGGCTAAAGTTGTAGAAAAATCTTCCCATATACCAGACTTGCCTTCTCCACCACCTGTTAATGATGGTATAGAGGGAATAGCTGGAGGAAGAGGCATATTTCCAAGTGATTGAATAGACATTGTTTAATACTCCTTTTTATCTGCCAATTTCCAAAGCTTTTAAAGCCATAGCTTTGGATGCGTTTAGTACAGAAACATTTGATTCGTAAGAACGGCTGGCCGACATCATATTGACCATCTCCGTCACCATATCGATATTGGGCATAGCCACATAGCCATCTTTATTGGCATCTGGGTGGCTGGGGTCATACTGCATGCGAGGTGGTCTCTCATCTACATGAACTCGCTCAACGCTTACCCCGGTTGCACCAGCTGTAGCTTCCATACTCAACATTTCATTAAAAGGTTTTGCGCCAAATACAGGATCTTTTCTCTTATATGGCCCACCTTCAGGTGTTCTGGTTGTTTGAGCATTGGCAACATTTTCGGCAATTAAATTTAGCCTTAGCCTTTGTGCCGATAGACCAGATGAGGTCACTCGAAACGATGTTAAAAAATCAGCCATGTTAAAGTTCCTTAGTTACTATATAAATTTTCTTAATTATTAACGTGCACGACCATCAATCATCATACGTAGGTTATTGATCTGCCCATTTAATGATTGGGTAGCATAGTTATAAAGAAGCTGGTTGGCAGTCTGTCTTGCCATCTCCTGCTCTAAATCGACGCTGTTTTTATCTCCCTTTGGTATTGATGTTTCTACCGCTTGAACTTCGGCAGCTACAGGAGTACCAAATGCAATTGGAATATGTTTACCACTTGTTCTTGCCATAGCTAGTTGGTCTGGTGGGGGAAATGCTCTTAACATCTCCTCCTCAAAATTAACCCGCTTGGCTTTGTATCCAGGTGTATCAGCATTGGCAACATTGGCAGCGATAACATCTTGACGACGTTGACGTAGGTCCAACAAATTAGCTTTAAAAGCTCCACCCTGACCCAATAATCCGTAATTACCCATCACTTTTTCCTATGTCAATTAGTTGACTAAAGGTTGATAAATATATTCAGCACAAATCTTAGATGCAGAAATTGTGCCTATTCGGAAATAAATTGTATTAGGTTGATTTTGAAGAAGTTTTATGGAAGTGGCAGATTAAATAAAGTTTTCATAATCTGTTTATTAAGGTTTTGAGACTTAACAAATTTAAAGAGATTGTCTTTGCTTATACTCATGGTTTATAGATTCAATAACCGTACCATAAGAAATAATATAACAATAAACTTGACGGTCTCTAAGAAAAAAAGAAATTTTGTGTAAATTAAACTAGTTAGATAACTAACTTGAAGGAATTTACCTGTTTTTCAAATTGTTTAAATAAAAATTTGAAAAACAGGCTCACCTCTACAAAACATTAAAAATTATTTCAGAGTGTTTGCAACTTTACTAGCAGCAGCTATGGTTTCATCAATGATCTCTTCATTATGGGCAGAAGATAAAAAGCCACTCTCATATTGGCTAGGAGCAAGATATACTCCCTCATTTAACATGCCATGAAACCAACGGTTGAACTGATTTATGTTGGACTTACTAGCATGGTCAAAGTTTTCTACTACGCTTAAGTCAGTAAAAAACAACCCAAACATAGAACCAACCCTTGTTCCAAGGTGGGGAATGCCGACTCTACTTAACACAGCACTTATACCAACTGTCAGACGCTGAGTTTTTTTATCAAGGTCTTCATAAAAATTTGGTGCAGATATTATCTTCATCATGGCTAAGCCAGCAGCTGTTGCTAGTGGGTTTCCTGATAGAGTACCCGCTTGATAAACCGGGCCACTAGGTGAAATTTGTTCCATTAAATCCCTACGGCCTCCATAGGCCCCAACTGGCAAACCACCACCAATAATTTTGCCAAGGGTAGTTAAATCCGGCTTTATATTGTAGTAACTTTGTGCTCCCCCTCTTGCAACACGAAAACCGGTCATTACCTCATCAAAAATTAATATTGAACCGTAGTTATCACAAATCTTACGCAAACCCTCTAAAAATCCATCTTTAGGTAGAACACACCCAATATTGCCAGCGATTGGCTCAACAATAATAGCTGCTATTTCAGAACCCTTTTGGCTAAAAAGATTTTCTACAGCTTCTAAATCGTTATAAGGACAATTAAGGGTATCCTCAGCAGTTTTAGCTGTTATGCCAGGAGAATCAGGAACCCCAAATGTTGCAGCACCAGAACCAGCCTTAACTAAAAGACTATCAGCATGGCCATGGTAGCAACCCTCAAATTTAAGAATTATATCCCTTTTTGTAGCAGCACGAGCCAGACGCAGGGCGCTCATGGTAGCCTCAGTACCAGAATTAACTAAACGTACCATTTCCATTGATGGGACAATTTCGGATATTTTTTGAGCAAGATATATCTCAGCGTGGGTTGGTGCACCAAATGATGTACCCTTCTCCACAACACTTTTTATAGCTTTAACTACATGAGGGTGGCTGTGACCAGCAATCATTGGACCCCATGAACCCACATAGTCAGTATAACTGTTTCCCTCAACGTCAGTAATGGTTGCGCCTTCGGCTTCTCTTATAAATGGAGGTGTACCTCCTACTGATTTAAAAGCTCTAACTGGGCTGTTAACTCCACCTGGTATAATCTCTTTAGCTTTGTCAAAGAGCTTTTGGGATAGTGACATGGAAATCCTCTCTATTATTTTATGGTTGTTTATAATTTCTATTGCTATATTATTGAATGTTGGATAATTGATTCGATCTTTTCATATAGGCTGATTATATGCAAGTTTAAGCCAAAAAATGAAGGAAGGAAAACGGATGAATTTGGAAAACGTACAAAAGTGGACGTTATCTGATGTAAACACTTTATTAGATAAAGGCTTCGACCTTAATCAAGTAGATGGTGAGGGTTGGACTCCACTACATAGAGCTACCCAAGATGGAGCTGTAGAATTAGCCGCTCGTCTTTTAAAATCAGGAGCTCTTGTTGACTCTATAGATAAACATAAGTGGACACCCCTAAATTGGGCAGTGGTTCGCGGTTATTCAAATATTGTTGCCCAACTGCTGGAAAATGGAGCAGATGTAAACCATGTAGATATGGATAAAGAGACTCCACTACACTGGGCAGCAGCTTGGGGTCACACCGAAGTAGCTGAAACCCTCATAAATTATGGAAGTTCCATAAACGCCCAAGATCATCATGGAGAAACCCCCCTCTATCAAGCTTCTCAAGAGGGGTATCCTGATATGGTACAACTGCTTATTTCCCGTGGTGCATCAACTGAAATTATAACTAATGAAGGACAGCCACCTCTTCAGTGCGCAACCTTTTTTGGGCATCACAATGTTGTGCAACATCTTATTGAAGGCGGAAGTAAAATAAACAGCATTAACAAATTTGGAAAAACCGCTCTACATTATGCTGTAGCGAGAGAGAATGAATATTTGGTGGGCGAACTTCTAAAAGCAGGGGCAGATCCCAAAATAAAAGATTATGATGGTCTAACACCAATTGAGATAGCCAACAATAACAAACAAGATTACATAATAAATCTTCTTGCTATAAAAAACCGCACCAAGGATGAATAAATGACCCAAAGCAGCGAAGAAGAAGCTTCAAAACCAACCATTGATCATAATAAACCAAAGCAAATTTGGCTTGATCACATACCTTGGAATATGTCAATTCTTGCTATTATTCTAGCTCTTCTCCCTTTTTCACCAGAACCACACCTCTGGGAAAAGTCTAAAATGCTCTTAGCTG
>JADGBW010000142.1 GCA_015231305.1 Magnetococcales bacterium | reverse complement strand
GTTAAATTGCAATAAATAGTAAATTTATTTAATTGTCAGTTGTTTTGCTACTTTACTAACCTGTTCAATAACATCTTCCCATTCACCAATTTTTTTCTGTCGGAATGACCGTATAGATGGATACCATAGAGAGTCAGTTTTATCTAACATCCAGTACCATATTGGTGACTTTCCAAGCATTAACAAAGTAGGAACCCCTAAAGCTCCGGCCATGTGGGCTGTTGTGTTCGATATGGTAACTACCAGATCCATTGCAGCTACTTGGGCGGCAAAACTATCTAAATCTTCTTTCTGATCAATATTTTTGTCGTTGATAAATTCATAACCAGTTTTTTTAGAAAACTCTTCTCTCTCTTTTTTAGTATCTCCATACTGTAGGTCTACAAATGTAACTCCAGGGATAACAAATAGTGGCTTAAGATCAATCAGTTTTATAGATTTGTTCTTATATTTATAGCTTTTACTATTCCAAGAAATACCAATTAACTTGTTCTCATTTGTATCTAAATATCTATTACGAATTATTTCCTTTTGTTCAACATTAGGTAAAAGATACCAATTTTTATTAGGAAAAGAATTTATGTTTTGTCGTAACAAGCTGCCAAGGTTGCCACTAGGCACAAAAAAATCGAACCCACTGTTTATACTGTATTCACTTAACGAATCTGTGTTGGGTTTACAAGCTACTGTAGGAAAAGATCTTGTGATTAATGGGATTAGACGTTCATCACACTCTAAAACTATGTCTGCTCCTTTGGATATAAGGTCTGGAAGCATGCTGGAGAATAAGATATTTTCTCCAACTCCTTGTTCATCAAGCACTAACAATCGCTTTCCTTCTAACGGCTCTCCCCGCCATAATTGTTTTTCATTATTTAAAACGCGCATGTAATTTAACTGCTTACAATACCAGCGTAAATTATAGTTTTTCCACCCAGCAATTAACTCACCCTTTAACAAATGTATGTAGCCAATAGAATATTGGAAATCTAGTTTTTTAGGGTTAAGCTTTATAGCTTTTTGGTAACTTTTCATTGCATCATCTGGCTTCCCTAGCACTAATAAGGTATTACCAAGATTATGGTGTGCTTCAGCATAGTTGGGATTTATTGAAATTGCTTTTTGGCAGTTTATTATTGATTCATCTAGTTTTGCTTGTTCTTTTAAAGTATTTCCAAGATTGCTATATGCCATAGCATAGTTAGGATCAATGGCTATGGCGTTATTAAAGCAGATAACGGCTTCATCTAACTTATTTTGCTCATGGAATACACCCCCAAGGTTACAATGAGCAGCAACAAAGTCTGGTTTAAGTGATATTGCGTTTTGCAAGCATAAAATCGCTTCAGCATTTTTGTCTTGCTCATGCAAAATAACCCCGAGATTGTAGTGAGAATCATGAAAATTTGGCTCAATTGATATAGCTTTTTGGTAACATGCAATTGCCTCATCAATCTTATCTTGCTTTTTTATGGCATTTCCAAGATTGTTGTATGCCATGACATAGCCAGGGTTTATAGCTATAGCATTTTGATAGGCTATTACAGCCTCATCAAGTTTATCTTGCTTAAGTTTAATGTTGCCATAATTATTATGAGCTTCGGCAAAACTAGGATTGAGTCTTATAGCTTTTTGTAAATTATTAACCCCATCATCTAGCCTGCCTAGGCTTGAATATATATTGCCAATATTATTATAAGCTTCAGCAAATTCAGGCCTAATAATAATTGCTTTCTTACAATATGCTAAAGCTTCATCAAGTCGGCCTTTGTTAGATAAAGCAAACCCCATATTGTTTAAGGCAAAAGGTTGGTTTGGTTGGATTTCAAGAGCTTTTTTATAATATACTATAGCTTCATCAATACGGTTTAATTGATGGTATGCCACTCCTTTTTCTAACAAAATTTGAGCTTTTTTAACTGCTTCTTGTGCGCTATTTTCCTGATTATTTATTTTAACCATTTTGCTTCTACATCCCTTCTAAGCTCTTTTGATTTGTTCTTTTAATTTGCAGTATAAATAAACTAAATAAAAAAAGATATCAGTTGGGAAATACTCGCTCTTTTAACCATATTTTGATAGTGAGAGCTAGTTTAGTCGAGGATGAGAGTTTTACAGGTCTGGTTAATGTGTTAAAGCTGCGTTGGGTTATGGTGGTTAAATAGCGATGGTATATTCCAGACATCACAACAGCAGGAAATAGACAGTAACGTTCTTTACTGTCCTTAATTAATTCTGCTCCAGAATTGTAATGGTGTTCTGCATCTGCTCCAATTTCGGCTAAGGCATCCCCAATAGCTTGGCTCCAATTTCCAGATAGAATATCTGCTTCAGATGCGCCATATTTAGCAAGTAGTGTTTGAGGTATATATATGCGCCCTCGTTGTGCGTCCTCTTTTATGTCTCTTAAAATATTAGTAAGTTGAAAAGCCATGCCAAGGTGAAAGGCAAACTTATCTTTAGAATTTTTGTCTACATTACTATTTGTTTTATCAAAGCAGAAAATATGGATAGCAATTAAGCCAACTGCTACAGCTACCTTGCTACAGTACAGGTTTAATTCATCTTGGTCTTTATAACGTTGCTGGTTTAAATCTATCTCCATGCCATCGATTATGTCGTAAAAGGAGGCAGTGGGGAGGGTAAATTCCTTGACTGCAAAAATTAACTCTTTAGCTACTGGATGCTTGGGAGTCTCTCCAGAAAAAGCCTTATCAAGATCTGAACGCCATATATTCAGCTCTTTTCTTGCACTCTCTTGGTTTTTATTTTCATCAACAATATCATCAACTTCTCGACAAAAAGCGTAGAGGGCAAACATGGCTCTACGGCAATTAGGTGATAGTAGGAGTATAGGATAATAAAAAGAGGTGCGAGATTTTATGGTTCGCGCTCGGCAGTAGGCGGTTGGTGTCATGATTTAGTACGCTGATTGGCTCGCCAAATGCAGCCTGCTTTGTCCCACTTGCTAAGCTTGGGGCGGTTTCTTAAGGTGTTGCCACCTTGCTCATCAATTTTGTTCAATACTCCAAGACCCCCTTCAATTATTGCTGCTATCTCTAGATTTAATGGCCATTGTAGTTGTGTTACCAGTGGTGCGCCATAATCAATAAGTTGTTTGCTTTGGTCAACTAAATCTAAAACAAAGTTACCTAGCATAGGGGTAAAACGACGTTGTAGAAGCATATCTTCATTAACACCAAATCGCTCCATCTCTTCTCTTGGAAGATATAGTGGACGATTATTAGCAATATCTTGCCCAAGGTCTTGTAGGTGGTTTGTTATCTGTAGTGCAGTACATATTGCATCAGAATATTTAACTTTTTGCGGTAGTTCCTCCCCTGGCTCAATAATAGCTTCTCCAGCTAGATGGAGGATAATTCTACCCACAGGATTGGCTGAATAGCGACAGTACTCCTCTAATTCATCCAGAGTTTCATAGTTTTTATTGGTAACATCTAAGCGGAAAGCAATCAGTAGGTCATGAAAAGGGGCTGTAGTAAGCCCTGTTACTTCAAATGTGTGGCACAAAGCTCTGAAAACTGGGTGATCAGGCTTGCCATATTGTATTTGGGTTAAACGCCGTGACCAGTCATCTAATAGTTGTAGTCTGGTGTTGTCTTCCCGTCCTGGTAGATCGGCAAAATCATCGGCTGTTCTTGCAAAGGCATATATTGCATGCAGATGGGGGCGCATGCGCCGAGGAGCAAGTAGGGAACCAACCGGAAAATTTTCGGTGTTTTTCCGAACAATATCTCGGCAATAGTTAAAGTCATCCGTTAAATGGGATGGTATTGAATGAAGAACGCGCATAATAGCAAACTTACTATAACTAATGCTTTTCTACAAGCAATGTGGTTAACTCTTTAAGCTATTTAGTAAAAAATAGAGAATTTATTCATGTTATAGCTGGTTATATATAGCTTCAGCTGCTCTTGTTTTGATATTGTAAACTGAATTCTTTAAAAGTTTATAACATAATTAGAAACAAAAGGTATGTTTACATATATGCTTAAAATTCAGCATGTTGCATGTCGTTCCATGTCAATAGCTCTTCTCTATTAATTACAAATACACCACTACCTCCAAAATGGAAGAGTAGCCATTGAGCAGGAAATTCTGGCCAGCACTTCTCAATAATTTCCTGTGTCTCATCACCAACTTCACAAATAAATAAGCCGCCAGGGTTTAAGTGGTTGGTAATTTTATCCAGCATAGGTATTAGTAGGTCAATGCCCTGTTCGCCTGCTGCAAGAGCCAATGATGGTTCATGGCGATATTCTGGCGGTAGAATCTCCATGGTTTTCTTTGCCACATACGGGGGGTTGCTCACAATAAGATCATATTTTTTATCATTAAGTCCTTGGAAAAGGTCAGATTTTATTAGAGAAACTCTATCTTGTAAAGCAAATTTATCTCGGTTTATCTCTGCGACCTTTAAGGCTTGGTCTGATATATCGCTGGCATCTACATGGGCATCCAAAAAGCTTAGTGCCAGTGTTATGGCTATGCATCCACTGCCTGTGCCTAAATCTAGTATGTTATTTACCTGTCCTGTATCTAATAAACCGTCAAAACCTTCTTCATCGTCAAAAATATTTTCAATACGAGAACGGGGGATGAGTACTCTTGAGTCAATAAAAAAACGGTTGCCTGCAAAAAAAGCTTCTGAAGTGATATAAGCAGCAGGTAAACGTTCTTTAATTCGTTTATCAATAATAGGTGCCACCAGATTGGCAGCATTATCAGGAGGGGTTTGGTAGTATGTTTTGATTGTTTCGTTAAATGTTATTGAAAACGCATAACATATTAAATATTCAGCCTCTAGGTACGCTTCTTGCATTCCGTTCTCTAGACAAATATTCTCTGTTTGAATTATGTCAGCCAGCCAATTAATCCACTCCTCAACAGTGGAAAAATTTAATTGTAGGTGAAAGTTTTTTGATGGTTTATTGTAACTAGCTGAATGTTCAGGGTTTTTCACAGTTTATGCTCTTTATCTTCGTGGTAGTTGAAAAAAAATATAGAATTATAGTGAATGCGACTTGTTGATAAGGTTTAATTGTCGTATTATTTCGTTGGAATTTTGACGCATTAAACCTTCGTTAATCTGTTTTTAAAGGAAGGCAGTGCCTTCTGTCAACCAGACAAGGATGATTTTTTGACATCATGTATGGAATCATAGGCAAATCCCCAAGGATGCAAAAGTTGTACAAGATGATTGAGCGTGTAGCTCCGGCTACTTCAACCGTCTTGATTCAAGGTGATAGTGGAACTGGCAAAGAGTTAATAGCCAGGGCTTTGCATCGTATATCTCCCAGAAAAGACCAAGCATTGGTTGCTGTTAACTGTGGAGCAATTCCCGAAGACTTGTTGGAATCGGAATTGTTCGGTCATGTTAGAGGCGCTTTTACTGGTGCTGCCCATGCACGTGTAGGCCGTTTTGAGCTGGCGAGTGGTGGTACACTATTTCTCGATGAAATCGGCGATATGAGCCCCAAGTTGCAGGTAAAAATGTTGCGGGTTTTGCAAGAAAAAGTTGTAGAGCCTGTAGGCAGTACAAAATCTATTAAGGTCGATGTACGAGTTGTAGCTGCAACCCATAAAAATTTGGAAAAAGAGGTGACAGCAGGGAGGTTTCGTGAAGATCTTTTTTACAGACTAAATGTTGTGCCTCTCCATGTACCGCCTTTACGGGATCGTGGGGCTGATATTATTTTGTTGGCTGATTACTTTCTAGAAAAATGTGAAAAAGAGATGGGGTACGATAAGGTTGATGTAAGTAAGGATATTCACAATATTTTCTTGAATTATAGCTGGCCGGGTAATGTACGTGAGCTGGAAAATCTAATGGAGCGTTTAACGGTTCTCGCAGATGGGGCCATTTCTATTGATGACCTGCCAGCAAAATTACTTGATGGTAGTCATAGCAATGGTGATGCGAATCAGCCAATACCTGCCTCAGCTTTTTCTGTTGGAGCATCTATTTCTGAAGGTTTTGATTTTAATAAAGAGGTTGCTTCCTTTGAGAATCAGCTAATTTTATCAGCTTTAAATAGTACAGATTGGAACAAAAACAAAGCGGCTCGTCTTCTCAACCTTAACCGCACAACCCTAGTAGAAAAGATAAAGAAAAAAGGGTTGGAAAAGTTAGAGAGTTAACGGTATTAGCTGGGGATGGGGATGATTATGAATATAAATAGACATGCAGTTTTCAGAACCGGGTTGTCCTTTGTAGCAGTAGCTGTAATGGCGTTGGCTCTCGTGGTTCCTGACACTGCTCACGCTTTTTTCTCTAAGTTAAAATATTCTACAGAAGAGATGGGCAAACGGGAGGTGCTCTCATTTCAAATACCTCCTGGAGCACAAAGACCTAAGGTAAAGTTATTAGAAGAAAAAAAGCTGCAACTTACTGTCTACGGTCTTTTAGCTCTTCCCTACAATGCCCTAAATACCAAACGATCCCGTTGGATTAAAGAATTTACAGTTAATGAAATTCCTGGTGGAAAAATGGGGTTGAGTATCATTATTGACCTCAAAGAGCCGTACTTAGATTTTCGTGACTCTATTGGTAAAGATGATATAGAAAAGGGCGCTCTTTATCGTTTAGAAATAGATAAAATGCAGAAACCCGCGCAAACTGGGCCTGCAAAACTACTTGAAGGGCGTGTGTTGCCAGGAAGAGACGGTACACTAATTATATTTGCCCATACTGGAAATGGTTTTGTTGAGAGTAATGTAGACAAAGAGAGTAACCTTGTTAGTTTACATTGGCGTACAGCCAGTTTGGGTTCTAGCTGGCGGGATGTGCTGCCTGGAGGATTGGTGGAAAAAATTCTTGCTTATGAGTTTCCTCGTGGTCAAGTAGAGCTTGAGATTATTCTCAATAAAGAGACAAAAAATGTTCGTTTTCATCGTCAATCCAAACTTGGTCTGTTTATAGTTGAGTTGCTTCATAAAAACGCTATGGGTCGTGGTGATGATATCAACAGGATTACATCAAAACGACGTAAAGATATGGAAGAGGGTGCTCCTAAGCCTCTCAATAGGCTAAGACCTTTGTTTGATAACTCTGGTGTTGCAATTGAAATTGCTGGGCAGCTTGTAGATGAAACTTATTTTATGGACCTTGCTAAAGAGGCAGAGTTTAGCCGCAATTTTGCCAAGGCTAGAGGTATATTAGACAACTTGCTACAGGTATTTCCCAATACTGTAAACCGAGAGATAGTTGATTTTTACAAGGTTTCCCTAGCAAGTAAAATGGATTGGAAGCCTGGTTGGTTATTAACAGAGTTGGAAACTGCACTTGCTCGTCACCCTAATGCTTCTGATTATCCTGACCATCGATTGCAACAGCTAAAGCTATATAATGATGCCAAGCTTTTTGGTAGTGCTTCAAACATTATGTGGGACCCTAACCTACCAAAAGGAATTCCAGATGTCTGGTTGGAGAGAGGGCGTACCGCTATCGGTTTGGCTCGCTCCAAGGTAGATCCTAGAGCCAATGAGCAGGCAGCAACAAGATATTTGCAGAAAATTATCGACTCCAGTAGAAACAAAGGTCCATATAGTGCTGAAGCACAATACCTTTTGGCAGAGTTGAGTGATAATGATGGCGATATGGATCGCACTTTAAAGATTTTAGATAACTTGACTAACGAACAGTTGGCAATTTTAAACAAAAGCCCAGAGAAAATTATGGGTATGGCGGATCTTTATTATAAATATACCCGTTATGAAAGTGCTATCCGTAAATATGCTGAACTTATGGAGAACTATCCTTCACAAGATCAAATGATGCCATGGGCACTGCTGCGGGCTGCGGAATCGAATCACCAGTTATACAAACAGGCTAAAGAACAAGGTAACGATAAGGAAGCTCATGCCCGCTTTTTAGAGACAAGAGGACTATTTGAGCGATTAAGCAAAATCCATGTAGCTTCAGATGCTGCTGTTTGGGGGCAAATTTTTGAGTTGTCCTTAGCTGGAGAGCTTGATGTAGATGCTAAGATAAAAAAGTTAGAAGAGTTAATTAATAATATAGCCATGCCTGATGCTTTGGCTGAAGCGCAACTATCTAGCGCAGACCTTCTAGGTAAGTCAGACAGGCATTATGAGGCATTAACCACTTTAAATGATCTATTAACCCTAACTTCACGTTCGGCTGTAGTGCGGAGGGCCAACCGCCTTAGAAAAAAATATCTTACAGAAGGTATGGCCATGGCCCTTGAAGAGGGGCGACCAGAGTTTGCAGCTCTGCTGGCAGAGGTGTATGGTGAAAATTGGCGTACAAATCCAAAATATATTCAGCCACGCATACATCTAGCTGAGTCTTTAATGAGAATGGGAGATAGCAAAACTGCTCTAACTGTTCTTGATGGCATGAAAGATAAGCCTGGTCCACAGTTAACAGCATTGGGTAAGGCTCTCTCTTCTGGCTCTTATAACGGGTTGCCTAAAGTCTCTGAAGTAGGCGATACGATGCCACAATCTGTTGCTAGGGTGCGTGTTGATGAGGCCGAGAGATTGGCTGACCGTAAAGAGTGGGATGGGGTTATCATTATGCTGGAGAGACTGCCCCCAGAACTTCTCAATCAGCCAGGACGAGAAAAAAGACTCAGATTATTGGCAAAAGCTGAAGCAGGGCGGGGACGTTTTCCACAAACCGTTAGGTATTTAGAAGATCTTTTTTTCCAAAAACCTATTGGAGATGGTAAGGTGTATTATTGGTATGGGACAATTTTACAAAAATGGAAGGGCGACAAAAAAGCTCTTAGTACATACCAAAGGGTAGTCAAAGAGGCCACCGACAATGAAATGCAGGCTTTAGCTTCGGTACGTTTAGGTGATATTCTACAACGATCTGGAGATTTCCCCACTGCAAAAGAGCATTACCTTAAAGCAGCTGAGTTGGCCCCGGATTCACCTTGGGCAAAAGTTTCTACTGAAAATGCTGCTCAGTTGCAGATGGCCATGGATACAGGAAGATAGGCAATATGTCACAACGCAATGAAATAGTCATAATTGGGGCAGCATCTACCCATTTGAGTGTATTAGCTGGCCAAATAAAAGCATTGGGTGGTTCTACATCTCAATTTGTGAAGTTGGAAGAGGCCAAGAAACAAATTGGGCTGCCTCAAATCGGGATGGTTATTGTTGACCTTGAAGGAGTTGGAGATGGTGTAGAGCTAATACGTGAATTAAGCTTTTTGTTTAGGGGTATGCCAATTTTAGCAGCAGCGGTAAAGGGAAATCTTACTGAAGCGCGTGAGGCAATTGGTTTAGGTGCAGCTGATTATCTCCATCTTCCTGTTGACGATGCAAAGCTTAAATCGGTAATAGAAAATTATTGCAGTAAATTTTTTGACCCAGAACTTGGTCGAGGTCGTAAGATCATCACTAATGATGCTGGTATGACGCGTCTCTTAGGGCAGGTACGCAGGGTAGCCCGCTCCCAAGCTTCTGTTCTTATCCAGGGAGAGAGCGGAACTGGCAAAGAACTTATTGCTCGTTTTGTTCACCAAGCATCTGACCGAACAAAAGGCCCTTTTGTGGCTATTAACTGTGCTGCGCTTCCCGAAAATCTGTTGGAGTCAGAGCTTTTTGGTCATGCTAAAGGTGCTTTTACTGGTGCTACAACAGACCGTAA
>JADGBW010000141.1 GCA_015231305.1 Magnetococcales bacterium | reverse complement strand
TCAAACAATTTTAGGAACCATATATTCTCAAAAAGATGGTGATTCCTACAATCCAAGAAAAGCTTATAAATGGTTCCATAAAGCAGCAAACGGCGGCAGTAAGCTGGCCCAGTTTAATGTTGGCGTGCTATACCAAAAAGGCTTAGGGACTATAAAAAATGATGAAAAAGCCTTGTACTGGTTTAACAAGGTTGTAGATGAAACTAACGAAGACAAAAGCTTAACTCCAGAAATGCTGGCTTGGGCGCAGTTAAAGCTTGGTATTATTCATCATGAAGGTAAAGGTGTTCCTGTTAATTACACTAAAGCTTTGAAATGGTTTAATAAGCTAACATCTGGTAACCATGCTTATGGTCAGTATATGGTTGGATATATGCATGCATATGGCCAGGGAGTACCAAAAAGTATCAATAAGGCTATTCCTTGGTTAAAGGCAGCAGCAGCACAAGGACTAAAAGCTGCAAAAGACGAGCTTTCAACAGTTCAAAGCAAATTTGAACTAGCACCTGTAGAGCTAGGCACAACAACTGTTAACAATGACGCAAGAGTTATCCAAGAAACAATTGATGCAGGGTTAATCCGCACACCTAACGATGCTAATATGGTTAGGCTATACCTTGACACTCACAACCCCAAATATACTGTAATATAGCCTCACATTTTCAGTAAAAATGGTACATATGATGGGCAACCCCATCTTTACCACTAAGGTGGGAAACCAGAAATAATATTTTATCTATCTGGTTTCCCTCCTTCGCTAGCATTGCTTACATCAGTTTTTATTACTCCAAAAGCTGACATTCAATAGTATAAATCCAACTAAAAAAAAGAGTTTATCTAGTAAACACACCTTCTCCCTTCCATCTATGTGTTTTTATGGTATAGTTTGGGGTGGAGAGAGATTTGAAAAATGAATTTAAGACTATAAAAATATTTGGGGATATTTATGGCTACTTCTGAAACATTGCTGTTTAAACTTGAAGGGGTACAACAAGCTGCACAAGTGGCTGGCCTTAGTGGGCAGACCTTTACTGTTGGTAATATTTCATCAACAGGAAATACTGGCTTAGCTAAAATGATTTTTTTAGAACCAACCGCAGTAGGGGCCAAAGGTTCAGTAGCTATTAAAATTGAGGGAACCAGACAAATAGCCCAAATTTCTAGCTTAACAGGAAAAACTGTAACTGTTGGGGCAACACCAGCAACTCTGGGTGGAACTGGCAAATGGCTTGTTTTAAATACAGGTAAAGGAGCAGCAGTTGCTACTGGAGCCGGAACTGGAGCAGCTGTAGCTAAAGGTAAATCAGCAGCCCAATTGGTCTTGGTAAAAGCAGAAGGTGGCAGACAAGCAGTGGATACCGCCACACTGGCTGGCAAAACTTTTACAGTAATGAAACCACCTATGATGGGGGGTGTAAAAACCTCTAACTGGGTGTTTTTAAAACCTTCCACTGGCACTGGTATTGCTGGTGAAAAAATAGTTATGTTTAAAGTTCAAGGCGGCGTTGGCACTACGTCAGTTAAGTCGTTGGTTGGGAAAAGCTTTACAGTAAGCAAAGCCCCAATGGCAGCTGGTGCAGCTGGCCCACAATGGCTGGCTTTTAAACCAGTCACTAGTTTAGCCGCTAAAGGCACAATAGCCACTACTGCTGCTGTTAAGGGTAAAGCTGGGGTTGCTGTGGCAAAAGCGCAAACAGGTAAAGTAGGAGCTTCCCTTGCTGGCAACTCTGCTGCTGCCGCGCATACAGCCAAAGCTGTTGGTGGTGGCACTATCTGGAACGGAACAGGAATGAGCCTTGGCCTGGGTATTGGGCTTGGTGCTTGGGGTCCAGTTCTCGCACTTGGTATTGCAGTAGCAAGCATTGGTGCTTTCAGCTACTATAAACACAACAAAAAAGATGAGTATGAAGAAGACGACAATGAAGACACTGTAAGTTCTAGCAGCCGTATGGCGGAACTCCTACAAGACATGTAACTTTTTTTGTTTGTTTGAATTTTTGCTTCAAAAAAAACTCTCCTAAGAATATCTTTGGAGAGTTTTTTTTGAATTGGGTGATTATTGAAATATACTGGTGTAATGTACTGCCCATGAAAGCCAGCAAAAAAAATAAATTTAAAAATGCCGATCTATGTACCCACTGTGGCTACTGTCTACCTATATGCCCTTCTTATAGAATATTAAATGATGAGACCCATTCACCACGAGGCAGGGTATCTATTATATTAGCACTAGCCCGCAAAGAACTAACAGCAAAAGAGGCCGGGGACGCTCTTACTACTTGTTTGGTTTGTAGATCATGTCATTCAGCTTGCCCTGTTGGGGTTAGACCCGCAAAGCTTGTTCTATCTGTTCGCAACAAAAGCCCAATTACCCCCCCTCTTTTAAGCAGATTGTTTCACATTATTACCAACAGCCACACTTTAACCTCATACATAAGCAGTGCTATTAGGTGGTATCAAAATAGAGGGCTGCAAGCTTGGTTAAGGCGCAGCAGAGTTTTACGTCTTATACCCCCACTACACCGTATAGAAAGTTTAATTCCAGAAAAGCGCAATGATCCCATACCGCAATTTCCACCTAAAAACTCATTAAAAAAAGCAAAATTAAAGGCTGCTCTTTTATGTGGCTGCATGGCCCGGCTATTTCACCCACGGGTTGCCCCTTCTACTGCAAACCTTATGCAACTTTTAGACATCGAAGTTACTCAAATAGATGGGTTTGGATGCTGTGGATCTCCATTCAGAGAGTCTGGAAATCGAGATCTTTTTATTAAGCAGGCTAAAAAAACCTTGGATGCTTTTAAAAATTTGACTGATGTAGATATGGTAATATGTGATACTAGCGTCTGTTGGGTGACAGTAAGAAGTTATGCTAGGGCTTTATCTACTGAAAAGAAATATGCAGAAATAGCAAAAATATTTTCAGAAAAAATTCAAAGTTTGGAAGTACTATTAGCCAATGGGTTACCCCAAGCTTTACCAGAAAAATATATTCGCCCTGAAAACAGCGTAACTTTCCATGACCATTGCCAAATACAACACGGCTTAGGGAGCACAAAAGAGCCACGAGAGCTGCTTAAAACAGTTGCAGGAGAACTTATAGAACTACCTCGTGGAGAGAGATGTTGTGGTGCTGGTGGTGATTATATGTTGCGTTACCAGGAATTGAGCAATAACATTAGACAAGATAAACTGGCAGCAATTCATGAGAGCAGAGCTAAAACCGTTGTTGGGAGTAACTCTGGCTGCCTTATAAACATTGAAGCAGGTCTTTTAAAAGATAGATCTTCAGTACAAGTTAGACACTTGGCTGAAGTACTCTGGCAACCACTGTCTAAAGACTAACCGTATTAATGAGAAAAGAGGTGTTATTATGAATAAGACCCGTCGTTATTTTGCTATGTTTGCCATAGCTCTTACCCTTGGTTTTGCAGCATTAACAGTTATGCCTAATGACGCTGAAGCGCGACGTTTTGGGGGTGGTAAATCATTTGGTTCCCGTGGGAGTCGTAGTTTTTCTGTACCTAGACAGGCTCAACCTAGATCTGCAGCACGTGTACCAAGAAGCAACACTCAAAAACAGAGCAACCTAGGCGCAACAGGCAGAGGTTCTGGCTTTGGCTCTGGTTTAATGGGTGGAATCGGCGGCATGTTACTTGGTGGCATGATCGGCTCCATGTTATTTGGTGGCGGTGGTGGTGTAGGTGGTGCTGGCGCAGCAGGTGGCGGCGGTATTGGCTTTTTGGAAATTCTCCTAATTGGTGGTGGAATCTGGTTTTTTATGCGCTGGTACAAACGCAAAAAAACAGCTCAAGCCTCTGGAAACAACTCTTCAATGGGAAGCATATCCCAAGAGTCACCAATGGATTTCACATCTATAGGTTCACAAGGGGGAGTGTCAGGAGGTTCACAAGGAGGGCTGCCAGATAGCTTTGAAACCGAATATGACGACTATCAACCACAGCAGTCTCAGGACGAGGTATCCCAAGGCCTGGATTATATTATGCAGACTGACCCCAGCTTTCGAGAAGATCAATTTCTTGATGGGGCAAAAATGGCTTACAAGCAGATTCAAGGAGCCTGGAGTGATTGGAGTGTTGACCGCCTTAAACCCATAATGACTGAACGTATGTGGTTAATGGTTGAGAAACAAGCCGAAGAACGTAAAGAAGCTGGTATTCGTGATATTATTGAACAAATCCAATTTAAAACAGTTGAGATATCTGAAGCTTGGCAGGAGTCTGGTGAAAACTGGATCTCAGTCCATTTTGTAGTTGGCATGTTGGAATACTCTACTGATGTTGAAGGCAAGCTGTTAGAAGGCTCCACAGACACCCCTGTAGAGGTTGTAGAGTATTGGACCTTTACCCGTCCTGTTGGCGCACAAGATCCAAATTGGTACTTGGCAGCTGTGCAACAGTCCGATGAAGTGGCAAGAAGTACATCGTGAGAACATTTATAATTAACATTCAAAAAACCCGCCTGCTCTTTTTAAGCGGGTTTTTTGCTCTATTGCTGTTGTCGGGGTGTAGTACTGTTACAACACCTCCAACAGCAAAATCAACAGATTCTAAGCTAAATGCACTGCAATCTGTGCCGTGGAGTGAGGCAGATCAGGTTATAGAAGCAGATGCATCGAGACAAGATTGGGCTGCTGCCTTAAATGAGAGTGCAGGGTATTTTGCCAAGAAAAAACCGGAAGCAAAAATACATTTTGGCAACCATTGGGTAACTGCACTTCAGATGACTCGCTCAATTAGAGAGCTTGCTTCAGTAGCTCAATCTAGCGACTCTATCTCACTGAAGACCTACCTTGAAAAAAACTTTCTGCTATTTCGTTCTGTTGGCAACGATAATAAAGGAAATGTACTTGTAACTGCCTATTATGAGCCACTACTTAACGGCTCTCTAACTAAAAGTGACAAGTATAAATATCCTTTATACAACAAACCCAAGGACCTTCTTAAAATTAGTTTGACTAACTGGTTACCAAAAAAGAAAAAAAAGATCATAGCTAGGTTTGCTGATAAAAAGCTTACGCCATATTATAACCGTGCAGAAATAGATATAGAAAAAAGCCTAGAAAATCAAAACTTAGAGCTAGTCTGGGTTGATAATTTGGTTGATCTATTTTTTCTACAAATTCAAGGGTCTGGCAGAGTTGCCTTGGCAGAAGGTGGGGTTCTTAGGGTTGGCTATCACGAAGCTAACGGACATCCTTATCACTCTATAGGTAGAATCCTCATTAAAGAAGGAGCCATAAGCAGAGAGAAAATGAGCTTACCTGCTATTAGAAAGTGGTTAAGGGAGAATCCATCACAACAAGATAGACTGCTTAACGCCAATCCTTCCTATGTTTTTTTTCGCAAGTTAAGTGGAGGGCCATACGGTAATATTTCAGTTTCTCTCACTCCTGGTCGCTCTATTGCTACCGACTATAGAATTTTTCCAAAAGGGGCTGCTGGTATGTTAATTACCACCCTGCCCCATTTTTCTAAAGATGAGGGAGAAAATATTATTGACTGGCAAAGCTCAGCACGCTTTATTGTTAACCAAGATACAGGTGGAGCTATACGAGGCCCAGGAAGAGTTGATCTATTCTTGGGTTTTGGTGCAGATGCAGAACAGACAGCAGGTATAATGAAGCAAGGGGGATCGAAGCTTTACTTTATTGCTCCTAAACAGCAAAGCCATTATAAATAGTAGATAATGTTTAAAAAAAAATAATTAGCAAGTTATGCAAAGCCCAGAGCAACTTTAACGAGTTTGCTTACCATACGTACTGTATCTGGTAGAAGATACAACCCAACTGTACAGAGCACCAAAAGCGATACCCCAAGAAGTGAATGCACTAGTTTTTGTTCTGGTGTTTGTTCCATTTTCATACCCCCCTGTAGAAAAAAACAGGCAGATTATAGCAGATATTATTAAGAATATCTTAAAAATCATCGCGCATTGAATAATATAACTATTACCAATTAATTATATTTACAGAAGGGGAATACTTTATACACTGTTTTATAAAGAATAATATATTTCACATCATATAAACCTAGATCCGGTAGTTGTCGCCACACACCTGACGCAAGACATTGATTCACCTGGCATATTTGAGGAAAATCTTTTCACCAACAAGGTGACCGCGATATCCCCAAATACACCAGATAAACCAATATCTTACGCCATGCACGCACCACCAACTGCCGAATTTAGGATAAAAGAATGTATTTATGAGGAAATAATTATATATAATTATAATATTATTCTTAGCTACAACAACTCATATAAGAATTATGATTTATCTAGCAAAATACCATTTTTTAGAAGAGAGATAATATGTTGGGTGATGTGATCAGAACTATCTTGTTCAGGAAGATAACCAGGTATTAGCTTTCGTAGTGGGGACATTTCAAAATGATACATAACCAAACCTATTACTGAAACAAAAAGCAGGTGAGGGTTTAAACCTCCACTAGCCTCTTTCATTAAATCAGCCACATCATCAAAAACAGGTTGATATATATGCTCTACTAACAGTTTCATCCGTGCTGGGTCAGCATCGGCCATTTCACGTTGTAATAAAGAGCGGATAATTACGTTATCGCCAAAAGATTCTACCCAAAAAAGTACAAATCTAGATAGACGATCTTGTGATGTATCTGTTTCGGCCAAAATTGCAGATAGGTGCTCAACTTTTTGGGCGAAAGCATACTCTAGAGCTTTATAATGTAACTGTTCTTTATTTGGAAAGTGGTTATATAGTGCTGCTGCAGTTATACCAACTGCTCTTGCAATATCTCGCATAGCTACTCCCTTGTAGCCATAAGCAGCAAAAAGAGGTAAAGCAGCTTCTAATATTTTTATGTATGTTTTGGGTTGTCTAGGCATAGATTTATAGCCGGCTAAGGCATCCTCTTTCCTGTATTCGGGGCTGAGCTTTTTTAGGCTCTTTTAATTATAATTTACAACAACGTTTTAAACTAGACCATAATTCTGCAATTTATCTAACAAAGCCTGTTTAGTAACTGGTTTAGTAAGATAAGCACTACATCCACCACCTTCAAAAGAGTCAACAACTGTCTGTAAAGAGTTAAGAGCAGTTATCATCACAACTACAGACTCATCTTGAGATGCTATTCCGTTGAGCTTCTCTAAACGTCTAATCTCATTAAGGGCTTCTTGTCCATTCATCTCTGGCATCATAATATCCAAACAGATGAGATCAAAACGTCTTTTTTCCTCAAACATTTTTGAGACAGCAGCAACAACTTCCACACCATTTTCAACAATTTGACAATCACCTAAAGGAGAGAGTATTTCCTCTAGCATCATTCGGCTACTAAATTCATCATCAGCAATTAGAATATCCATCTAATATTGATTCCTTCTAAATAACAGTTCACACTCTGACTAAAACAAAGACATTTCACATACCTACAGAGTATCATCTTAAAGCCTTGTCTAACAAGTGATTTTCAATAAGCAGATGCTATATTTTACATATGATGTATTTTAAATATACCTAGAAAAGAACACAATAAATATGACATTTTTATCATACATTTAAAACAGTCGAGTCGATAAACAATGCAATAAATTTAATAGTATAATATGTGATAAAGTTGAACATTACATGCATTTATTAATTAGTAAATAAAAGCGCACAAACGTACCTTTAAAATAATAAAGCCGAACTGTAACAAAAAAAGAGGCAAAAGAGTTAGTAAAAAATAATTTAATCTTAAAACCATCAGAAACAAAAAATAAGAAAGACAAGGATCATACAACAACACCAAGACTATTTTTTACTTAAGATATCAACAATATAACAAACGACAAACAGCTATAACTGCATTACAAACAGCAAATAATTTAAGTAGCAAACTGATATAAAAAATAATTTTTCATAGAATAGCTTGCAGAACAAAAAAGTTTCTGGCATATTCCCCTATCTTTAAGGCTTAGGAGACAAAGCAAAGCAAGCGCTCCAAGAAAAAAGCCCCAAAAAGAAAAGTGCCCTAAACAGCACAAAACATCCCAAAATGCCGGCGTAGCTCAATTGGTAGAGCAACGGATTTGTAATCCGTAGGTCAGTGGTTCGATTCCTCTCGCCGGCACCATATATATCAATGGCTTAGACAGTTACCCGTCTAAGCCATTTTTGGTTTTTGTCCACTTTGTGTCCATATTATTCTGGGTCTGCCCACAATTCTGGTTTGGATGTTTTACCTGTCTCCAAATAAATCGAGATTTCGTCAGTGTACTTTTTCACACCCTGCACCAATTCTACTTTTTCACTTTCATCAAAGAAATCACTAGCCGTTAACTCTGAAATTATTTTTGGGTAATTCTCCATTATATTATTGAAGTCAAACAATGAGAGCAAATCGTCCCCTAAGCTAGTGATCTGTTCCTTGGCAGCAACTGCCTTGCTATGCCCTTCATAATCTGATACTGGTGACGGCCACTCATCTTGAAACAATTTATTTAACTCGCTGTCTTTTCTGCGCTTAGCATCTGCAACTACTTTTCTTGCCTTCATTCCTAAATCAAAAATCACATACTTATCAAACTCCATATTTGCATTTTTGACACTGTTTTCAGGAGCTTTCAAATTTTCCAAAATTGAAAAAATGTTTTCTCTAATTTCCAACTTGTCCTTAATAGAAAATCCAGAGTTCAACCGTCCCAATCTTGAAACTAAGCTTAATACAGGAACAGATGTACTTACAGACAACTCTCTCATATTATTGATGAGTTCGTCAGCCTCAACAATCTTGTTTTCTAGTCTTTTCATTTCCAAACCACCCGGCCCTCCCTTGAAGTAGGAAATATCGTCAATAAAGGCTAGAAATCCACAAATCACAGCGGCACTATAGGTTGTAAAACTGCCATTTTCAGGAAACAAAAATAAATGGACAAGGCCACCAATAAACAGAATTATAGACGTGGTGACAAGTGCTATTTTTATCTTGTTTTTCATGGAGACTCTCTTTGTTTTGTAAATAATTCAGCTATTGGAATAAGCGTTACCGTTTTTTGAAGGTGATCCGGTCCAAGATGGGCATATATAAAGTTTTTCGTGACTGATGCCATGTAAGAACATTTTGTTAAACATCAAAAACCCTCTTTGCTTTGAGAAATATGTTCCTGTAAATCATTAACAAATAAGCCAAGTATTTTTCCTGAAGATAAATTCTTGTTATTGTGACCAAGGTCCTTTCTAACTGCTAACAATAAATTTTCAACCGTGAATAATACATCGATATGCATATTTTCTTCACTTGCTGTATCTTTTATGCTTTGCATTCTGAAATCATACAAAGCGTCAACCATTTCGTCAGATCCCCAAATAACAATTTCCTGTGTAATTTCAGTCATAAATTTTATCATTTCATGATCAGTCGGTCGTTCATTCCCCAGTTTTTCGGCAAATGTGATGCGAAAAATAAACTGTACAATTTTTTCATAAGTTGGAATCTTCTTTTCTCTCAAATGAGATAGAATTTCCGCTTTTCTCTCAAGGTATTTAGCAAAGTGCACAGACATTATTGACACAATCACAGTAGTGAATGCTGCTAATAAACCAGCTCTAAGTTTCTGATCTACAGATAAAAACACACCCCATATACTTGAAAGAACCCAATACCCAATAACA
>JADGBW010000140.1 GCA_015231305.1 Magnetococcales bacterium | reverse complement strand
ATGGCAGCAAATGCTTTGGGTCTTGGTAACGCAGCAACACCTTTTGGTATACGTGCCATGAAAGAGCTAGACCGCCTAAATCCAAACCCAGGAACAGCAACCAACGCAATGGCACTGTTTCTTGCAATCAATACATCCTCAGTAACTCTACTTCCAACAGGAGTAATAGCAATAAGAGCTTCCGCTGGTTCTATAGATCCAGCAGCTATCCTCCCAACTACATTGTTTGCAACATTTTGCTCAACAATAGTAGCAGTATTAGCTGTAAAATCTTACCAACGCTTTTTTCCCATAGAAGAGAGTAACCAAACATTAAAAGAAACAAATATTGAAGAAAACCAAGAAGAGATAGAAACCTTTACCGGATACCCAACATGGGTATCACTACTAGTACTTGCTTCAGTGCTAGGCTTCATACCCCTTACAATATTATACGGTAAAGCAATATCCCCGTGGGTAATTCCATCTCTTATGATCCTAATGCTTGGTTTTGGTTACATAAAAAAAGTACCAGTCTACGAAGCCTTCGTAGAAGGTGCAAAAGATGGTTTTGACGTAGCAATACGCATTATACCCTACCTAGTTGCTATACTTGTAGCTGTAGGTATGTTTAGGTCATCCGGTGCTATGGGTTATCTAGTTGATGCCATAGGCTCCCTTACCTCAAAAGTAGGTATGCCAGCCGAGGCACTTCCAATGGCTCTTCTAAGACCTCTCTCCGGTTCAGGGGCTTACGGTCTTATGGCATCTATAATACAAGATCCCAACATAGGGCCAGACTCATACACTGGTTTGTTAGTTAGCACCCTACAGGGTTCCACCGAAACTACTTTCTACGTGCTAGCTGTTTATTTTGGAGCAGTACGCATACGCCGAGTTCGCCACGCACTAGCAGCAGCACTAACCGCAGATTTCGCAGGTATAATAGCTGCCGTATTTATATGCTCAATACTATTTACCTAAAGGAGGAAAATGATGGTAGGTGATTCATATCCTTTTAACCCCGCTGATGCTGAAAATTTAATAGCTCAGTGGCAAAGTGAAAATAGAGTTGCCCCCCAACTATCAAGCAAAGATCTAATGGGTCGCATAGCAGGTGAAGGGCTAGCAGAACCAACGGAAATAGATTATCAAATGATGAGCCTAACACCTATACAGTTGCTTAAACGTAGAGCATTTATACGTCATTTTCGTTCTGCAAATGTTTATGTATGGAAACGAGTATTGATGACCCATATGCCATTGCGCACTGGGCAAGTTATGGATGGAGCTTTTGGACTATTAGAATCAGCAGGAAAAAAAAGTGCAGAAGCTGGCAAACAAATTCGGTTAGATGTTCTGTTATATGACGAGCTTGTAGATAATTTTACAGAGGAGGGGTTTTTAAGTGTTGGTTTGCACGTTATTCAACGACTATCAGGTGATGTAGAAAAACACCCAGAAAATCTAGTTAATGCCGTAGACTTCGCCGATAATCTTGATAAAAAATATCATAGCTATCAATATCTATTATAAAAAAATGTTCAACACTCACGCAGAAGCGAGATTCTACGTGAGTTTAGTTAAGAAAAGATATTTTTATTTTTCCATCAATTCAGGTAGAAACCTCTCAACTTGTAATAAAGTTTCTTGGCGGGACATGCCGAAGGTTAGCCTTTGGTCGTACAGTATTTTTAGTAGCAACCTATCTTGCTTGGTTAGCTCGTTGAATTTTCCTCTATCTTTAAAAATAGAATCACCCACTAAATTTGAATCGTTAGGCAGACCTAATATTTGTGCTATCTCCTCTACCACACAAGCCCTAGCATATCTATGTGAGATATGGTCAGGGATAACCACAATTGCAGCTCTTATCTCTAAACGCCGTGTGAATAATTTTGCAAAACAGGTTGCTTCATTTAATAATATATCCAACTCGTGGGGGCGATCTTTAAAATATTTTCCTAACTTTTTTTTGATATTATGCAAAGGTTCGTAAAAAACAATTACATTCACCTTTTTTTTATTGAAATTTTTCGGCAGTTTACGATTTTTTTTCATACCGTGGGAATAATAAAGACTAATAGGATGGCTGGTTATTGAGGTTAAATCAGCCGTAAACTGCTTTATTTCATCTTCTAAATATCTAGGATATTTTCCTTGCAAACCAATACGTACAGGGTCTTTCCATTTACGTAGGCCTTTCCAGGTTTTATTTTGATATTCACTACCAAAGGCTATTATTTCAAAATTTCTAATAATTTCTTTTGGCTTTAATTCTGCGCCTTTAGATGTTGTAGGTAAAATTAGTAGAAGCAGTATTAACAAAATATGATATTTGGATTTCATTTTGGTTTAAGCTCCTTTTTACAAATTTTTAATATTTTTTTTATAGGTCAAAGCTAAAAAAAGACCGCCTTTTTTATGGGCGGTCTTTTTATTTTATCTCTTAATCTTTAGCAGCCCGTTTTAGTTTCTTACGTTCATGCTCTTTTAGCAATCTTTTTCTTAACCTAATACTCTTAGGTGTTACCTCAACCAACTCATCATCATCTATAAACTCCAATGCTTGCTCTAAAGAAAGCCTAATAGGTGGAGTTAAAGAGATAGATTCGTCAGTTCCTGAAGCGCGGATATTTGTAAGTTGCTTAGCCTTTAAAGGGTTAACCACAAGATCATCGTTACGGTTGTTAATACTGATAATCATACCCTCATAAACCGGCTCACCAGAACCAATTAAATGTCTGCCACGCTCTTGTAGGTTCCAAAGCGCAAATGCAACGGACTTGCCAGGCTCTTTGGCTATAAGAACGCCGTTTTTACGTTGTCCAATAACCAGTGGTACTTTAGGGCCATATTTGTCGAACACGTGATACATTAAACCAGAGCCAGAGGTCATGGTTCTAAAGTCGGTCTGAAAACCAATTAAACCACGGGCAGGTATTTCATAATCCAACCTTACCCGCCCTTTACCGTCAGGAACCATATCTTTTAAATCACCACGCCTTTCGCCTAAAGCTTCCATAACAGAGCCCTGGTGGCTATCTTCAACATCTACTGTTAGCTGTTCATAAGGCTCCATCTCTTTGCCGTCAACAACAGAAATAATTGCTTCGGGCCGGGATACGCCAAGCTCAAAACCTTCACGGCGCATGGTCTCTATTAAAATACCAAGGTGTAACTCACCTCGGCCTGAAACCCTGAATTTATCAGGGTCTTCTGTCTCTGCAATTCGTAAGGCAACATTATGTTCTGCTTCTCTATATAGACGCTCACGAATCTGCCTAGATGTAACAAACTTACCCTCTTTACCAGCCAAAGGTGAGTTGTTAACCTGAAACGTCATGGTAATGGTAGGTTCGTCTACGGTTAAAACTTCCAAAGGCTCTTCACAATCAGGGTGGCAAATAGTGTCAGAAATACCCAGCTTTTCAATGCCTGTAAAAGCAATTATCTCTCCAGCAGTTGCAGATTGTGTCTCAACTTTATCCAACCCCAAAAAGCCAAAAATTTGTAACATTCTGGCATTACGAGATTTACCATCAGCGTTTATAACAGAAACCATGGAGTTTGAAGTTATAGAGCCACGTTGCACACGGCCAACACCAATTAGCCCGGTAAAGCTGTTATAATCTAATGAGGAAATACGCATCTGAAATGGCCCGTCTGGGTCTACATCTGGATGAGACACATGGGAAACTATGGTCTCAAACAATGGGGTCATGTCATCATTAGGAATTTTAAGGTCTGTAGTTGCTGTTCCAGTTAGGGCCGAGGCATATATAACAGGAAAATCTAGTTGCTCGTCAGTTGCACCCAAACGATCAAAAAGATCGAAAGTCTGCTCCATAACCCAGTCTGGTCTTGCCCCATCACGGTCAATTTTATTAATAACCACAATAGGCTTGTAACCCAAGGCAAATGCCTTTTGCGTAACAAAGCGGGTTTGTGGCATTGGCCCTTCAACTGCGTCAACCAACAAAAGAACCGAGTCTACCATAGATAATACCCGTTCAACCTCACCACCAAAATCAGCATGGCCAGGGGTATCAACAATGTTTATACGGTATCCATTCCAATCGATAGCGGTATTTTTAGAGGTGATAGTAATACCACGCTCTTTTTCTAAAGCGTTGGAATCCATAACTCGTTCTGTGGCTTTGCCACGAGTTTGCAAAGTTCCAGATTGTCCCAAAAGTTTGTCTACCAGAGTAGTTTTGCCATGATCAACATGAGCAATAATGGCAATATTTCTAAGTTTTCGAATCACGATGTCCAACCTTGTCCTAATTAGAGTTATGTATCTTTATAAAGAATAAATAATAGACCTCAATGCCCACTTTTTACTTAATCTGTATTATTAAAAAAAGGGTTGCGCTTTAAGTTGTTCATGGAATCTTTTTTTAATGCAGCAGGGGGAGCCAAAAGTGAGGCAAAGGGGAGTGGTTATTTTTTCTTCTTTACCTTGCTCTCTTGCCAGAGGGTTTCTAACTCCTCCAACGAAGTTTCCTGGGCACTACGGCCCTGGTTGAGCAGTTCTGCTTCCATAAAACGAAAACGGTTTTGAAACTTGTGTGTCGCCTGACGTAATGCCGTCTCCGGGTTTATTTTTAAATGCCGAGAGAGGTTAACCATGGTAAATAACAGATCACCAATCTCTTCAGTCATAGCTTCTATGTCGTTAGCCTCTCTTGCTTCTTCAAGCTCAACGAACTCTTCATTAATTTTTGATATCACACCATCAGCATCAGCCCAGTCAAAACCTACCTGACCCATCTTACGTTGTACCTTAGATGCCCATAAAAGTGCGGGAACACGGCTGTTGATATCGTCAAAGATAGAGACAGGCTTGTTATTATCATCGCTATCGCATTGTAAAGCCTCTTTTTTTGCCTCTCTCTCTTTGCGTTTAATCTCTTCCCATAACCCTGGGACCTCTTTAGCATCTTCAATAGAGCTAGATTTTTCACCAAAAACATGAGGATGGCGACGTGTCATCTTTTCGGTTATACCACGTATGACATCTTCTATATTAAACTGCTGGCTCTCTTCACCAATACGGCTGTAAAAAACCACATGGAAAAGTAGATCACCCAGTTCATCTTTTAAACTGGAAGCATCGTTACTCTCAGCAGCCTCTACAACCTCATATGCTTCTTCTATTGTATATGGTATTAAAGATTTCCAGGTCTGCTTTTTGTCCCAAGGGCAACCATCCTCAGAACGCAGGTTAGCCATTAATTGGGCTAGTTCCTGCATAGCCTCCCCAGTAGCATCTTTTTTAACATTTTTCATTTAGGTCATGGTAACTTTAATAGGCGGGTAAAAAATAGGTGTAAATCATATGAATAGTCGCCTTCTATTTCAATATCGGCGGATAGTGCCACGTTTTCGACCAATGGAGAAGGTATGAAACAGTTATTTTTATATTTAAGTCACAATTTTCGTCTTAAAATGGAATTATTACCTTTGTAGCTGGTTGTGGTATGAGTGTTGCATGCTATTTCACTGAAGATTTTGTTGCAAGTTACGCTCAGCATTATAAGTGTAAAATAACCAGATATGGAGAGTTTTAATGGATAGTGGAATATACGCAGCCGTCAATGGAGCTTTAAGGACCGAGATGAAGCTCTCTGTTTTGACTAACAATCTGGCTAACGTCAATACCACCGGCTTTAAAGAGGGTAATATTACCTTTGATTCCTTCATGACCTCACCAGGGCCAGAGCAATTTCCTCTACCCGGTGACTCATTCATGGGTCTTAAAGGTCCAGGAGATATACCTTTTCCTTTTAGTAACCCGGCAACAAATGCTCTTAGTGTTACCTATCCGGCAGCTCCTTCCACCACAACTGATACCACACAAGGTGGCTTGAAACAGACAGGA
Organism: Magnetococcales bacterium; assembly: GCA_015231305.1. Lineage (GTDB taxonomy): Bacteria > Pseudomonadota > Magnetococcia > Magnetococcales > JADFYX01. Next base: position 3,805 of record JADGBW010000140.1, on the reverse strand, counting down.
AACCCACTTGATGTAGCAATTAACGGCGAGGGGTTCTTTGTTTTAGATACTCCAGAAGGTAAGCGTTACACCCGTGATGGTGCTTTTGAAGTAAACTCAAAAGGTGAGCTGGTTAATAAAAATGGCTTTAATGTCATGGGATCTGGCGGTGCTAAATTGGTCATAGGTGATCAATCGGTAAGTATCGGTGAAGATGGAACTATATCTAATGCTAATGGGCAGTTAGGTAAGATACAAAGAGTTGGTTTACCTGCTGAAGTATTAAAAAAAGTAGGGCAAAACGTGTACACTGCACCACAAGAGAGTGAGATTCCCCTTGAAGGTAGTTTAGGTGGGGTGCAGCAGGGGTTTTTAGAGTCTTCCAACGCCAACGCTATACGGGGTATGACTCAGATGATTGAATCCAACCGTGCTTTTGAAAGCTATATGAAGATGATTCAAACTCTGGATGGCATAGATGCTCAGGCCAACCAGATTGGTCGTTTAGGTTCTTGATCTAGTTAATTTAATTGTTAAAAATTTATTCTTTAATATAAGAGAGATAAAACCATGATTCGTGCTCTTTGGACTTCCGCAACTGGTATGCAAGCACAGCAAACAAATATTGACGTCATCGCCAACAACTTGGCAAACGTCAATACAACAGGCTTTAAACAGTCTCGTACTTCATTCCAAGATCTACTCTACGCCAACATTCGCCCAGCAGGCAGTGAAACTTCAGAAGGTGGAACTTCAGTTCCAGTAGGTGTACAGCTTGGTCATGGTGTTAAAGTAACGTCTGTTGGTAAAGAGTTTACCCAAGGAAGTGCTGCTTCAACCAGTAACGCAGCTTTTAATGTTGACTTAATGGTGCAGGGTAAAGGCTTTTTCCAGATTGAACTACCAAATGGTGATATTGCTTATACACGTGATGGTAGCTTTGAGGTTAACAACGAAGGAAACATTGTTACCCATGATGGCTATCCTCTAGTTGGTGGTGCTGTAGGTATTGACCCTAACACCCACACCCGTATTGCTATTGAGCGAACAGGATCAATCGGTTTTGCAATTAAAGATGCTCCGGGCTTTCTACCTGGAGTAGGGCAGTTGGAGTTGGCCTCTTTTGTTAACCCAGCAGGTCTAACTGCAATGGGTAACAACTTGTTTGTTGAGAGTGTAGCCTCTGGTACTCCTCAAGTTAGTGTTCCTGATGAAAATGGCATGGGTCATCTTATCCATCATGCTCTTGAACAGTCCAATGTAAACATGGTAACAGAGATGGTTGATATGATTGCCACTCAAAGAGCATATGAAATTGGCACAAAAGCAATTCAAACTGCTGATACTATGCTTGGTCAAGTCGCAAGTCTGAAGAGATAATATAATATAAAATGAAACGTCCTCTTATTGCTGGTTGTATGTTTGGTGCTGTTGCTCTTTTAGTAGCAGCAACAGGTTTTTCACAAGTTGTTAATCGCGCCGATGTTGCAAGTGGTGTGAAGCGGAGTTTGAACATACTTGCTAAACAAGCTAGGTCTGGTTTAGTTGTAACTAAAGTATTTCATCGCCACGACATAAAACTAGCTGAAGGGGAGGTTGATTGGCAGATAGATGCAGACCCTGAAAGTTTGGTACCTGGTCGTAACACCGTTGCTGTTAATGTTTTGGTAGACGGTGATGAAAAAAAGCAGATTAAAGTATCAGCAGTAATAAAGCGTTTCTTAGATGTACCTGTTATTAGACGTTCTATAAAACGTGGAGGTTTGGTAAATGCAGGTGATATCAAGTGGAAGCGTTTGGAGATGAACAGGGAGATTGACGGCCTTTTAGTTGATGAACAAGATGTAATTGGTATGGTTTCTCAGCGATCAGTAAAAGCTGGTATGCCTCTTAGGATGAAATGGTTTGCTGAGCCTTTAGCAATTGATCGAGGTGAGAGGGTAAAAGTTAGATTGAAGAAAGGTGGTTTGGTTATCAACACCACAGCGGTTGCTTTGAGTAAGGGACGTGTTGGAGATATTATTCAACTACGTAACCCTAAAAGCCATATTCGCTATGAAGCAAAAGTATCAGCACCGGGTCAAGCCCTGATTCAAATTTGGTAGTTTTTACGGAGTTATTATAAAGATGAAATCTAGTAAATTACTTATTTCTGTACTGGTTATTGCCATTTTAGGTCTTTCTGGTTGCGGAATGACACGTTCTTCCCAGCGACCAGCAGCCCCTGTTGCTGTTGTGAAACCAATTCCACCAGAGATGTTGGCCCCCAAAAAAGGTTCTATCTGGCAATCTACTGACAGAAACACACTGTTTTTGGATAACAAAGCCCGTAATATTGGTGATATCATAACTGTAATGATTAGCGAGTCTGCATCAGCCGATAAAGCAGCAAAAACTGATCTATCACGTAGTAATACCAATACTTTGACAGCAGGTGGACTTGCTGCATTATCAGGTGTTATTGGTACTGCCAAGACAACTCTACTAGATGGAACTCTTCAACCAAAAACTACCAACGTATTTGCAGGTGATGGTAGCACTTCACGTAATAGTACTTTATCAGCTACCATCTCATGTTTGGTAACTCAAGTTCTGCCCAACGGTAACCTGCGTATTGAAGGTCGTCGTGATATAACAATTAACAATGAAAATCAGTTTATTCTTCTCTCTGGTATTGTTCGCCCTGAAGATATAACTCCAACCAATACTATTTCATCATCACAAGTAGCAGATGCTCGTATTGATTATTCCGGAGATGGCGATATTGACGATCAGCAACGACCAAGCTGGCTCAATAAGTTTTTCTCTACTGTAAATATTTTGTAATAATTGCTTCAAGGCTAATACCATGCAGAGTAAACCTCTTAACATGTTTCGAATTTTTGTAGCAGCCATTATTTTTTGCCAAGTTGGTTTTAGTGAAGCCGCTCGCCTAAAAGATGTGGTGAATATAGAAGGAGTGCGGGATAACCCACTAACTGGCTTTGGTCTGGTGGTTGGTCTCAATGGCACTGGAGATTCTGGAGCAGCATTTACCAACCAGTCATTAAAAATGATGCTGGAACGTATGGGTATCTCTGCTAAAGACAGTGTTAAGGTTAACAATGTTGCTTCTGTTATGGTAACAGGCACTCTGCCACCATTTGCCCGTCAGGGTAGTAAGTTGGATGTAACCTTATCTTCATTGGGAGATTCTAAGTCTCTACAGGGTGGTACTCTGATAATGACCCCAATGAAAGGTGCTGATGGTAAAATTTATGCTGTTGCCCAAGGTCCTTTATCTATAGGTGGCTTTGCTGCTGAAGGCGGCGGTGCAGCAGTACAAAAAAATCATCCAACAGTAGGTAGAATAAGCGGTGGTGCTATTGTAGAGCGGGAGATTAAATTTAACCTCAACAAAGAGATGACTTTGCAGTTGGCTCTAAAAAATCCAGACTTTACCACTGCCAGTCGGATTGTTGGCGCAATTAATGATCTTTTCGGCAAAGGTTTGGCACTAGCCAAAGATTCTGGCACCGTTAAAGTGAGAGTCCCTCCTGACTATGCAAAACAGGTTGTCTCATTTGTTTCCCGTTTAGAAAAAGTTCAGGTGGACCCAGACCAACCAGCAAAAATTGTTGTTAACGAGAGAACCGGAACCATAGTTATGGGTGATAATGTCCGGGTCTCAACAGTTGCACTAGCCCATGGTGGTTTAAGCATAAAAGTTAAAGAAAAGCCTCAAGTTAGCCAGCCAGCACCACTGTCAGAGGGTGAAACAGTAGTAACGCCAGATACAGAAATTGAGGCTAAAGAGATTGATGCCAAGGTTATTGAGATGGAAGAG
>JADGBW010000007.1 GCA_015231305.1 Magnetococcales bacterium | reverse complement strand
TTTGTGTTACATTGTCGAATGTGTTTTTAATGTCTCATATGTGGTAGTTTTGCTACAAATAACAGACAATTACACTTAGATATTGATATAACGAAATTTTATAAAAAAAATTTGTTGATAAAAAAAATTTTTTACGCTAACGACGAAAATTGCCGACTTTAATTTGCCCATTATTAACACAAGAGGTAAACTCAAATCCATGGATAACGACGATACTGTTAGTACTACACAAGGATCTAATCCCCCTCTTGACACTCCTCAGGAAGATGATATTGAAGAGGCTGATGAGCAGATTCGCGGTTCATTGTTGTTTGATATGGATAACAGCTCTGGACCAAAAATAATCACATCTCAACTTAGCACTCTTATTAAACATAGAGCTGTTTTATTAGATGAAAGCGCAACTATACGTAAAGCAGCTCAAACTATGGATAGGGATAAAGCTGATAACTGTATTTTATTGAAAAACAAGACAGTTACAGGAATATTAACCGATCATGATCTCCGTAGCCGGGTAATAGCTAAAGGGGGTAATGTTGATAACCCTGTATCAACAGTCATGACCCAAAACCCCGCAACTCTTAATGCTGATGAACTTGGAATTGATGCAATTTTACTTATGGTAGAAAAAGGTATTGAGCATGTTCCTATCATTGAAGGCGGCAAACCAATTGGTGTAATAAGTACAAAACATATTTTCAATAACCCAACAGCAACCACAATCCATCTTGTTAGAGAGGTATATCAACAAAAATCTATACAAGGGCTTAAAAAGATTGCAGATCAAGTACCTACACTTTTAATGGATCTAACTTACTCTTGGATACCATCCAATAATATTGGCTTCTTAATATCCAGTGTCACCGATGCCCTAAATATTCGTCTTTTGCAACTAGCTGAAAAAGAGTTGGGACCACCTCCAGTACTTTATAACTGGATTGTAGTCGGCTCTCTTGGTCGCAGAGAACAGACAGCAATTTCTGACCAAGATAGTTTTATGTTATTTGATAATGACTATGACGAAGAGAAACACGGTGAATATTTCAAACGTCTAGCTGAAATGGTTTGTGAAGGCATGAATGAGTTAGGATACGTCTTTTGTCCTGGTGGCATTATGGCTAAAACTGATAAATGGCGACAGCCCTTAAAAATATGGAAACGTTATTTCAAGAAGTGGATAGAAGAGCCTAAACCAAAAGCCTTGATGCTATCGTGTGTCTTTTTTGACCTTCGCTTATTATATGGAAAGAAAAAACTATTTAAAAAGCTGGATAAATTTATATCTGAGAAAAGTGTAAAAAACAGGATTTACCTTACACATATGGCTGCCAACGCCTTATCTTCCCAGCCACCATTAGGATTTTTCCATAATTTTTCTCTTGTACGTGATGGTGATCATAAAAGCACTATAAACCTCAAACAAAATGGGGTAATACCTATTGTTGACTTAGCTCGAATTTATGCCCTTTCAATAGGGGCAAGTCCTAAAAATAGTGTAGACCGTTTAAAACTAGCAGCCGAAAAAAGCGTTATAAGTAAGGAAGGTTCACGAGATTTGCTAGATGCTTTTGAGCTAATAAGCATTACTCGTTTGCGTTATCAGGCACAACTAATTAAAGAGAACAAAGTGGTAAGCAACTTTATGCCACCTAAAACTCTTTCTAATATGGAACAAGAGCATTTAAAAGATGCCTTCAATATTGTTCAGACCATGCAAGGGTCTTTACAACGAAATTTTCAGACTAATTTTGTAAGTTGAAATTGCTAGGATAAGCAAACTGTTTTACTGTAATTAACCTAGTAGGTAGTTGAATGCACATTAATTGTGCAACATATTGATTTATATGGCAAACCATAAAATATTAAAATCACTTTGTTGGTGATGAAACTATTTTCTGTTTTGCCAAGTGAATCAATTTATTGCTCCAGTTAAATGCTAACAACTGCTGAATTTAGGTTTAAGACCCGTACCAGCTTTTGGAGAGTATGATGCCCAAAGATATCCTGATTGTAGACGATGCCCAAAATATTGTTTTATCTCTTGAGTTCCTTATGAAAAATGAGGGATTTTCAGTACGTGTAGCCTCAGATGGTGATGAAGCTTTAAAAGCTATAAAAGAGCAAGCACCCGATTTAGTATTATTAGATGTAATGATGCCAAAACGTGACGGCTATGAGGTGTGCCAGACAATTAGAGCCTGTGACGATTGGAAAAATACACGTATTATAATGCTAACGGCTAAAGGTCGCGATGTTGAGAGGGAAAAAGGGTTAGCATTAGGAGCAGATGACTATGTTACCAAACCATTTGCAACCCGTGAATTAGTAGCCAAAGTTAGAGAAATTTTGGATATGGAGAGTAAATGATGGAGACAACTAAAACTAATTTAACTGTTGTGTTGCTTAAGCATGAGTAACCGCACAAAATTCTGGTGGATGTATGTTGGCTTTCTGCTAATAACCGTCTCAACCTTAGCAATACTTTTTTGGCGGGCTTTAAATGACATGCCTGCTGTAAGCCCTGAAATGCTAGCATGGTTTAAACAGCATGGGGGTATAGGTATTGCAGCTATTGTTATCCTTTTTTTGGTGCTTGGTCAAATTTGGTCGTGGTTGGAAAGCTCTCTTATTGTACCGGCTCAAACACTATCGCGAGACATTGCAATAATGGCTCAGGCCGATTCCAACCGTAAAATAAATGTAGATAGTGGTCATTGGTTGGGTGAGTTACCCGATACCGTTCAACAACTAGGTGATAGTTTAAACCAAACCCGCCGGGAAGTAGCAGAAGCCTTAGCTACTGGAGCACAAGGTGTGGAGAGGTTAGAAATGGTTATCAAACAGTTGAAGATAGGAATTATTGTCTGCGACTCCGAAGCCCGTATTATGCTCTATAATAGTGCAATACAAGACCTTTTTCGTGATTACAGCCATGATTTAGGCCTTGGAAGATCTCTCTATGGGCTTCTAACCCGTTTACCTGTAGAGACAACCATAAGCCAACTTATTGGGCAGGTAGATGTTGAAAGCGATAAAAAGGTAGATGAGGCCCGTTTTTTCTGTGCTATAGCCAACAGCGACACAATGTTGGACTGCGCCATGAGCCTTCTCCCTTGTCAAACTAACACTCAGGATATGTTTGTTATGACATTGGCAGAGGTGACAAAAAAAATGGAAGCATTACAACGTAACGATCAGCTGATCCGTACCTCACTAGAAAAATTCCGTACCCCTATGGCAAGCATTAGAACCGCAGCAGAAAACCTTACCAACTCTAATATGGATGAACAAACAAGAGATAAGTTTAACAATATCGTCAGCTTTGAGATAGCAACTCTGTCTGATATGTTTTACACACTAAATCAAGAGGCTCAAGTTTTAGCGTCAGACCATTGGATGTTGAGTGATACACATATATCAGACCTTTTTGCCACCTTAGATAGACAATTGAGTAAAAAAAATGGTCCGAATGTTGTGTTGAAAGGTGAGCCATTGTGGGTACAAGTTGATGCTCCAGTACTACTTATGGCTCTAGAAACAATAGCCATACACATATCTCACATAACCAACAACAATGATATCACTGTAGAGTCTCTCATGGGAGATAACCTTGTTTATTTAGACTTTATTTGGACGGGAGATCCTATTCCTGCTGTTACGGTAGAGTTGTGGCAAAATATTGCGATACTCGGCGGGGGTACATTAACCTTAGGAGAGGTTGTTGAACGCCATGGTGGGGCAATTTGGAGCCAACCTCACCGTATTAATGGACAATCTTTATTGCGTTTACCAGTATCTATTTCTCCCAGACAGTGGCAAAAACCACAAGAAGAGATACCAGAACGACCTGAATTTTATGATTTCACCCCTGAGGCATCTACAAAAGAACTAGGAAGATTAGCAGCATCCTCACTCTCAAACCTAACCTTTGTAGTTTTTGATACTGAGACGACAGGTCTACATCCATCACAAGGAGATGAAATAATTTCCATTGCTGGTGTGCGTATTGTAAACGGACGTATTTTAAGTGGAGAGGTCTTCCAGGAATTTGTTAATCCAGGTAAGCCAATACCCCAGGCATCTATTAATATCCACGGTATCAACGATGACATGGTAAAGGATGCTTCAGACATAGATACAGTTTTACCACTTTTTAAAGCGTTTTGCTCTGGTGCTGTTTTAGTTGCCCATAATGCTGCATTTGATATGCGTTTTCTTCAGCTCAAAGAAGATAGCAGCGGTGTATGGTTCGATAACCCTGTATTAGACACCCTCCTCCTTTCTGTTTATCTACATGAAGATATGGTTGACCACACTCTAGATGGCCTAGCTGATAGATTAGGAGTGCAAGTGCATGGCAGACACACTGCCCTTGGAGATGCAATGGTTACAGCCGATGTATTCATAAGACAGTTAGAGCTTCTTAAAGCCAAAGGTATTTCAACATTAGGATTAGCTATTCAGGCATCGGAGAACATGATCCAAATTCGTAAACAACAGGCAAATGCGGACTATTAACCTATGAATCATGCTAATTACAACAGAACAAAACATCGTTTAATAGCTCTGAGTATAGCTGGTTTTTTAGCTTTAAATTATCCCATGCTCTCTTTGTTTGACTGGCTGGAATTAAAACTAGGTATACCGGTTTTATTTCTCTTTCTATTTGGGTTTTGGGGATTTTTTATTCTCTTAACAGCCATGGTTATTGAGAACAGCCCAGGTGAGGAGAGATAAATGGGTCTTGCATGGCAGTGGATTGTTCCTTTAATATCAATTTCTTATTTAGGTTTATTATTTGCTGTTGCCTATTTTGCTGACTCTCACTCTGGTAAAAGTAGTTCTTTAATAAACAATCCATACGTCTACGCCCTCTCCATTGCCGTATACTGTACATCTTGGACTTTTTACGGAAGTGTGGGTAGAGCAGCAGTTAGTGGAGTTGGTTTTTTGCCGATATATATTGGCCCTACAATTATTGCTGCTATCTGGTGGCCCCTTTTAGGTAAAATTATAAAAATATCTAAAGGCAACCGCATAACTTCAATTGCAGACTTTATAGCATCACGTTATGGCAAAAGCCGTGGTATTGCTGCCATTGTAACTTTAATTGCAGTTGTAGGTATCATGCCTTACATTGCCCTACAATTAAAAGCTGTAGCCACTAGTTTAAATGTTTTGGTTCACCATTTACAATTTGGTTTTTCTGATGAAAAATTTGCATCACCTTGGGGCGATACAGCTCTATTTGTAGCAATAATCTTAGCACTTTTTTCTATTTTTTTTGGTACACGCCACCTTGATGCCACAGAACGCCATGAGGGTATGGTGGCAGCTATTGCCTTTGAATCTATAATAAAGCTTCTGGCTTTTTTAGCTGTGGGGCTGTTTGTTACTTTTTCTCTATTTGATGGCCCTAGCAGTATATTTAAAGAGGCTTTTAACGATCCTCAACTTATAGATTTAATGGGGTTCAGTGCCCTACCTGGAGGTTATGCAAGCTGGTTTTCTATGACATTTTTAGCGATGATGGCAATCTTATTTTTGCCACGGCAGTTTCAGGTTTTAGTAGTTGAAAATGTCAACGAAAACCATATCCGCAAAGCAGCATGGCTTTTTCCCCTCTATCTCTTAATAATAAACTTATTTGTCTTGCCCATTGCGTTTGCTGGCAACATTATTTTTCCTAATGGCGGTATTGACCCAGACACTTATGTATTGACCTTACCAATTTTTGGTGAGCAACAATGGCTAGCTCTTTTTGCCTATATTGGTGGGCTATCAGCAGCTACTGGAATGGTTATTGTGGCAGCAATTGCTTTATCAACTATGGTTTGTAACGACCTTATAATCCCGGCTTTACTCCGTTTTCAACTATTAATAAGTGAGGATCTCTCAAGAATTATTCTTAACATACGCAGAGGGGTAATTATCTGTCTGCTGATGTTAGGGTATCTCTATTTCCGACTTATTGGTGAGTCCTACGCCCTTGTTACTATTGGCCTAGTATCATTTGCTGCTGCTGCGCAATTTGCCCCGCCTATTCTTTTTGGTATTTACTGGAAAGGGGCAAGTCGTCGTGGTGCTATTATAGGTCTTGTTGCAGGTTTTATAGTATGGACCCACACTTTATTATTGGCTTCATTTGCACTATCAGGCTGGATACCAGAATCTTTCCTTACCGATGGTCCCTGGGGCATTACATGGCTACGTCCCCATGCACTCTTTGGTTTGGATATATTTGACCCAATCACCCACTCTATTTTCTGGAGCATGTTGGTTAACATATCCCTTTTGGTAGGGGTATCGCTTTTTGACAAACAAACAGCTGTAGAGCGCATACAAGCACTTAACTTTGTTGACGTGTTTGAACAAGGTGCAAAAGGTGGTGATGCTTACCTTTGGAGCGGTTCAGTATCAACATTTGATCTTAAAAGGTTGGTGGCAAGGTTTATTGGCCCCAATATGGCTGAACAGAAGTTTTCCAACTTTATTAAAATTAACAGATTGGTGCTTCCAGAAAATGGTCAGGCTCCCTCCCGTCTTGTTGCTTTTGCTGAACAACGTTTAGCAGGTGCAATCGGCTCAGCTTCAGCTCGTATTATGATCCACTCTATAGTTAAAGGTGAAGAGATGGATTTAGAAGGAGTAATGCGAATTTTAGATCAAACCAGCCAAGTGATTGAATATAGCCAACGCTTGGAACAAAAATCAGCAGAGTTAGAGGCAGCTACCCAACAACTTAAACAGGCTAACACCCGATTAAAAGAGTTGGACCGCATGAAAGATGAGTTTATTTCCACCATAAGCCATGAACTGCGCACACCACTAACATCAATACGAGCTTTTTCTGAAATATTACACGACAATAGCGATTTAGCACTAGAAGAAAGACAAAAATTTCTTGGTATAGTTATAAAAGAGACAGAAAGATTAACTAGGTTGGTAAATAAAGTACTTGATTTAGCCAAGCTTGAATCGGGTTTAATGGAATGGAATACTGTTCAGATTGATTTAATACAAATAACAAAAGATGCAATTGATACAACAAGTAAACTTTTTGAGCAAAGATCAGTTAAACTTGAAATCACGTTACCTGAAAAACCAATAATGTTATATGCAGATCAGGATCAAATACAACGAGTTATCATTAACTTACTATCAAACTCTGTTAAATTCAGCCCTGAAGGAAGCGGTTTAGTAAGAATAGGCATAAGAAGAGAGGTAGATGGTATTGGACTAGAAATTGAGGATAATGGTCCTGGAATTGTTGAAGATGAAAAAATTCGTATTTTCGATAAGTTTCACCAAGTTAAAGATCAATCTGGAGAAAATTTACTAGGAGGAAGCGGGCTTGGCCTTGCTATTTGCCACCGTATAATTGAACACCATAAAGGCCATATCTGGGTTGAGAGCGAACCAAACCAAGGCGCAACTTTTATATTTATTCTACCCACCACCAAGCCTAAAAATAGTTAATATAGCTTTTATAAAATCATATATATTCTAAAGACATGGAAAATTTATGAGAGAGCAAAACATAGCTAAAGTTGAGAATCAATTGCAACTCACAATAGATGATGCGCATAAACTTGCTATGGACCATTTTAAAGCAAAAAACTATACAGAAGCAGATAAAATTTGCACAGCTATTATTCAATCTTTTCCCAATCATATTGGTGCTATAAACCTGCTTGGGATTATAGCTGTAACACTTAATTATAACGAACTAGCAATTGAACAATTTCAAAAAGCCATATCTATAAAACCTGATGATCCTAATACTTTCAATTTTCTTGGTAATGCACAACAAAGGCAAGGGCTGTTTGATGAGGCCATTAAAAGTTACCAACAAGCCTTATCTATTGAACCTGAATTCGTTGAAGCGCACTTAAATCTTGGTAATATTCTGGTTTCATTGAATAAAAATAATAAAGCTATAGAGAGTTACCAAAAAATATTAATAATTAAACCCGGTTTTTTTGAAGTTTTAATACAGCTTGGTGTTATTCAACTAAAGCAAGGAAAGTTAGCAGAAGCTATTTATAATTTTCAGAAAGCGATTGATATTAAACCTGACTATGCAGAAGCTTATCTTAACCTTGGAGTTGCCCTACAAAAGTCAGGAAAGTTGGAAGAAGCAATTTTTAATTACCAAAAAGCTATAACAAATCAACCTAATTTTGCATTAGCTTATTATAATATTGGTGATACCCAGCAAGAGCTAGATAAACTGGAAGAGGCCATAAAAAGCTACCAAAAAGCCTTATTAATTAATCCTAATTTTGCAGAAGCATACCTAAAAATTGGTAAATGCCTACAAAAGCAAGAAAAACTAATAGAAGCTGTTTGTGAATACAAGAAAGCTATCGCTATTAGGCCTGATTATGTAGAAGTTTACGACAACCTTATTAAAGCCATAACAAAACAAGGGAAACTGGATAAGGAGTTATTATTTTACAACGAAGAAATTGTAAAAAATCCCAACCTGCCTGTACCACATTTGTGTATAGGATTAATACATTTTTACAAATCAGAATATTGGGAAGCTGTACCTTATTTAAATAAAGCTCTTGATTTAGACCCAAAGCTATATACTGCTCATTTTTATCTGTTTCAAGTTTATTATAATTGGGAAAGTTTCTCTTTTTTAGCTTTAACCCATCTATCTATTGCGAATCACTTTAACTCAGAAATTCATGATGCAACGGCTAAATTAGAGAATGTTACTAGAGATTCGCTGTTTTTATGTTCATCAGAAGCTTTTAGGGTTGCAAAGCTTTGTAATAGGGTTGAAACAGGTGCGGTTGATGCACCACAAATTTGTTACTATTTCGGGGATGAAATAAAAAACTCACCAAGTAACCTCATCAATTTAAAACACGAAAATTCTCTCTATGATTTTTTTTCAACCACAAGGCTTCGCTTACCAAAAAAAATTATTTTCGACCCTGCCAACAAAAAAGAGTGTGATAGAGCATTAAATATTGCTAATAACTTAGCAAATTCTATTATTAGCATCCAAAATAACATTGCTAATCTTGTAAAGATTTGTGCATCCACTGCTCCAGGTGAAGTTGTGAATGGGAAAATGAGGGTACTAGTCTCATTCTCACGAGAAACCGTAGTGCTGCAAACGTCACTTAAGGGTATAGCCCAAGCATTCGAAAAGAGTGGTCACCATATCAAGATAATTACAGAAAATAATGATATGGAAAAGCTAGATAGCTCACACTCTTTTCACGAATATTTAAAAGATTATTTAACTTTCAAGCCACATGTTGTTGTCAACATTGATCATCTGAATAACTCTTGGCTTCATCCTGATGTTTTTAATGTAGTGTGGTGGCAAGATTCAATGCCAGAAATTGCTAAAGGTAAACCTTTACCTTGGAGAGAAAGGGATCTTATTTTTTCACTTCTTCCTGAATTTGACCTGTTACTTAAAAAGTGTGGTGCTTACCCCATACATCGTCAAGGTTTTTGCGTTAGTACATCCATTTTTAGAAATATAGTTCCCTTAGAAGAAAGGAAAAAAGTGGTGTTTGTCGGTTCTTCATATAGCAATAAATATGACGGATCAGAAAAACAGAAAATTATTCTAGACCATCTTTATGCTAGATTTACCGAGAACAAAACTCTCTCTCGTTTTTTTCTTGAAGAGTTGTCCTTGAAGCTTAATTATTTTGATACCAATAGATTACACTTATTAGCTAATTATGTATGCAGAGATACTATGGTCGAGTGGCTTAGTGAGCTAGGATACGAACTTGATCTCAACCTTGAAATTTATGGTAAAAGATGGGAAGGCAACCCCAAGACAAAGCCGTTTTATAGGGGAATTTTAAAACCAGGAAAAGAAGTATCCAGAGTTTACAACGAAGCTAAATATGCCCTATCTTGTCATCCTGCAACCATTAATTCTCAACGATTAGTAGAAATAGCAGCTTCTGGTGCAATACCAATTGTTTATGATGCCAGGCCAGAGACTGAACCTCCACATTGGGAAGATGAATGCCTTTTGATCAGAACCAAAGAAGATATGAGACAAGCTTTGACAAAAAAACCAAAAAAAAGCCATGAAACCATACCTAAAATGTTCTCCTTTGACTTGTTTGTAGATAAAATTCTGTACTTGATCAAGAGACAGGAGATGAAAAAAGGCTTTAAAAATAATTATCCAATTTTAAATATGACGAAATGACACCAAGGCAATTTTTAATCGCCTTGGTGTTTAATAATCTAAAACTGTGAGAATGAAATTATTAATAAGGAGCAGGTTGTGGTTGATAACCACGTGATTGCAACGGCATTGTTGCCATATGATCCTGTGGCATCATTTGTGGAGAATTATAAGAAGCATAACCATTATTTTGGGGAGCACCATAACTTGGTTGCATTCCAACAGAGTTATATATCGCACCATTTGTAAAGCCTTGTGGGCCTCTTATTATTGGTGGTGCTTGCATAACAATAGCATTTGGCATTTCATAAACTGGCATACGAGTAAGTGTAGGATCAATACTATTACCCATACACCCTGATAGCCCTAAAGCTAACCCACTAAATAGTAGTATTTTTTTTCCAACTTTTTTAACCATGCTATTCATCATAACTCTCCTTGCAAGCTGCTATACGTCTTAGTTCCTTCCGTCAGATATATAAAGTATTCGGAATATTTGGTTAATTAATTAAATGTAATTTTTTTCAACAAACTTACCAACAGGGCTTAAAGGGTTATAAACAGTGACATGTTGGAGCATAAAATTTTTAATTTAAAAGGAGGTCTTTTTTACTGATAGTCAGGAATTTTGGTCGCTGATTAAAAACCTGTTATATATTACATAATGAATTTGCAGGAAAAACTATCATCAAATATAAATTTCAACTGGGTAATAAATAATTTACATTTTGGTGAAAATTGATTTACAATTAGGGGATTGTTAACCTTCGACGATGTATATATCTAGATTATGTAACAAGATTAACCTTTAGAAGTAAGTTTGTGCAGTATATTTTAGCTTAGTTATTATTATTAAAATGTTATTTGCAGCCTACGCTTCATAATAGCTATAGTATGTAATGAGTTTGAAATAGTTATTTTTTGGAAATAAAATTTGACTGATAAGCTGGTAAATAAAAACTGTTATTAAACACTTTTTCTTTTTGTGGATGATATGTCAAACAAAAAACTTCGCATTCGTAGCAGACTGTTAATCACCAATGGTTCCTTGATAATGCTGATCTTTTTTGTATTGGGTGTTGTTTATACCCAAATAGAAAATATGAGCAAAGATAGTATTACCATAAATTTAGCAGGACGACAGCGTATGCTGTCTCAGCGTATGACAAAGGAGTTTTTGATTTTTGTCGAACAAGGGGGTCAGCAAAACCTGGACCGCTTAAAAACATCAGTATGGGTTTTTGATGTAACATTGGATGCTCTTATACGTGGTGGCGAAGGTCCATCACAGTTAAACAGAAAAAACCCAAAATTTGTCTCTGTGGGAAAACCATCTGCTGCAGTTGCAAAGCAATTAGACAAGGTGACTGATATCTGGCGGCCATTAAAAAAATCCTTTGATAATATGGGTACTGATTCTGCTATACCACCCAACATGAAAGAGCACCTTTTAAAGAACAACATTCCCCTTCTTAAAACTATGAACAAAGCAGTTTTCATGATGTCTCAAGAGTCGAGTGCATCTCTGAAAAATATGTTACAAACAGTAATTGGATCTGCAATTTTTGCACTGTTTATTGGTTTTTATATTGTTTTAAATATCAATGCCCTAGCAAGACAGTTTCAATCTGTTATTAGACAGGTTATTTTGCAAACACGTTCAATGTCGGCTTGCATTAAAGATTTAGAAATTGTTAAAAACGGGCTTTATACAGACTCCATGCAAACATTACATTTATCTAAAGAGGTATCTAAAGATCATGAAGTGGTAAAGGAGTTAGTTTCTTCTATACAACAATCAACAGCAGATACAACCCTTCAGGCAGAGACTATATCTACAGCAACAGTTGATTTATCAAGTAATATCAATATTATAGCATCTTCTTCAGACCAAGCTAGTGCAAATATCACTACCATGGCTTCTGCCGCAGAAGAGATTACTGCAAATTTAAGTGGTGTTAATAATAGCTTGGAACAAGTTGATCATTCTGTAGGCTCCATTGCTACTGCTGTTAAAGAGGTTTCAGCATCTTTAGAACAAGTACGTGTTCGATGCCAAACAGCAAGCAAGGAATCAAAACAAGCCAATGTAAAAGCCCAAGATACAAGCCAAGCCATGGCAGAATTAGCAGTATCTGCAAAAGAGATTGGACAGGTAATAGACATTATCAAGCGTATTGCCGACCAAACAAATATATTGGCACTTAATGCCTCTATTGAAGCTGCTGGGGCTGGTGAGGCAGGTACAGGATTTGCTGTGGTGGCTAATGAAGTTAAAAGCCTGGCTAGACAAACCAATGAAGCAGCTAAAACTATTTCTGATAAAGTTGGTGATATACAAAACAGAACCAATGAAGTTTCTACTGTAAATGCAGAAATTACCGACAGTATCGCACTTATAGATCTATCAAATGCAGATATTTCACTATCTGTCGATGAACAAGCCAATAGTATTAATGAGATTGCAAAATCTATAAACAATGTCTCAGAAGCGTCTAGTGAGGTAACCAATAATGCTAAAGAGTTAAATTTAGCAGCTCAAGATGTCGCAAAATCAGCCTTGGAAGCAGCCTTAGGCACACAGGAGATGGCAAGGTCAGCAGCAGAAGCAGCTAGCTCTGCAACAATATTATCACAACAGGGTAATGAAATTCTTTTAACATCTCAAACAGTCTCTCAGTCAGCTAATGAAGCTGCTACTTCTACTTCCAATGCCAATGATATGGTACAGAAAATCCTTACCAATACAGGTTATGTTAATGGTGCGGTTCATCATAGCTCATTACTTATTGATTCTATGGAGATACCAGGTAAAAAACTTCAAGAATCTGTCAATATTATCACCTTATCTCAAGAACCATTTGACGTAGAAAAAGTCAAACTAGCCCACCTTGGATGGCTAGGTAAACTAGAAGGTGTAATACGTGGGCGTTCAGAATTAAAAACTGATCAAGTGGCTAGTGGTCATGAGTGTGTGTTTGGCAAATGGTATGATAATGAAGGGACTTCTAAATTTGGCCAGATGGAAATTTTCAAAAAGGTGGGTACAGTTCATATGAGAGTACATGAAGTTGCTAAAGAAACTGTCAAATTAGTCAACCAAGGCAATATAGCTGCTGCTGAAGAAAAAATGAACCTCTTTAGTGCAATCAAAGATGAACTGTTTAATTTGCTGGACCTTCTATATATTGAGGCAGCCAGTAAGAAACAAAATAGTTAACAATATTTATATCAGTCATTTATTAAATAGCTTGATAATAAACCATGTACAGTATAGCATCATTTTTGTTGACGCAAAAACAATGCAACCATTACGACTGTTTCCATTTGAACTAAATTATGATTATGTAAATTGTTCAAATGAAGAAAAAATATCATGCGAATTATCTATTTAATCCTCATCTCTTTTCTGATAATTACCCCTAATATTAGTAACGCTTCTACAACTCATAGTGCTAAACATATCTTACTGCTAAATTCTTACCATGCAACCATGCCGTGGGTTCGTAATGTTGTACAATCTGTAATTGACACATTAAAACCCATGGAAAACAAAATTAATCTCCATGCAGAATTTATGGATACTAAGCGTATTCCATATACATTAGCTTATAAAACTAGCATCAAAACAATGTTGAAGGCTAAATACCAAAATAAGGGGTTAAATCTTATTTTAGTGTCAGATAATAACGCTTTTGACTTTATGCGAGAGTTTGGAGAAGAGATATTTCCTGGAGTACCTGTAGTTTTTTGTGGTGTTAATAATTTTCAGGATGCCTGGTTGAAAAATTTACAAAACTTTACAGGGTTAGCAGAAATATTTGATGCTCGGTCTACACTGTCAACAGCATTAAAAATTAACCCTAATATTCGTCAAATATATATTCTTAACGACTATCTTCCAACTGGAAAAGCTTGGAGCCAGACCATCAAAGACCAAATTTCTGGTTTAAAAAACAACGTAGAAATAAAATACCTTCAGGATATGCCTTTTTCTGAACTGCTTAACAAAGTTTCGAAACTTAAACCAGACAGTATAATAATTATGGGAGTATATTTCAGGGATAGTTTGGGTAAATATTATGAACCTTGGCAAAGTGCAAAACAGTTATCGCAAAGAAGCTCTGTACCTATTTATGGTCTTCTAGATTTGTATCTTAACCACGGTATTATCGGCGGTAAATTAATTAGTGGCTACCACCAAGGACAAGGTGCAGCTCAAATAGCTTTACGGATTCTTTCTGGTGAAGATCCTGCTAAAATTCAAGTTAAAAAAACTGGAGTAAACCAGCTAATATTTGACCACAAACTACTGAAACGGTTTAACATATCATTTGAAAAACTACCTGCTGGAAGCAAAATTATAAATCGACCTGAAACTTTTCTTAATAAATATGCTAAATATGTCTGGGGAGCTGCAATAGTTTTCATTACTCTTTTTACTATGGTTGTTGTATTACTGCTGAATATTTCTAAACGTCGGCAGGTGGAAAATTCTTTGCGAATAAGTGAAGAACGCTTTTCTTTAGCTATGCAAGGTATCAACGATGGTTTATGGGATTGGAACCTTAAAACTGATGAAATTTATTTTTCTCCGGGTTGGAAAACCATGTTGGGTTATGAAGATGATGAGTTAGAAAACCACCTAAATGTATGGAAAGCTAACCTTCATCCTGACGACTTAGACAAAGCATATCAAACCATTGATGACTATCTTGCAGGAAAGTTAGATCGTTATGAAATTGAACACAACATGCGCCATAAAAAAGGACACTATTTATCTGTTCTCTCTCGTGGCTTAGCTGTACGTGATAAAAATGGTAAACCAATTCGCTTTATTGGAACCCACATTGACATCACTGAACATAAACTTATGGAGAAAAAAATAAAGCTCGAACGTAAACGCGTTGAGCTTTTATTAGAGGCTATCCCAGTCTGGGTTTTTGTTTTAGCCCCAGACTATTCTATTAAGTGGTTTAATAAACATTTTATAAAGCAGTTTGGTGATCCTACAGGAAAGCCCTGCTATAGCATTATTCAAGGTAAAGATAAGCCATGTGAAGTTTGCCCAACTTTTGAAGTTTTTGAAACTAAAACTATGGCTACATGGGAATTTTTCGACCCCCTATCAGGCCGTACAAGTATAGTATACGACAGTTTTTTTATTGATAGTGATGGTTCTCCATTAGTATTAGAAATGGGAATTGACATTACAGAACGCAAGACTGCTGAAGAGGATCTTGACCGTTTTTTCACTATCTCTTCTGATCTTTTTGTTGTTATAGCAACAGATGGAACATTTTTTAAGGTCAACTCTAGCTGGGAAAAAGTACTAGGCTGGACTGAGCAAGAGCTTCTTAACAAACCTTTTATAGATTTTGTTCACCCAGAAGATAGAGAAAAGAGTAACCTTGAAGTTGAAAAACAGTTAAATACAAAAAAACCAACCATTTTATTTTTTAACAGATACATTACAAAAGAAGGTTTATACAAATGGTTGGAGTGGACTGCCGTACCAGGTCCAGACGGTAAACTTTATGGTGTAGGGCGTGATGTAACTCAACGGTTACAAGCGGAAAAGTCTCTCAAAGAATCTAAAAAACAGTTAGAAATAGCTCAAAAAATAGCTCATATTGGGTATTGGAGGTATGATGTAAAATCTGCAAAGCAAACATGGACTGATGAAATGTTTAGTATCTTTGGATGTGACCCAGAGCAAGATATTCCTAATTACGAAAAACACAAAGAGATAATTCACCCAGATGACTGGGAGATGTTTGATAAGGCTATTCAAGCATGTGCTTTAGGTACAAGCTACAATTTAGTTATCCGCATCATATATAAAGACAGCTCAATACACTACGTAAATACCCATGGGTATCCTAATATTGCAGATGACGGAACAATTACCGAGTTGTTTGGAATTTGCCAAGACATTACAGAACAGCGTAATACTGAAAAACTAAGACGTGCAAAAGAGATAGCAGAAAAAGCCAACAAAACCAAAAGCCAGTTCCTTGCTTCTATAAGCCATGATATCCGCACCCCAATGAACGCAATTTTAGGTATGGGTGAAATGTTGGCAGAAAGCAATGTAAATGAAGAACAAAAGCATTACATAGATATTATTAATAATTCTGGAAATGGGCTGCTGGCACTAATTAACGATATACTTGATCTATCAAAAATTGAAGCAGGTCAGTTAAAATTAGAATCTATTCCTTTTAACCCTAAAGATTTAGTAAAATATTCAGTTGATACTCTAAAAGCTAACGCCCTAAACCAAGGCATTGGAATGACTGTTAATGTTGACAGCCTAATTCCAGATCAAGTTATTGGCGACCCTACAAGACTTCAACAAATACTTCTAAACCTTCTCTCTAATGCAGTAAAATTTACCTCAAGGGGAAAGGTTGTTTTGTCATTAGTTAAAACAGAAAAAGAGATGATGCAGTTTTCAGTAGCTGATACCGGAATTGGCATTCCAAAAAACAAACAAAAAACTATTTTTCAACCTTTCGAGCAAGCTGAATCATCTACCACCCGCCGTTTTGGAGGAACAGGCCTTGGGCTAAGTATATGTGAGAAGCTAGTAAGCAAAATGGGTGGCAATATTTGGGTTGAAAGCAAACTTAAAAAAGGTAGTACTTTTTATTTTGAAATACCTTGTCATGAAGCTAAAACAGAAGAACCACAAATATCTCAAGGAATTAAAAGCCATATTGAGCAAGAAAAACCTACCACTGGTTTTACCATTTTATTAGCTGATGACGTAGAAGAAAATTGCATGGTGATTTCAGCATTCCTAAAAAACAGCCCACACCATTTAACTGTTGTAGAAAACGGTTCCATGGCTTTAGATGAGTACAAAAATGGTAATTTCGACCTTATTTTAATGGACATCCACATGCCAATAATGGATGGATATATGGCAACTAAGGAGATTAGAAAATGGGAAAGAAAGCAAAATATAACCCCAGTACCTATACTTGCTTTAACAGCCAATGCCATGAAAGAAGATATAGAAAAAACCCGACAAGTTGGATGCAACCTACATTTGTCTAAACCAATACGTAAACAGCTATTACTTGATACAATAAAACAGTTTACCTGATTTTTTTTGAGTAGATCTGGCTATGAGAAAGCAAATAAATAAATGGTAGCTATTTATCAAAGTGAACTGCTACAACCAAAAAAAATGTGATTACTATTTTTAATTGTTATTGTTATAAATTAGAATAAACCTCTCCACGCAAAACCTCATTTAATTTAGTATTGGTAATTCAACTAGTACATTGTTATGTAATGCCTTTTAATTTCATTGACATATCATCAAACAAATGGGAATGTTTCATAATATATTGATTAAATTGTTGTAATAATTATGATTCTCATTACCACTATCAATTTTTAGGCAACTGGTTCTTTTTTAAGAGCTTACATACTTAACATGGTTGCGTTAATACTCAACGGGTTAAAAATATGAATTTCAAGAAGTCTACATTTGCTAGTTCGTCAAAAAGTGAAACACGGCATATTATTAAGAAAAAAGCTTCTCGACAGCCAATTGCAAACCCGTGGGATCCTCAGCCTAGAATTGAGCAAAAAGGTATTGATAATGAGCCTAAAACCAAATTATCTACAACACAAAAACTAAAACCAGTTACACAGGGCTCGCAACAAGTTCAACTAACTCATACTAAAAAGCCTATGCAACTTTTTGATGATGAGTTGCAACGAGCTGAAGCTGAATTTAGAGATAAAGAAGCCCAGGCAATAGAGTATTTTAAAAACCAATATAAATATTATAAACAGGTAAAAGATTCTTTAATTGAACAAAGTGAGGAGTTACAACAACGAGAAGAGGATTTTTTAGCTAAGCTCTCTGCTTCTCAAGTTAGTTTAAAAGCAAATGATTTGTCCCTTAAGCAATGTAGAGAAGCTTTAGCCAAACAAAACAGTGAGCTAACAAAGCTTAAAGATGAACAACAACCTTTGGAAAAACTAAAAGCGGAGTTACAGAGCCGTTTAACAGCAATTAAAATTCAGGAAGAGGCCAATTTACAAACAAAACAGGAGTTAGCAAAACAATCTGTTGAGTTACAAAAGCAAATTAATGAAAATAAAGATAAACAAATTGCAACTGAAGAGCAATTAAGAATACAAGAAAAAGCACAACAACAACTAAGAGACAATTTAGAGATACAAAGTGCAGACCTTAAAAGCTGTAAAATAACCATTCAGACCCAAAAAACTCAGCTTCAAGAAAAAAACGAAACCCTGCATTCATCTAATTTAAAGATGCAAGAAAGTTTAGAAAAACAAAAAAATGAATTGCAACAAAAAGAAGCAGACCTAGAAGATAGAGAGTTATTGCTAAAAAAACGTATTAAAGATCAGCAGACCTCTATGGAACAGCTTCAAAAGTCATTAGAAAGCAGACAAACTGAGTTGCAACAACTAGAAGACAAGTTAAAAACCAATGAAGCTAAGGCTAAAGAAGAGTTAAATTCAAAGGGTGCTGCACTACAACTGCAAGAGGCAGCCATAAACGCTAAAGAGATTTCTGCAAATCAAAATATACAAAACCAGAAGGATTCTATAAAACAAGCCCAAGAAGAGCTAGAAAAACAAAAAAACGAATTACAAACTTTTAAAAATAAGCTTGATTTCAAAGAGCTAGAATCACAAAAGTACCTTAAAGCTAAAGAAGCTGAATATATTCAAACCAAAGAAACATTAGAAATACAAAATTTAGCATTACAAAGCCGCAGTAAAAAGCTTTTGTCAGATAAATCAGAATTAACAAAAGCTATTGAGGAATTTGACACAAAAAAAGACTCTACTTACAGAAAGATATCAATAATATCTACTGTACTTTTTCTTTTCTTTATTGCTCTGTGTTTCATAGCATTTACTCCTATGTTCTCCACTAAGTCTAGTAATGAACAAACAACTCATAAAACTGCCTTACAAGATACCACTGATAACAGCTCCAATTCTGAACAACATTTATTACCAATAGAAGAAGATGATGATGACGAGCAAGAACAAGAGCAGAAAAATGATGCTGAGCAGGAGTTAGAACAAGATCAGGAATTAGACCAAGATCAGGAATTAGACCAAGATCAGGAGTTAGACCAGGATCAGAAATTAGAACAAGATAAGGAGTTAGAACAAGATAAGGAGTTAGAACAGGAAAAGGAGTTAGTCCAAGATCAGGACCAAGATCAAGAGCAGGCTCCGGAAGCAATCAACACAACTAGTAACAACAACTCAATTTCAAAACCTACTGATAACTCTCCTGCTGATAGTGATAATGGTATAGAGCCTGTTAAAGCAAAAGTACCAAACCTTAACGAAGAGTTTGTTGCTAAAGATATACAAAAAAGTGTGGATGTCGATTTACCTATTGTTGCTGCAACCACTCAAAAACTAGTAGACTCTCCACAAAAGAATATATCACAAAATGGACAAGCTGAAGCAACAAGGTTGGCAGTACTAGAACAACAGTCTAAGGCTATTGCTTCTTTGATGGAGTCGGCAAATAGAAATATAAATAGAAACAGACTAAGTGTACCAAAAGCAAATAATGCTTTAAAAAATCTCAATGCAATATTGGCTATAGATCCTGAAAATACTGAGGCTAAAGATGGTATTAAACGAGTTGCAGAACGTTATGTTGTTCTAGCAAAAAGAGCTTTGGCTGGCAAAAATTTTGTGAAAACTAACAGATATCTTAAAAAAGCTACTAAGCTTTATCCTGGGTTGGAGTCAATAAGCCAAGTTAGGTCTGAATTACAAGATGCAAATAATTTATAGTTTGAATAATATTGATAGTATTTATTCATAAGCTTTACCAATATTAATAATAAACAAATGTTTAGCAGAAAAACCATTTATTACAACTATATACCTTAGTTATATATAGATTACTGTATTTGGAGGTACTATTAGCAATGTCTTTGACCGATTATACACTAGCCGAACAACTTAAAATTACAGACCGCAGAGTACAACGGCTTAAATTGTTGTTTAACTTGACCCAAGAAGATGAACAGTGCCTTTTAGTCGTCAAGCCATACATTGAACAACAAATGGACTCTATCATTGACAAACTATACAGTTGGCTGCTTGATTTTCCGGAAGTTGTTGTAGTTATTGGTGACGCTGAAACATTGCTACGTCTTAAAAATACAATGCGAGGTTATATAGCTGAATTATTTAGTGGAAATTATGACAGAATATACATAAATTCCCGTTTACGCATTGGTATTGTTCATAAACGGATTGGGGTTTCACCTCCTCTGTATATGGCTGCCGTACGTATGCTTAGTAACTTGCTGGAGTCTTTAATTGAGGATCAATGTAAAGATGGTACTTGTTCTCGCTTTGAAGCAGAGCAGAGAAAAATTAGCCTACAAAAAATATTGATGTTTGATGTGCAACTAGTTTTCGATACTTATACTGGTGCACTTGTCTCTGCTGTTGATATAGCAAGACAAGAGTTAGAAGATTATGCCATGGATCTTGAAGCAACAGTGGCACAAAGAACCCAAGAGCTAAAAGATTTAGCTAGGCTAGACGGTCTTACTGGGCTAGTCAACCAACGTGCATTTTACGAACGTCTACGTAATGATTTAGCCCACTCTAAAAGACGTTGCGAACCAATTACTCTGATATATTTTGACCTAAACAGATTTAAAGCTTTAAATGATAATGCTGGGCATAAAGCTGGTGATTTACTTCTAGCACATGTAGGTGAGACACTGCTTGCAACTATGCGAGAGGTAGATACTGTAGCAAGATATGGTGGTGATGAGTTTTGTATAATTTTGCCAAATTCAACTACCCAAAATTGTCATGATGTTGTTCAACGTTTTGTGGAAAGATTTTATGCTAAAACCAATAAAACTGGTGTGGCATTTAGTATGGGTATTGTAGATACCGGGCCAAATGAATTTATCTCTTCTGATGATTTAGTTAAAAGCGCAGATAAATGTATGTACATTTCAAAAGAAGCCTCGCGAGACGAACCAGGTTTCTGGATGTGTGGTTCAGATGATAAAGCAAAATTGATTTTGGCAACCCCAGACAAAAAAGTTGAAGAGTAAACTAGAAATTCTCTTTTAAAAAAATGTGAACTTATAAATTTTGCAAGATATTTTAAGTAAATTTCTATCTACACATTTTTTACATGTAATTTATGCTTTATTTTAAAGTACGAATTGTAGTGACTTTTCACATCAACTTTGCATCACGAAAACACAATAAAACAATCTTACAATCAAGTTTTTGTGACAAACTTTTCTCTGACAAAATAATTATGCATACTCCTCTCAACCATAACCCTAGATTCAGCAGATTTCGTCTCGCACCTGACGCAAGCTATTGGTTAGCACGGTTGATAAGAATAACGCATTACCACTAATAAGGTGGCATTAACTTACTCTTTTAAACCAAACAAACCAATATTTTACGCCAAGAACGTACCGATATATAGTCTAATATAGGGTAATAATTAATTCAAACTTTGGAGACCCACGCTCATGAGAATTTTTTTAAGTATTGCTGCTATGTTTACAGTATTAATTGGCATTTCAACCATGGCTTATGCAGAATGTGCAGTTAGCTACACAAGAACAGCTTGTAGAGGACAAGATGCAACTTCTTATAAAAAATGTGGTGGCAACAAGTCATGCACAAAAATTAAAAAAGCTGACACAATGCATGCATGTTGGCAAGCAGCTGTTAAGTCCTGCAACAATGGTCGTTTAGACATCACTAAATACAAACAAATAACTGCTACTTACAATGGAAGACAGCTAATAGGTGGTTTCGCTCCTTCTGGACATCCATCTAACAACGGCACTAACTTTTGCTGGGGTGGCCGACCAGACCTTAACCAGTGTCAATAATTGGTTTAGTTAGCACTGTGTCTATATTTTAACAAATAATAAGTATTGTACATTGTTAACAAAAACATAATCCGCACAAACTAAGCATTAGAAAGGCCTGTTATAATTATTTTATAGCAGGCCTTTTTTTTGTTTCACATTTTTTAAAATACCAAGTTAAACTGTATTTAATTTTTCAAAGTCTAAAATATATTGAAAAAATGTTGAGGATGTATAGCTTTAAAACGAAATGTTTAAAAATATATAAACATTTAAGATTTACAAGAATTTACTGTACAGATTGGACAAAGGTTTATATATTACTATAATGATTTAAGCACATGAATTAATTTAGGTTATATAATAGGAGTAAAATATATTTTGGCAACTACTAAACCTATGGTAATATTCTCACATGGTAAAGAAGGCATACCAGATGGCAACAAAATAGTTCGGTTAATGGCTGTTGCCTCTAACTATGGCTGCCAAAATATAAGTATAGATTATCGTAAGATAAAGTCACCTGATAAAAGAACAGAAAAATTATTAGAAACATTAAAAGACAACCCTACTCCACTGGTTTTAGTTGGTTCTAGTATGGGGTCGTATATCTCCATTGTTGCGTCAGAGTCAGTTAAACCCAAGGGGCTTTTTTTGTTGGCTCCAGCTATTTATTTACAAGGTTATGAAATTAAAAACCCAACACCAAAAGCTAAACTTACAACTGTTATACATGGCTGGAATGATGAAGTTGTTCCTGTTGCCAATGCAATACAGTTTGCACAAAAGCACCAATGTAGGCTCCACCTGCTAGATTCTGATCATAGATTGCTATCAGCTATGCCATTAATTGAAAGATTATTTGCAATATTTTTAGATGAACTACTTAACTAGTAACAATATATAAAAACAGTTTTTCATCAGTAAAAGGTAAAAACAATGGATGAATCGAAAAAAAAAGAGCTTCTCTTAAAACTTGAAGCCAGCCAAACAAATTATAGAAATCAGCTGCCAAGTAAAATAAGTAATATAGAAGAGACATGGGATAATTTAGATAAAAATACTTGGGATGAAGAGAACTTTAAAACGTTTCACCGTTTGGTTCATACTATTGCTGGCTCTAGTGGTACATTTGGTCTTCCAGAAGTAGGAGTAATAGCACGAGAAGTTGAAGTACTAGTAAAAGAACAAATAGAAAAAGGCGGGCAACCTTCCACTCAACTACGCAAACAAATTATTGATGGACTATCTCTTTTAAGAGCTACAACCAATGTCTGCCTAAAAAAAAACACTGAAGAAAAACCAGCTAGCAACATTTTAACCAAACAGCCACTTACACAACAAAGTCATGAAGATAATATTTTAATTTATTTAGTAGATAACGATGAAAAATTATCTAATGAATTATCCACTCAGATAACCCACTACGGTTACACAGTAAAATATTTCTCTACTTTTTCACAGTTTTCAGAGGCAATTAAGAGAGAAATTCCTGCTGTAATTATTATAGATATTCTTCTGCCAGGTGGAGATGTGTGTGAGTTTTTAGAAAATATACAAAAAGATAGGCCAACACCTATACCAACTATATTTACATCTGAAACAAGTGATTTAACTACCAGGCTAAAAGCAGTAACAGCTAGTGGAGTGGCATTTTTCACTAAACCATTTAATGTAACTGATCTTGTAGACAATTTAGATAAAATTGTTGAGGTAGACGATTATGAGCCATATCGCATTCTTGTTGTAGATGATTCGGTTTCAATGTCACAGTTTTTTTCTCTAGTTTTGCAACAGGCAGACATGGAAACAGTTGTGGTTAATGATCCACTTAAAGTCATGGAACCGCTAGATGATTTTAGACCTGACCTTATACTTATGGATATCTACATGCCTGGTTGTTCAGGGCTTGAACTAGCCAAGGTAATTCGCCAACAAGAAGCATTTGTCAGTGTACCCATTGTCTATCTTTCTGGTGAAACAGATTTAAAAAAACAGCTTGCAGCTATGAGCTTAGGTGGTGATGATTTTCTCACCAAGCCAATACAGCCAGAACATTTAGTACTATCTGTTACTTCTAGGGTGAAAAGATCACGCACATTAAGAAACTTTATGATTAGAGATGGTCTAACTGGGTTATATAACCACACCCAAACAAAGGAACTTCTTGATTTAGAAATAGAGCGAGCTAAAAGAAACAACTCAAAGCTGTCTTTTGCCATGGTTGATATGGATAAGTTTAAATTGGTAAACGATACTTATGGTCACCCCACAGGTGATAGGGTAATAAAAAGTTTAGCAAGACTACTTAAACAACGTTTGCGTAAAACTGATTTGGTAGGACGATACGGAGGCGAAGAGTTTGCAGTCATACTTCCTGATACAGATGGCGAAACAGCAAATAGAATTTTAAATGAGCTTAGAATCGCCTTTAGTAAAGTTTCTCACAACTATAAAGAGACTGTTTTCACCAAAACCTTCTCTTGCGGAGTTGCTGTGTATCCAGGCCATAAAGATGGAACCCAACTTAACAATGCTGCTGATAGTGCTCTATATGAAGCAAAAGAGAGCGGGAGAAACCGAGTTGTTTTTGCTAAACCTGAATAATTTTTTAAAAATGTGTTTATTTGAACCTATATTAGGCAGTTAGCGGTAAGTAAATATTGTAAGATATTGTTTTATAATCTGTATAATAGGAACTCGTAATCACCTAGTTTTAGAACTATTTCTATTGATATGCCAAATTGAACAATATCATGTGTCAGGTATAAAGGTAACAACTGCCATTTTAGGTAGACTTATTACCACCCAAAAAGGTGCAAAAAGCCATGAGCGATAAGCACAATAAAAAAGAAAAAGTTTTACAGAAGCTACAGGATATTAGAAAAAAATGGGCAGATAACCTGCCAGAAAAAATCCAAAGTATAAATAACACTTGGAACATACTAAAGAATGAAAGATGGGACGATGATCTGTTTAATAAGTTTCATCGTAAAGTCCATACTTTAGCGGGATCTGGTGGTACGTTTGGCTTTGTTGAGGTTGGATTATCAGCAAGGGAAGCAGAAATACTAATTAAATTAATTATTAAACAAAAAACATCCCCCACTACTGTAGAAATAAATGCTATAACCCATAAGCTTGATCTTCTTTTTAAAGTTTGCCAACAAGCCCTTAAAAAAGATATCCCCCCACCACCAATTGCAAATATTTTAAAAATTAGTAACTTTCGCGCAAAAAACCAAGCCGACCACTTAATATACCTTGTTGAAGACGATGCACAACTGGGTAGTGAGTTAAAAAGACAGCTAGAGCTGTATAAATTTTCGGTAGTTTGGTTTGACACACTTGCAGCATTTCAAGATGCATTTAAGCATAAAGAGCCAGCAGTTGTCATTATGGATATTATGCTTCCAGATGGCGATGGTACTGAGGTTTTAGCTAAACTGCAAAAATTATACAAACACCCTATTAATACAATTTTCATTTCTGTGTATGACGATATACATAACCGCCTAAATGCAATAAGAGCTGGTGGTGAGATATTTTTAAACAAACCTTTAGATGTTGCTGAAATTGTAGATAAGCTTGGTAGATACATTACTAATGATGACTCAAACCCATTTAGAATTTTAATAGTTGATGATTCTGTAGATCTTTCAAACCACTACTCTATGTTGCTACAAGAAGCTGGTATGGAGACCGCAATAACAAATGATCCATTACAAACTTTTGCGGCTCTTGCTGACTTCACCCCAGACCTTATTTTAATGGACTTATATATGCCAGAGTGTAGCGGTCAGGAGTTAGCCCAACTAATACGCCAAAGAGAAGCATACATAAGTATTCCCATTGTTTTCCTATCTTTTGAGACCGATCAGGAGAGCCAACAAAGAGCATTAAATTTAGGCGGTGATGATTTTTTAACCAAAACTATTGAACCTGAACATCTAGTTGAAGCGGTAATACATAGGGCTAAACGGTCGCGACAAATAAGTTCTCATCTCACCCGTGATGAATTAACAGGGCTGCCAAATCGTAACTCACTAAAAGATCGCCTTACCCAAGCAATACGACAAACTCAGCGTGCAGAAACAAAAATGGGGTTATGTGTTATTGATTTAGATCTATTTAAAAAAATAAACGATAGCCTGGGCCATATGTTTGGTGACAAAGTTTTAAAAGAGATAGCAAACCGTATTAAAAATTGTCTCAGACCAGGAGACACTGCTTGCAGGTTGGGGGGTGATGAATTTGCAATAATATATGTTGGGATTGATGGAATAACAGATATTGAATATGCGGTCTCTCGTATTAAATCGGCTCTATGTCTTCCCATTTCTTTAGATAATCAGACTGTTCATTTATCAGCAAGTATTGGTATTACTATTTTTCCTGATGATAGTCAGGATATTGATGCATTGATTCAAAATGCAGAATTAGCACTTCATGCTGCTAAAGAGGGTGGTCGTAATAAGCACCAGATTTTTGTTAAGTTTATGGGAGAAATTGCAGAACGTCGCATGAGCCTTGAAGGTGAAATGCGACAATCAATTTTAAATGAAGATTTTATACTTAACTACCAACCCAAAATAGAGTTACCAAGCAGAAATATTGTAGGTATGGAAGCTTTAGTCCGTTGGAAACACCCTATAAAAGGCATGATATCACCAGTTGAGTTTATACCTTTAGCTGAAGAGACTGGGCTTATTATCCCATTGGGTGAATGGATCTTAGATAAAGCTTGTTATGATACTAAACAGTGGTTAGATGCTGGGCATGATTTACGTGTGGCTGTTAACTTATCTTCACGTCAGTTTCAACAGCAAAACTTGGTTAAAGTGGTTGAAGCTGCACTGCGAGAAAATGGCTTGCCAAATAAAAACCTTGAGTTAGAAATTACAGAAAGCATGGTAATGGGAGACATGGAAAAGGTAATCACTCTATTACAAGATTTCCGCAATAGAGATATTCACATTTCTGTTGACGATTTTGGTACGGGATACTCATCACTTAGTTACCTTAAAAGGTTCCCAATTCATGCTCTTAAGATTGATCAATCTTTTATTCGTGATATGCATACTGATGAAGACGACTCATCTATAGTTAAAGCCATTGTTTCTATGGGTCAGAGTCTACGGCTTAATATAATTGCTGAAGGTGTTGAACAGATAGAACATTTAGATTTTCTAGAAGGATTAGGATGCCAGACTATCCAGGGGTATTATTTCAGCAAACCATTAGAAAAAGATGTTTTCTCAGAACTTCTTAAAAATATGGATTCTAATATTGACCCTAAATTTATGAGAAAGTTGTGATATACAAATTTAATAAAATTTCTAAAAATTGGTAGGTTAGATTATGAGAATCCAAAAAAAACTTATTATTCTACTGATGCTAATTACATTTATACCACTATTTTTGATGATGGCTACCTCACTGTGGTATACCTCTGGAAAAGTGCTATCTTTAAGTCTAGAAGTTGAACAAAATTATTTAGATAAGGCTTCTGAAAATCTCTCCGGCTTTTTTACGACTAGGCTGGCAGAAGTAACAGCTTATGCCAATATGCCCTTAATCAAGTCTATGGATTGGCAGCAAATACGCCCCTATTTAAGAGCTGAGCAAAAAAGGTTAAATACTGTTTACGAAAAATTTATACTTGGTCGTACTGACTCTAGATTTTACAACACTAAAGTAGGCAACCCAGCACTTGGAGGTGTTGCTAGCTTTAATGATAAAGACCCTAAAGCCCGTTTAAAATCTATTAGAAAACGTAAATATTGGCAACATCTAACAGGTGATAATATAAATGACGAACCTCGTACATGGGTGTCTGACCCCATGATCTCTTATACTACTGGTGTACGCCAAGTAGTAGTAGGAGCATCTATATTGACTGGTTCTGGCAAGGTTGTTGGTATGCTGGGAGGTGGCATAGCTTGGAAACAGGTTGACAGACAGATACGTAAAATTCAGGAGAAACATTTAAGCGAAACAGGAAAAGAAGGAAACCTATTTTTAGTGGACCGCTCTGGAACCTATATTTATCACTGGGATAATGAGCGTTCTGTACACCTTAAAATGGATAAAAATGGTAGACCTCTTTTAAATGATGTTGGCGAAAAGCAAATTATACAATATCGAGTAACCGAGGAGCCTAACGCCGAACTAGCAAAGTTCGGGGCTAAAATGTTGTTGGGAGAGTCTGGTAATGGTTTTTATCATGACACAAAAAACAATGAAGATATGGCAATTTTATACTCTCCAGTTAAAGCTGCCAACTACTCTTTGGCGTTGGTTATTCCTAAAAAGAACATTGTAAAACAAGTTACAGACCTAAAATGGATTTTTCTGTTTGCTGGAGTTGTTATAGCCCTATTTTTAACTCTACTTTCTCTTTGGCTTGGTCGTAAAATTTCTAACCCAATAATACAACTATCAAAAACAGCAGATGCTCTTACCAAAGGAAATTGGGAACCTATATCTATTCCCATGAGTGATAGCAAAGATGAAGTCTCAAAACTATTTAAATCTTTCAATAAAATGGCTGAAGAGATTCATAATAGGGAAGCATCCCTTTCTAAAGAGGTGGCTAATAGAACAGAAAAACTCACAAATATTATAGAAGAAGCTAACGTTTCGGCAAAAAAATTAGAAATAAGTGAAAATAGGGTGTTGGCAATTGTTAATACTGTTGCTGATGGTATTATTACTATTAATGCAATTGGCACTATACAGACATTTAATACTTCAGCAGAAAAATTGTTTGGCTATGAAGCCTCTGAAATAATTGGGCAAAACGTAAAAATATTAATGCCGGAACCATACCACAGTGAACATGACGGCTATTTAATGCGCTATATTACCCAAGGTGATCCCAGAGTTATAGGTATAGGTCGTGAGGTTTCAGGGCTACACAGCGATGGCTCTGTCTTTCCAATGGAATTAGCCGTCAATGAAATGAAAACAGATGCAGAACGTCTGTTTGTTGGTGTTATACGTGATATTTCAGAACGTAAACAAGCTGAAGAGAGCCTTCGCCGTAGCGAAGCTACTGTTCGCTCTATTGTTGAAACTGCAGTAAGTGGAATAGTTACCATAAATGACTTAGGTCAAGTACACTCATTTAACCCCGCAGCCGAACGTCTTTTTGGATATACTCCCCAAGAGGTTATAGGCCAGAACATAAAAATTCTTATGCCTTCTCCCTACCATGAAGAACACGACGGTTATCTAAAAAATTACCGAGATACTAATAAACGCAAAATTATAGGTATTGGCCGCGAAGTTGTTGGTAGACGTAAAAATGGTGATACATTCCCATTGGATCTTGCTGTTAGTGAAATGGCGGTTGGAGAGAACCGTATGTTCGTGGGAATTATTACCGATGCTACAGAACGAAAAGAGGCTGAAATTGCTTTAGTTGAAGCTAAAAATATTGCTGACTCAGCAAATCGCTCCAAAAGTGATTTCCTTGCCAACATGAGCCATGAAATACGCACCCCAATGAACGCTATTATTGGCATGAGCCATCTTGCATTACGTACAGATCTTAACCCCAAGCAAGAGGACTATCTTAACAAAATAAAATCCGCATCCTACTCTCTATTAGGAATTATCAACGATATACTTGATTTTTCTAAAATTGAGGCAGGTAAACTCACTATGGAATCCATAGATTTTAATTTAGATAATGTACTGGATAATTTGGCAAACTTAGTGGGAATAAAAGCAGAAGAAAAAGAGATTGAACTCATTTTTAACCGTCCTGATAGTGTACCTAACTCTTTAATAGGTGATCCGACCCGTTTAGGGCAAATATTAATAAACCTTACCAATAATGCAGTTAAATTTACTGAAAAAGGTGAAATAAATTTAACAGTTGAAGTACTTTCAAAACAGGAAGACAAAATTCAGCTACGTTTTGCAATAAGTGATACTGGCATAGGTATGACCCCTGAGCAGTGCAAAAAGCTGTTTAAATCATTTAGTCAGGCGGACACATCGACCACACGTAAATATGGCGGAACCGGTTTGGGGCTCTCTATTAGCAAACAGTTGGTAGAGATGATGGATGGTCAAATTAGTGTAGAAAGCCAAAAAGACAAGGGGTCTGTATTTACTTTTGATATATGGCTTAACGAGCAGTCAAAACAGAGAAAGGCACAATCTCTTTTATCGTCAGACCTTAAAGGTACACAGATTTTAGTGGTTGATGATAATGAAAACTCCTGCCAAGTACTTAGTGATATTGTAGATTCCTTTGCATTTAAAGCAATAAAAGCTAATTCAGGGTTAGAAGCTATAAATATTCTTAAAAAAGAATATGATAAAAAAGGTACGTGCGATATAAAATTGATTTTTCTAGATTGGAAAATGCCAGATTTAAATGGATTTGAGACTGCTACTGAAATCCGTAAAATGTCTGAAATATCACCTATGCCACATTTTGTGCTGGTAACAGCTTATGGACATGAAGAACTAAAATTAGAAATTGAAGAAAACGATTTTGATAAAATACTATATAAACCTTTGAACTCTTCTATAGTATTAGATTGCATCATGGATGTTTTTGGTATGGAAAGAGCCGTTGCCAAAGTAAAAAGCCGTGATGTTGATGCTATTCAAGGTATATTGGGGGCAAAAGTTTTACTTGTTGAAGATAATAAAATAAACCAACAAGTTGCAACTGAGCTGTTAGAAGCTAACGGTCTGCTGGTTACTGTAGCAAATAACGGTGTTGAAGCTGTTAAATTGGTAGCAGAAAATGAATTTGAAATTGTATTAATGGATATCCAAATGCCAGAAATGGATGGCTTTACTGCCACCAGTAAAATAAGAGATATGCCAGGAGGAGACAAGCTTCCCATACTAGCAATGACAGCCCATGCTATGGAGGGAGATAGAGAGAAAAGCTTAAATGCTGGCATGAATGATCATGTAACCAAGCCAATTGACCCTGATAAGCTGTTTGATGCTTTAGTACAGTGGATACCAGTAAAAGAAAGAGGTGTAGTTGTAAACAAAAGCACAACAGATGAAAATAATAGCGTCTCTACCTTGCCAGACTCTCTACCTGGTATTGATCTTTCTATAGGTTTAAAACACCTGTCAGGTAATAAAAACCTGATGGAAAAATTACTCTGCGAGTTTTATAAGGACTATAATGATGTTCTTAGCCAATTACGTTTATCTATAAATAAAGACTTACAATCAGCACAGAGAACTGCACATACTCTAAAAGGTGTGGCAGGTTCAATTGGGGCTGTATCTTTACAATCTAGCGCACTTAACCTAGAGCTTGCTATTAAAGAGAATAATACTGAACAGTTTGAAAGTTTACTTAAACATTTAGAAAATAGTTTAAACCCTGTTTTAGATGGTCTAAAATCATTGGGCGATAAAAGTAGTGAAAAAGAGATAAACACTGAAAAAGAAGAAATTGAGGCACTATCTCCAGATGATATTAAACTTTTAACCCCTCTATTTAATGAATTAAATGGACTTATTATATCAGGACATTCACAATCACAAAATAAGCTTAATAATATAAGGGAGCTGTTAAAAAATAATGGTGTTTCTCAGTTGAATAAAATAGATGAATTAATTGAAGATTATGAATATGAGGAAGCCGCAGAAACTTTCCTAACGGTAGCTAATGCGCTTAAAATACCGTTAAATAATGGAGATAAAAATGACAGATAAACGTGAAACTATTTTAATAGTTGATGATGAGCGTTTTAACATAAATGTTCTAAAAGATCTGTTAGATAACGATTATGATACAATGGTAGCACGTAATGGAACCCAGGCATTAAAAAGGGTTAACTCAGGAACTCTACCTGACCTGATTCTACTTGATATCATGATGCCAGAAATGGATGGTTATGAAGTATGTAAACAGCTTAAAGAGTCTGATGAGACAAAAGATATACCTGTTATTTTTGTAACAGCCATGAGCAATTTAGATGATGAGATGAAGGGGTTTAGCCTTGGTGCGGTTGATTATATAACCAAACCTATCTCACCACCAATTGTACTTGCAAGAGTAAAAACTCATTTAGCCTTAAAAGGCAGCTTGGAAAAACAGAAAGAACTTAATAAAATTAAAAACAAATTTTTAGGTATAGCAGCTCATGATCTTCGCAACCCTCTTACTTCTCTACAAGGTATGAGCCAGTTGATGTTGAAGATGCCCCTACCGGAAGATAAAAAAACAAAATTTTTAGAGTCAATTAATAAAACCAGCAATCAAATGTTAAAGTTGGTTAACAACCTTTTGGATGTATCTGCTATTGAAAGTGGAAAGTTTGACTTACATATTGAAATGAATAATTTAAGCAAACTTGCCCAAGAGCGAATTGACCTTGTATCTTATACTGCAAAAAACAAAGAAATTACAATTACTTCTATTTTAGAAACCCTTCCTGACTCGCTATTTGATGAAGATAGAGTTGGTCAGGTTTTAGATAACCTGTTAACTAATGCAATTAAATTTTCTAACTCAGGCAGCAGTGTTACAATCACAACCAAAGAGATTGATGGTATGATTGAGATATCTGTATCTGACCAAGGACAAGGCATTCCTGAGGATGAGATAAACAACCTTTTTGGCTCTTTTAATAAAACCAGTGTAAGACCAACTGGTGGTGAAAAAAGTACAGGGTTGGGCCTCTCAATTGTTAAAAAAATTGTGGAGGCCCACAAAGGCACTATTAAAGTTGAAAGTGAAGTAGGAAAAGGTACTACTTTTTATATATCACTTATAAAATAGTAATATATTTTTAAATATGATTAACAAATAACTAGGCTCTTTATGTGAAAGGATTAACATAACAATGAACAAACCATTAGATCGTATATTATACGCAGAAGACGAGCCTGATATTCAAGAGGTTGCCGTACTTGCACTTGAAACAGTTGGCGGATTCAACTTAAAAATTTGCAACTCAGGTAAAGAAGCCCTTGATGCTGCTGCTGAGTATCAACCAGATCTGCTGCTTTTTGATGTAATGATGCCTGAAATGGATGGACCCACAGCTTTAAAAGAGATTAGGTCTTTACCAGGAATGGAAAATATACCTGTTATTTTCATGACTGCAAAAGTACAGCCTGAAGAAATTGCCCATTATAAAGATTTAGGTGCTATAGATGTTATTCCCAAACCTTTTGATCCTATGAGCCTAGCAGATGCTGTTCGCGATTGCTGGAACAAGATCTAATGGAAACAAAAAAACTCCATTTTTTTCTAGTTGATGATGACCCATCTATATTGGATATTGAGACTATTCTTCTAGAGGCAGAAGGGCACAAAGTTACTTCTTCTCAATCTAGTGTGGAAGCGTTAGATTTGATATACGCAGCTAAACCAGATTGTGTCATTTTAGACCTAATGATGCCAGGCATGGATGGTTTTGAGGTATGCCAACATTTAAGAAAAAATACTGACCTTAATAATTTAAAAATTATATTTGTATCATCTAAAGCTTTCACATATGACCGCAACAGGGCTTTAGAGGTTGGTGGTGACGGCTTTATTTTAAAACCGATTAACCATGAAACATTTTCTAAAGAAGTTTTAAGAATTATTGACATTAGGATGGAGTTAACTTATTGGGGCGTAAGAGGAACCCTACCCATGCCAGGAGAAAACACCATAAAATATGGTGGTCACACCTCCTGTGTTACAATTGAATTTCCCAAAGGTGAGTTTTTTATTTTTGATGCTGGAAGTGGTATTAAATCTCTATCAAACCATCTTCTTGCAAATAAAAAAGCTCGTATTGATGCCAAAATTTTTATTTCCCATCCTCACTGGGACCACATAAACGCCCTGCCCTTTTTCATTCCGCTTTTTATTCCTGGTCATGAAATTGAGATACTTGGTGCTTCCCACGGTGAACTAAAAATGCGCGAGTTAATTTCATCGCAAATGGAAGGTGTCTATTTTCCTATACAGATAAAAGAGTTTGCTGCTCGTGTATTTTTTAGAGACTTAAAGGAAGAGTCCTTTTCAATAAATGACATAAAAATACAGACACAATTATTAAACCACCCTGGTAACTGTCTAGGTTATCGTATTGAATATCAGGGAACCAGCATCTGTTATGTAACTGATAATGAACTTCCCTTAGAAACCAGCCAATATTATAACCAGCAAACTCTTGATAGGTTAATTAGTTTTGTTGAAGGGGCAGATATTTTAATTACCGATACCACATACACAAACAAAGAGTATCAAGGTAAAGAGTTGTGGGGGCACTCAACAGTTGAGCAAGTTGTTAAACTTGCCCATAACGCTAAAGTTAAAAATCTTCACCTATTTCACCACGACCCAGACCAAACAGATGACGATATTGACGCTAAACTTGCATTAGCCCACTCTAAATTGAAGGAGCTAAACTCTCCTGTTCAATGTATTGCTCCAAAAGAGAAGCAGCAATTTAAAGTTTAAGCTATATTTGACAAATAACATTACAGTAAACTCAAATGTAATAAGGAGAGAGTAGTGACAACCATTTTAATTATCGATGATGATACAGAGCTAAGAGAGATAGTAAAATTAAAATTAGAGGTAGCAGACTTTCAGGTATTAGACGCTGAAAGTGGTGAAGAAGGTGTAGAAATGGCTCTTGAACACAAGCCTGACATCATTCTTATGGACATTATAATGCCTGGAATATCTGGTCATGAGGCAACTGAAAGCTTGTTGAAACAAGGCTTCACCGGAATGATATTAGCTCTCACCAATGACAAAGACTTCGCCAAAGCAAAAGAAGCAGGAGCATACGACTTTTTAGCCAAGCCCCTTACCCCTTTCTTTGAAAAGCGAGTTGCTTCTCTTTGGGAAAAATTTAATAACGAATAGGCTGTTACGGGTAGTTTATACGTGGTGTATCTTTATATTTAAACCTTTAATCTATAAGGTTTAAATGGGACAACAAAAGCACCATACCCCTGAGTTTTTTTGGAATGATAATATGACACTTTTGCCCTGGAACGAACATAAGAACTCACCAGCTATTGGTACAGTTATTTGTGCTGAATCTGAAATACCAAAAATTGGTGGCAAAGCTTTTAGTTTTGGTGATGCTAAAGAAGTATTTAGAATGTTCATTATAAGAGATGAAAATGAATTAAGGGCCTATATAAACGGCTGCACTCATTTTAGCGGTACGCCTCTTAATCCTAACGAAGTAGGCAACTTTCTCGATTCTAATGACCCTACCCTTATATATTGTGGTGTTCATGGCTCTCGGTTTTTACTATCTACCGGAGCCTGTGTTTCTGGAGATTGTGATGGTGAAGGTTTGCAGCCGGTTCCTATTAATGTCTCAAACGGGCAGGTTATAATAGGTTGAATAATTATGGCAATAATTATGCAGCAAACCTCACTTCACCCTATACTAGCAAAAGATTGTATTGAAGTTTGTGACCTTAAAATTTGCAAGGTATTGTTGATGAATGACAAACAATATCCTTGGCTGATATTAGTACCAGATCGTCCAGGTTTAAAAGATTTTGATGAAGTTAACAGTGGAGATATAGCCTACCTCCACGCAGATATAAAAAAAGCGTCCGAAGTATTGCGTACAATATATAAACCCACAAAACTAAACATCGCTGCATTAGGCAACATGGTCACTCAACTACACATACATGTTATAGCTAGGTTTAGCAACGACAAAGCGTGGCCTAACCCAGTTTGGGGTCGTCACCCCCCACTACCCTATAACGATGAAATGTTAGAAAATGTTTTGCAGGGTTTGAAAAATAATTTTGAGTTAACATAATTATTTGCAACCAATAGTAGTAACTTAACCAGAAATTAATATTGGTAAACGAACATAAAATGTAGTGCCTTCCCCTAACTTTGAGGTAAAACTAACTTCCCCATTATGATTTTCTACCAAGGCTTTGCTGATAGAAAGTCCAAGTCCTGTACCACCTTTTTTACGGGTATCAGAAGAGTCACCTTGGGCGAACTTTTGAAATACCCTTGGGTAGAACTCCTCTGGTATTCCTTCTCCATGATCAGCTACCGATATTTGAACCCAAGCTTCTTTTTGTTCCACGCTAATTTCTACTGTGTCTTTAGGGTTAGAAAATTTAGCAGCATTAGACAGTAAATTTGTAAATACTTGAATTAGGCGACTTTCATCTCCATTTATTGTTAAAGATTCAGGAATAGGTTCTATGATTGCGTATTTAATTTCGAATTTTTCTGCATAAGTTGTATTATCTTCTACTACCTTACGAATTAAGCTAGCTATATCTAGCTGCTTAAATTCGAAATCCATCCTTCCTGACTCCATCTTTTGAATATCGAGAATATCATTAATTAAAAGGTTGAGTCGTTCGCTGTTGTTGTACGCCAGTTGCAATAGTTTATTAGCTTTTTCTGGCAACTCCCCTGTTACACCAGCAAGAACCATTTTTAGGCCACCATATATAGAAGTAAGTGGCGTGCGAAGCTCATGACTAACAGTAGAAATAAACTCACTTTTTAATCTGTCTGCTCTTTTACGCTCTGTAAGGTCATGGAGTATACATGTAAAAAGTCGCTTATCTGCTAACATTACCTCGCTCACTGAAAGACCAATGGGTATTGTTGCTCCTTGTTTATGTACTCCATCTATCTCGATATTGGCTTTAAGTACATTTGATTTTTCAGTATTTAATAAATTTTTAATATCTAAGTTTTGGTTTTCACTTTCAAGAAAAGGTATAAGTTTACTAACATTCTTCCCTGTTATTTCTGCTAAGTTATAACCGAACAATTGAGTTACAGCTGGGTTTACTGTTTCTATAATTCCCTGCTCATTTGTGGTAATTATACCTTCACCTGCACTTTCAAAAATAGCTTTTAAACGTGACTCTCTATCAGAAAGTTGCTTTGTACGTTCTGACACCATTTCCTCGATACGTGCAGTTCGCCCAGTCATAATTAACTGAAATGCTCCTAGCATGCTAGCAAAGAATAACCCCCCTGCTAAAACAAACCACGCTCCTAAACTTCTTTTACTATCTAGGTCAGCTTGTGTAGGTGACAACTCCACACGCCATGTATTGCCCCCAAACTCTAGAGACTTAGACCACCAAGGACCAGACATGCCCAGCCCTGAATCTAGCTTGGAATCTTTTTCCCATATTCCTTTACCATCACCATAACCTGCGAGAAAAACTTTTTTGGATAAAGACTCTTCATCGTATAGCCTTGCAGAAATATCCAGGCGGTTTACCCCTTCTAATGCTGAAGCAAACAAATCACCTACTCTAAACACCCCAACAGCAAAACCAACAAGGTTTGATCTACGTTCTTCAATAGTTATAGAATTTTTAGAATATATAGGTAGAAATACCAAAACCCCTGCTTGGCTTTGTGTCTCTTGAACTAAATTAATCCGTTTAGTGGCA
The DNA here is from genome assembly GCA_015231305.1 of Magnetococcales bacterium. Taxonomy (GTDB): domain Bacteria; phylum Pseudomonadota; class Magnetococcia; order Magnetococcales; family JADFYX01. The sequence continues at coordinate 15,878 of JADGBW010000007.1, read as the reverse complement.
ATGGGGTTTCCAGTATCTCTTGCTAAATCTAGAGCAGCCTTACGCACTGGATTGGAAGCTACATCAAACCCTAAGGCGTTTTGGTTTGATTTTATAGGTTGAATATATGCTACTACTACATATTCTGGACGGTTTGCAGCTGTAGACAAACCTCCAGCTTTGCCACGTTCTTTAATAGTAAAACCATAATTAACCTCTTGTTTTATTGTAGACTCAAATAAAGGTCTTTCTTCAGCCGTTATCCTAGGGTTAAAAGAAATTGCATGCAGACTTGTGTGACGAGAAAGAGTTCCTATTGCAAAATGTGAAAACCCATCAAAATTAATTTTATCAACCCCGTGGTAATAGTCTCTTAAGGTTTGTACTGCATTTAGGTTTAACTGAATTTTGCTCTCTAATGTTTGGTGCAGCAACGCAGCTTGTTTGCGAAATTCTAAAACGACCCGTTGGGACTCCCAATTACTAGTAAAAATGAACACCGGTATAATACCAATGATAGTTACAATTAGAGGAAGGGCAACTGACCATCGCCGATTTTGCCACAAGGGTTTTGGTTTACCAAAAAAGGTGAAAATAATTGGCACACCTAAGAGTACACCAAGGGAATCTCCAACCAACCAAGTCCACCAGATAAAGAAAAAGTTTGGTCCTGAAACTATGCCAGCCATCCAAAGTGTGAAAACACCTACTGATGCACTTATCAGGCAACTTGATCCTGCTAAAAATAAAAAGCGAAAAACATCACTCTGCTGATCTAATGGAGCAGGATACCCAATAAAACGTCTTATTAGCCAAGCACCCAACAAAGATTGGATAGTCGCCCCTACTCCAATTCCACCAGAAATAGCAACTGCAGATAAAGTGAATGACTGAGAAGTGGTAATGGATACCAGTAAATTTAAGCTAAAAGAACCTATAAATACTCCCGGCCACAATCTGTTACCCCAAATTAACAGTGCTGCTAATGCTACACCTGAAGCTGGGAAAATTGCTGTGGCATAACCTGGGGGAATAGCTAATACTAGCCCTGCCTTACCAGCCAGAAGATAAACTAATGCAAGAAAAAGTATTGAAACAATGTTATTAGCAACTTGTGGAGATTGGTTAGAGTAAGTCATGATAGTTTCCTAAAACAACATTTTTAGTAAGTTTTCGCTAACGCAATAGGTTGCATCGCACCATATTTGCTTAATTAAAACTACTAAATATAGACATCTTTATATCCCATAATACACCAAATACACTAACAAACCACATAATACGTGCAGCAAAATAAACATTATTAGAAATTAAAAAACGGCACTATTATTGCCAACAATATAAACGGCACTATTATTGCCAATAATATATTAATGTAGCCCTTGTTAACGATTAACTGATTAAAAAAGTAGCAAGTTTATTAACAATTAATGCAACTTAAAATAATGTGCTTAAATATTAAGCAATAATGCAGATTTTTTTTCAAAGAAGGTAATTTCCAACCATGTCAGCCACTTTAAGAAGTTATAAAAATGAAATTATAGACATTGGTATATCACATATATTCAAAGAAAATCCTACCATAGATGATTTTGAATTATTAATTGAACAAGATGGTAACTTATTTAAAAGTCAATATCGCAATATAGAACTATTTTCAGCTTTTCAACCAATATTTAGCCCATCACACCATAAGGTCATTGGCTATGAGGGGTTGTTACGTGGTCTAGATGAAAATGGCAAAGAGGTCTCGCCTAAAACAATTTTCAAAATGCCTAAAAGTATCAGAGAGACCCAATATTTAGATAGGCTCTCACGCTTTTTACATGTGCGCAACTTTGCTAACAAAGATTTAGAAGACGGTCTTTTGTTTCTTAATTTAAGTCCGGATGTGATTCTTCATTCTCATAAAAAGGAGTTTGCCACTTTTACAACAGATCTTTTACTTTCTAATGACTTAGACCCAAGCAGAGTGGTGATTGAAGTTTTAGAAAGCTCTATAGATGATGAAATAGCTTTGATGGAAGTTATCAACCATTATCGCCAAGTTGGATTTCTTATAGCTGTTGATGATTTTGGAGCTGGAGAGTCCAATATGGATCGCTTGTGGAAATTAGAGCCAGATATTATTAAACTAGACCGCTCTCTAATTGTTAATGCTGGGTTAAACCAAAGGGCAAAACGGCTTTTACCTGGTCTTGTAAATCTTATGCATCAAATAGGCGGTCTAGTTCTTTTAGAAGGCATTGAGACAAAAGAAGAGGCTATGATTGCAATTGATGCTGATGTTGACTTAGTTCAAGGCTTTGCTTTTGCTAAACCACAAACCAAATTTCAAGATTCATATGGTGAAAAAAAACTTCTTAAAGACTTATCCAAATGCTGGCATACAGACGAAAAAAAATTAGCACAAAGACATATTGAATGGCTTGCTGATCAAGCTGGTGGTTTTTGGCAAGGTGTAAATACAATTGAGGGTAATGAAATTCCTGATGAACTTTTACATAACTCTAACGCTTTGCGTTGGTATATTCTAGATGAACAAGGTCACCAGTTAGGAGAAAATAGACAAAGAGTTTCTGTAGAGAATAGTGAATTAGGATCTAATAGAAGACTTTTTGATAGTGCAAAAGGGGCAGATTGGTCAAGACGACCATACTACAGGCGAGCTATTCGTTATCCTGGAGAGGTTCAGGTTGCTGGACCATATTTTTCTATACCTGACGCTAGTTACTGTGTAACTTTTTCAATTTCTAAAATTTCTCAAGAAGGTGAAATAACTATCATATGTTGTGATTATGAGTGGCAAGAAAAATATGGTGGGCAAACATACCTTATTAGTGGTTCTATGGGGCCATGGAAAAAAAGATAATTATAGGCATGTTAACCATGTGTATTTTGGTGAAAAAAAATGGATATTTTCAATAAAATAGTATCTAGAAATATAGGTACTGACTACGCTGATGGAGTTGTTTTGTACAAAAGCGGTGAAAAACCTGAGCATATTTTTTCTGTTATTTCGGGTGAGGTAAATCTTTATACAAAAGAAGGAAAAAAAGTTTTAACCATCGGAAAAGGCAATTTTGTGGGCCTTGATTATTTATTTAATACTGACTATAGGGGATTCACCGCAATAACAAATGGCCCTACTAAACTTATAAAACTAGAAAAAAAGCTACTAACACAACGTATTCACCAAGACCCATCTTTAGCTTTTAAAATATTGTCTGACGTCTCATATAGGTATCGTACAATAATTGCAAATATCAGTTGATTTTAAAATATTGTGAATAAACATTCTAAACAGTGATGTAAGATGTAATAATGGGTATTTGTAGTTATTGTTAGTTATCTGGGTCATGCTAGGTAACGCCCATTTATAGGTCAAGCATTATGAATTTAGAAGAAATAATTGCACTTATTATGGATATACCTAGTATCGTGGTAGGTATTTTCACTAAAGGCATGCATACAATAATTGCTGGAGTAATGCCATTAATTGTTATGGCACTTATTGTGTGGATTATTTTAAAATACTTAGGCTCACCAAAAAAGACCAAGCCAACCTTAGAAAAAGATATTACTGATCCTTGAGTATATTTAATTTTTTGATATGACTTTCTAACAAATTAAATAAACTTCATTAACACCTTATAAATAACAAAATTATATTTGTCTAAACCATCTTCTACTATGCCTTTTCGTCAAAAAAAGAGTGCATCTGAGCCATCAAATAGTGTTCAAACAAAATTATCAGTTGATGTTGCATATGCAAAAGCTGTTACCCATGTTAAAGCTGAACAATACCAAGATGCAGATCAACTTTGCAGTGCAATTTTAAAGGCTTACCCAAATCACATAGATGCCATAAATTTGTTGGGAGTAATTGCCCAAAAAATCAACCGTCACGATTTGGCAGTTGAGCAGTTTAACCGTGCTATTGAAATTGATAAACACCAAGCTGTTTTATATTATAATTTAGGTACATCACTCTACCCATTAGGGCAAATACAAAAGGCTATAGAGGCATTAAAAGTTGCATTAAATATTGAGCCTGAAAATACCCAAATAAAAAAATATTTAGAAAAAATTAAAAAAATTCAAGCAAACAACAGTATAGTTAACAACCAAGAGCAAATATTTAAAAAGGCTTTTCAACAAGGGGTGCATCTGCATCAAAGTGGTCAACTAGATAAAGCTATTAATAGCTATAACATTGCAGTTAGCATACAGCCCAACAACCCTGCCGTGTTATCAAATTTAGGTCTTGCCCTACACAGTACAGGCTTACTTAGTGAAGCCATAACAGCCTATCAAAAAGCTATAACAATTCAGCCTGACCATGCCCAAGCTCATTATAATTTGGGCAATTTATTAAAAGAGCAGAAACAAAACGATAAAGCCATAGAGCATTACAAAAAGGCTATCACTATTCAACCAGATTATATCGATGCTTATAATAACCTCGGAAACACCTTAAAAGAGCAAGACAAATTGGATGAAGCAGTGGCTATATTAGAAAAAGCGAGCCTACTGCAACCAAGTTCTAGCAATACACTATTTAATTTAGGCACAGTTTTTTTTAAACAAGGTGCATTAGAAAAAGCTGTAGTCTGTTTTAATAAAGCTATTACTATTGAACCTAAACATGCGCAAGCACATAATAATTTAGGTACTACTCTGCAAAAACAAGGTGAACTTAACAAAGCTTATAAAAGTTTTAAACAAGCATTAACAATTAAACCAGACTATGCCCAAGCAAACTGTAATATTGGTGATATTTTAACAAAACAAGGCAAACTTACAGATGCTATTACATATTTACAAAAAGCAATAAAAATTCAACCAAACTTAGCACAAGCCCATAACAACTATGCTGTTGCTCTACATAAGCTGGGCAAATTTACTGCTAGTATTGCCAGTTGCAAAAAGGCGATATCTTTATACCCTGACTTTGCCCAAGCATATTTTAACATTGGGGTTGCTTTTCAAGACCAAGGCAAGCTTCAAGAAGCCATTGCCAGCTTTAAACAAGCAGTAGCTATAAAAACAGATTATGAGGATGCTCACAGCAACCTGTTATTTTGCTGTCAATATATTCCTAATCAAACATTGGGTAATCTATTTGAAATTCATAAAAAATGGGCAAGCAATCTTCTCTCTTATCAAAAGACAGAAATTTTTAGCTTTGATAATGACACCTCAACTAACCGTAGATTACGTATAGCTCTAGTATCCTATGACCTTGGTTTACACCCTGTTGGTTATTTTGTTGCAGGATTTTTAAAACATCACAAACGCAATAAGTTTGAAATAATATGTTATTCAGACCGTAAACCAGACGAGTTTACTAAAATTTTACAAGGTTATTCTGACAGTTGGCTTAACACTGATAGCATGGGAGATAGTGAACTTGCCCAACGTATTTATGATGATAAGGTTGATATATTAATTGATCTTGGCGGACATACATCAAAAAACAGACTCATTGTATTTGCAAAAAAGCCTGCCCCTATACAAATAAGCTGGGCTGGTTATGTCGGTACAACTGGTTTACCAACAATGGATTATCTTATTGCTGATAAGCACTATATAAAAGATTATGAAGATAAATATTATACAGAAAACATTATTAGGCTACCTGATTCCTGGGTATCTTACACTCCTCCTCCATATGCTCCAAAAACAGTCAGTAAAAGATCATCTCGTATTTTTCTAGGTAACTTTGGAAACCCTACTAAAATAAATTATAAAATGCTTCATGTGTGGTCGCAGATCCTTATAAAAGCTCCTAATACTAACCTACTTCTTATCTATAAGGGTATGGACAACCATTACACAGCCAATAGAATTAACAGTTTTTTTGTAAATGCAGGAGTTGATAAAAATAGAATAATTATTTCAGGTCAATTATCCCACCCTCAACTACTAGCAAAATATAACGAAATTGATATTGCTTTAGACACACTACCTTATTCAGGAGGTTTAACTAGCTTTGAAGCTCTTTGGATGGGTGTACCAGTAATTACAACAATTGGAGATACTTTTGCTGGCCGTCACTCAGCCAGTATTCTTATCTCTATGGGCCTTGAAAAACTAGTTACTAATAGTTTTAGCGAATATATACAGCTGGTTTTGGATCTAATTAATGACCCTGAAAAATTGACTTTAATAAAAAAAGATTTACATAAAAAAACTAAGAACTCTCCTCTTTGCGATCACGTTAAATTCTCTTATGATTTAGAAAAAGAGCTTAGTAAGGCCTGGCAAGTGTGGAGCAAAAAACAACAAAAACAAAAACAGCTCATCTAATTTAATAAATTGTTGTTGATGAAAAGCGCATATTAATTGACTTTGCCAAAGTGTATGGCAAAATGGTTGGCTATTGTTAAAACACCACTTAATAGTGAAATAATTATGAATGAAAATACACCGGCACAACCAGAAAATAGCGAAACAACTGGCTTAACTATTGATGAGGCTTATAACAGAGCTGTTAGCCTTATTAATGCTGAACGTTATAACGAGGCTGACAGACTTTGCGTTGCTATTTTGCAGTTGATTCCTAATAACGTTAGCATAATTAATTTGCTTGGTGTTATAGCTCAAAAGATCAACCGTCACGACTTAGCCATCGAGCAATTTCAAAATGCTATAAATATTGATGATAGTAGCGCCCTACTTTTCTATAATTTAGGTACATCACTTTATCCTGTTGGCCGAAAAAGTGAGGCTATAGAGGTTTTAAAGACAGCAATTAATTTAGACCCAGAAAACAGCCAGTATAAAGAATATTTAAAAGGTGTTAAAAATGATACAATACCCAAAATTGAAGAGCTAAGCCTTGAAGAACAAACCGAAACTTATTTACAAAAAGGTGCTGCTCTACATAAATCTGGCCATATAAACGAAGCTATTTTTTGGTATAATAGAGTTCTTGAAATTCAGCCAAAACACACTGCAACTCTTAGCAACTTAGGCTCTGCTTTAAGATCTCAAGGTAAATTTGATGAAGCAATAATCTGTTATCAACAGGCTATTATTAATCAACCCGACTTAAGTGACGCTCACTACAATCTTGCAAATATCTTAAAAGAGCAAGGTCGTGTAGACGAAGCCATTAGCTTTTACCAAAATACATTAGAAGTTCAACCAAATTTTGCTCAAGCTCACTGTAACCTTGGAGCAGCCCTTAAAGAGCAAGGTAAAAATGATGAGGCGATTTTAAGCTTTAAAAAAGCAGTTGCTATAAAGCCAGATTATCACGTAGCCCATTATAATCTTGGTAACAGTCTAAAAGATAAAGGTGAGCTAGATGATGCTGTAGATAGCTATAATAATGCACTATCAATTGAACCAAACTTTGCCCAAGCTCTCTGTAATCTCGGAGCCACTCTATGTGATAAAGGTAAACTTGATAATGCTATAGCTTGTTTACAAAAAGCAATATCTATAAAACCAGACTTTTACGATGCCCACAGCAACCTTGGCAACACCTACAAAGAGCTGGGCAAACTTGACGATGCTATTTTATCTCTGCAAAAAGCTATTGAATTAAACCCTAAAAATGCATTAGCACACGGTAATATTGGTGTTATTTTTCTTGAACAAGGCAAACTAGATGAGGCGGTTAAAAGCCTTAAAACAGCCCTTGAATTATCACCAGACAGTGCGGAGGTACTTTGTAACCTTGGTGTAGTATTTAAAGAGCAAGGTAAATTGGTTGAAGCTATTAATTGTTATAATAAAGCTGTTTCTATTAAACCTGGTTTTAGTGAAGCCCATTATAATCTTGGCAACTTATTTAACACCCAAAACAGGCTAGACGATGCTGTAATATGCTTTCAAAACGCCATTACAATAAAACCTAACTATGTTGAAGCCTTTAGCAACTTAGCTGCTACCCTAAAAGCCCAAGGTAGAATAGACGAAGCACTTAATTGCTACAAAAAAGCGATAGAAATAAAACCAGACTTCCATGAAGCACATAGTAATTTTTTGTTATGTTTACAATATTCTAATGGTGATTTACAAAGTATACTTAACCAACACAAACAGTGGAACACTTACCATACGCAAAATTTAACATCATCTGTATGTACTCACCAAAAAAGCAATAATCCAAATAAACTTTTACATATAGGGTTTGTATCTGGTGACTTTCACAAACATTCTGTCAGCTATTTTCTTGAATCTTTATTTAAATCTTATAATAAAAAGAAATTTTTATTCCACTGCTATTCTAACTCAAATATAGAAGATACAGTCACACAAAACCTGCAAAAAGATATCCCAAAATGGCGGAATATTTTCGAAAAAAATGATGATGCAGTTGTAGAGATGATAAAGTCTGACAAGATAGATATTTTGGTTGATCTGTCAGGTCATACAAAAAACAATCGGTTGTTAGTATTTGCAAGGAGACCTGCACCTATTCAGGCAACATATTTGGGCTATCCTAATACCACAGGATTAGATGCTATAGACTATAGAATAACTGACAATATAGCTGACCCTCAAGGCGACGCAGATAAATATTGTGTAGAGGAGTTATTTCGGTTAGAAAATGGTTTTCTCAACTATAACCCACCATCACAAACCCCTGATATTGCCCCACTAAACATGAAACAACATGGATATGTTACATTTGTAAGCTTTAATAATTTAGCAAAAATTTCTGCTGATGTAGTTAAAGTTTGGGCTAATATATTAAATAATGTTCCTGATTCAAGGTTACTTATCAAAAGCAAATCTATGAGTTGTCAATCTGTAAAAGACCGTTATTTAACAATGTTTGAACAAGAGTCTATTGATGCAACTAGATTAACCCTTTTACCAAGAGTAGAGAATACCCAAGACCATTTGGCCACCTATGCTAAAGGTGATATCTGTTTAGACACCTTCCCCTACAACGGAACCACAACAACCTGTGAAGCTTTATGGATGGGTATGCCTGTTATAACCTTGCAAGGTGACCGCCATAGCTTTCGCGTAGGAGCAAGTATTCTTACACAAGTTGGCTTAGATGAACTTATTGCCCAAAATATAAATGAGTATATAGAAAAAGCAGTACTGCTTGCCAATGACCCTATAAAATTAAAAAAATACCGCAAGAAAATTCGTTCACGTGTTAAAAAATCTTCTCTTTGTGACGGAAAAGAGTTCTCGAAAAATATGGGGGCAGCTTTTCGAACTATGTGGAAGAGCTGGTGTGTTAAGAAAACCACCTAAACAATTAATCAGCTTTTTAATTATATTGGTATGGTTTGACTAAAAAAACCCGTAAGCACTGGACTTCGTTAATAAGTACCTACATCTAAAGCGTTACCTATTTTATACTAAAACACATTATTTAATTTTTAATTTACAATTAACCATCATCACACCATGGCATAGTTCATGCTCTATATTTATTCTGAATTATATCGAGATTAGGTATTAAAAGAGAGATTCCTATCTCAAGTTATTGTTTCATTTAGCATAAGCCAACAAAATATTTATACCAATAAAGTGACAGGTATTTGTTGGAATGCTCATAACGACACAATGCAATTAAATTCATAAAAACTGTTAAACCCATATCAGGTAGTTGTACCGCCAACTAACTAATTTGGCTTAAGCAAGAATATACAGCATATAAAGGGTGATATAATGGCAACTATAAAGGTTGGTAAAAACGCTAAAGGATATTTTTTAAGTCACAACGGAATTATCTATATGGAAGCAATGACTCAAAAGCTTGTTAAAGAACTTGTACCAGACTTTGTTAAAAAAGAGATTATCGTCCAATCACAAATGAAAAAAAAGAATAAAGAGCCAATAGTAAGTGAATTTTATATTTAGAGTTTAAATATGCCAGACAACAGCAGCGATATTGAAAAAGCCAAAATCATACAAGAGTTAATAAATAAGGCTCTTTTATATTACGAAAACTCAGATTTTGAAAATGCGCTGCAAATATTAGAATCAACCATTAACATGGCCCCCGACGATGCTGAGCTTCATTACTTTACTGCTTTAACTTGCAAGACTTTAAAACTTTCTGATAAATGGATTTTCCACTCTTCTAAAGCAGTTCTTTTACAAACAAACAACCATATATATCTTAACCTGTTAGGAGATGGTCTGTTTGATAGCGGTAAAATAGAACCAGCAAAAAACCGATATAAAGATGCTATTAATGCAAAGTCAGATTATTATATTACCCACTTAAAATTATATAAAATATACCTTGCCCAGCAAAAGTATAATGAAGCAATAACACTATTAAACCAAGGGTTGCAGTATAATGCATACAACCCACAATTATTTAGTGCTCTTGCAGAAGTTTTTAAAGGTATGAACCTTTATACCCTTGAAAATTATTACACTAAACTTTCTAACTATTATAATCCTGATTATATACCACCAACAACAACCCCCATTCATAATACATTTTTTATTAAACCTGAAAATGCCGTAGTTATTGCTAAACAAAAAAACCGTATTATCCATAGCAAAGCATCATCACTACCGCAGCTCTGTTATTTTTTGGGTAAAAAGCCAAATGATAATTTACCTAAAAATCTTATACAAATTGACACAGATAATTTTATAGATTTTTTTACCACAACAATATTTGATTTAAACATCCATGTTGAATTTGACCCTAGCTGCCAGAAAGAAAGAGAGCAGGCTTATAAGATTGCAGCAGACTTGGCACAAGCAAATATTGCACGTAAACAGTTAATCGATTCATACAAAGAAAAATGTCGAAACCTTAAACCAGAGTTCATATCTGGCAAGCCACTACGTGTTATGATTGTATCATCAATTTTGACCACTGTTATGCAGTATAATGCTAGAGACCTTGTTAATGGGTTTCGTAAAAATGGTTGTGAAGTACTTTTTTTAATTGAAAAAGATGAAAGAGAACATCTAGGTCAATATCAGTTTAAAAAAAACCAATTGGAATTTGATCCCCATCTAATAGTCAACATCAACCATATAAACAACCAAAACCTACACCCAGACACATTTGCAGTTAGTTGGTGGCAAGACCTCATGCCAGAAATTACCGAAGGCAGACAAATTAAGCAGCGTAAGCGGGATATTGTCTACTCCATAGATAAAAAAATTGACTCTTATTTAATAAAATGTGGGATAAAAAATATTTTAAGACAAGAGTTCTGTTATGATGAGGATATTTTTTACAATCAAAATAATAAAAGAAAAAACAAGGTCGTTATAATAGCCTCATCATATATAGACTTTATTGACGACACGCCCCAAGCAAAAAAATTGGTTGCAGAGCTAAAAGACCATTTATCTGCTGGCAAAGCTATGACAGATGAATATCTTAACCAATTCACACATTCATCTGGTTTAACAAAAGATAAAATTATATTTCGCTATTGGTCATATATTGTGCGAGATATATCTGTTGAATGGTTATGTGAACTATCTGATAAAATTGAGATTGAGGTATATGGTCGATATTGGGAAAAGAATGCCCTAGTAAAACCTTTTTATAAGGGAGAGCTACCCCATGGTAAAGCAGTTGCGGATGTTTACAACTCAGCTAAATATACACTTTCGCCTCACCCTTTTGATCTTGGTAGCCAGAGATTAGCAGAGGCAAGTGCATGCGGAACAATACCCATTGTATATGACTGTAGACTACCTACCCATAATATCAATTGGAATAACTCTTGTTTATGGTATCGTAATAAAGAAGAGATGCATGAATCTATTTTGAAACTACCTATTGAACCCGTAGAAAAAATTTGCATTAATAAAAGCTATACAAATTTTGCTAAAAATATATTGGACAACATAGAAAAACAACTTTCAATTTAAATTTTTTCAAATTAAACAAAGGCTTATTATTTGTTTATAATAGTCTCTCTTATGGTTTTAGAGTGTTTTCCTTGGGGATACTCTTTTAAATAGCGATTAAACAGCCTTGTAGCCCCTTCAACATCACCTTGAGCCTGAAGCAGCAGCCCATAATGAAAAAGGGTTACTTCATAATATGGGCTATGGGGATAGTTATCTATAATATTTTGATAATGATAGGAAGCCTCGTCATAAGCTTTTAAAAATCGTGCATTTACATTTGCAATTAAGCTAGATATTTCAGCATATCTATCACTATCTTTATTTATAGATTGAGCCATCAAAAGAAGGGTAATTGCATCATAATAACTACCAGAATCAACCAAATAGCTAGAATAGTTGATATAAAAACGTGCTAAAATCTCGCCATAATTTTGTCGCTTTTTAAGGCTTGAGGCACTATCCATAGAGGTAGCCTCTTCAATTTTATTTTGTACCTCTTTTAAACCTTTACGACCTTTTATGGCAATTGGGGTTATAAGACGACGATTGCCAATATTAGCGGTCATCTCTCCTGCTGCCAATATATGTTGAGTGTCACCACCTGTTACTTGTAATGTACCGCTTTTTAAAAAAAATGTGCTTACATTTTCATCCACTACAGCCATCAACTCTGTACCGCGTATACTAACACCAGCTGTTGGTGACTCTATAACAAATATGGCTTTTTTCTTCAGAGGGTTAACAGATGCCCAAAGAGTACCGCTTAGTAATTCGGAATTATTCGTCCGCTTTTTTAAAGCCCCTTTATTTAATAATGAGTGCTTTAAACGTAAGGATGTCTTCTCTCCTAGTTTAAAGTCAGCTCCATCTTTAAACCGAATATATAGGCGAGAATCCTTAAAAGTTTTTATTTTATCTCCACTATAGATTTTCTGTCCATCTTGGGCGGGTTTCATTTTTTTCCAGCCCTTGGAAATTCTAACATCACCAACTATTTTTTCAACTTTACCTAACAATGTTCTGCTTGCCATACTCTGGCTAACAGGAAAAACAGATAATAGACAAATTAGCAAAATAGAGATAGCTAACCTATTAAATACAATAGGTTTGTATGTTTTTACTTTTAATGTAGTTTGTAAAAATATTGCTATTTTTTTCATTTGCCAAGTTATTCCACTAGGTAAAAAAAAATCAATCTAAAACAATAATAACAGGAAACTTACCAGAAAGACCGTTATTAACCAGTTGGGTTACCTTGTTGGCAGAATTATCATCTAATATTAGTTCGGTACGAGACTTCTCCCAGGTTTGCAACGCTTTTATAACGAGAGGTCGCTCTCCTACTTTTGGATGATTTTGCGCTCGTGAAAGATCATTCATAAAAAGTGATACTAAATGTCCGTTACTTTGGCTTAAAGCTGAATTTTCAGGAAAAATTATTTTTCCATTAATCTCTCTTAGTTTCGGAGATACTGATGGAATAAAATTACTTCCCCTTACATCAACCACCAACCCTGTTGGCAGTTGGGTTGCTACAATTTGATTTAAATTGTTAACAAGATCAGGTTGAGATTGAAGGAGTTCTTCAATTTTACCTATGCGTTCATCAAGTTTGGCTATAGATTTTTGTAGGGGCAGAAGATCCATAGCTAACTCTTGAGCATTTCTAACTGTAGGTCTTGTTGGTTGTTCTGGTTTTTGGGTTTTATCTTGATGTTGAAAAATCATACTAGCTAAAGGGCCGGCTATCGCCACAGACATTTTAACTGTACATGTGCCATCGCTGTTTCTGGTTCGGGCAATAACACGCCCTCCCCGAAGCTTGCCTCGTACTGTTGATTTAATAAGATCTTTAGAAAGCACTCCTTCATTAACAATAGTTTCAGAGTCAACTCGTACTTGACCTATAACTTCAATCAACTCTCGTTGAGCTGTTACCATAGAGGCACGACATGCCTTATAACGAGAACGACTTTCATCAGAAGTGCTCTCTACAACCACCTGGCCTTTACTCCAGTTTATTGCACCATTGCTACCGATATATTCAATAACCTCACCTGTAGCACTTATAGCTGATAACGGAATAAAAAATAATGTTAAGGTAACGGTAAATAAAATACTCAGCCTATATAAACCAGTATTCATAGATCACTCCAATTCAAAAGTACATCCTTCAGATTTTAAAAGTGCTGCTGGAGAAGAAATATCAGGTTGCTGCCAGCTGTTGCCAGTAGCTTTTATAAGATAAGGTGAAGAACAATAAATGTGTACAGGGCCATTATTTATAAACTGGTTATTTTCTATACGAGGTCTGGCATTTTCAGATATTATAGCCACCCCGCCCTGCCCACCTTGCACTAATGAGTTACTGATAACTGGCTGGCTTGAACCCTTTATTTCAAAGGCATTATAGCTGCTGGAAAAAATTTTAACCTCATCAATATATGGTTTACCAGAGTTAATTATAATTGGAACCCCACCCCTTTTTATCTCCACTCCTTTTATTAGCACTGGTTTTGTACTATCAAGATTTACAAAAGTGCCAAACTCCATACCATCACGTCCGCTAACTATTACTGGCTTAGTAGTATTGCCAAATATTTTAAGCTCTCCATGCACTATAATCTGACCAGCTAAAGTTAGTTTAATTTCACTATTTGGCTCTACCAGCAGAACCCCATCAGGGGTCAATTCTACCTTATCTTGAATTAAATATGGGCCACCTGCTGCGGTTAATATGTTTATTCCGCTTAATTTAACAGGTATAAGTTGCCCTACTGCTTTGGCTGTTAAAAACCTAGGGTCTGGAACAGGACGAGCACTACCAACCACTTTTTTACTACGGTTTCCTGCTTTATCAAGAGTTACAATTTGATAATATTTATCGACAAAGTTGTCTAAACCTGTCTGCTCAAAATGATTATCTCTAGTTGATGCTAATACTTCAAACGGTCCATTAGCAGTAGAAGCACTTAAAATTTCAAAAAAGTCAATATCTTCATTGTTACTACTTTGCCAAGAGAGATTAACTTTACCATTGCGACCGTTTACTTTAAGGTTGTTAATAGGTTCTGGTGGTGTGTTATCAATAAAAAGATAGCCAGTTGTAGCAATTTTTTCACCACGTCTTCCTTGATCATCTTCTAGTATTCCGGTAACAACAACCCCATTCATATCTACATCAGCCGGTACTGCCAACTCACCATTATAAAAGCCTGGCTCACCTTCAATAAGTGGTACTACTGGTAAACCTTGAATACGAGCATACCCTTTTTGTCCAGGAGTTCCCTCTATAGCTATTGTTAGCACATCACCATAGCGAAGGTGGCGGGCAGTACCATCATGGACAACACGTTTAATATTTTGCATTAAACCTATGGACAGCCTTTTGGGTTCTGGTATTTTATTAACTACTTTACGCCCCATTTCATCGGCAGCACGAAACAGATTTATATCTTGAATATGCATAGCAGACGCAACCACTTGCAATATCATGCTTACTGGGCTTGCTGAAATACCCCCTTCATGTTTTCTTATAACTTCTTTCCCTTGCCAAATTATACGACCATCTTTAGCAACAAATTGTAACTTTACCCCCACAGAAACTTGTGCATAAATACCTGCAAAAATTTTATCATAATTTATTACTTCACCAATTATAAGGCCATCTACCCCAAGGACATCTGCAACCTGTTTTATCTCTTTTTTGCTCATTGTTTGGCTTGGAGAAATGTTTGCCAAACCAAGTCGCCTATCTACCTCTTGCATATGCAAAGAATAATAGTTTTTAGCAGCAAAATGGTTAAACATTGTCCTGCGAACAGCCCGGCTTGCTTCTTCATTTTTAGTTGAATTTTTAAATGGAAGCATAGCTACATTTTTGGGAAATTGTGGTTTATCTACACTTTTATCAGCTTCTTTTGTTGGTAGCTGTTTAGGATCTATAACTATTGCGTCTTTGTTAGATGTAGATCCACACCCACCCAATAACAGAAAAAACAGACTACAAAGCACAACTGTAGGAGCCAGACTAACCTTGTTTAATATTTTTATAATCATATAAGCCTCCACACCTTATC
>JADGBW010000139.1 GCA_015231305.1 Magnetococcales bacterium | reverse complement strand
CTCAAAATTCCTAATATGTCTGCTTTTCTAGGATTATACTAGGAAGCAGACATTTGACCAAATTAATAATTAATTACTTTGTGTACTCCCATCCATTCATCAAATATAAACCCCTATATCAAAACTTTCTAAAGTTCCTTCTAGGTGGTCTAAGGGCTGCTCCGGGTCTAAAGCTTGCTCCAGAGCTTACTGATAGACGCATTCCTTTTACTTCTATGGTTTCTGTGGGTAGCTCTTTTAGAAACCTTGATGGTAGGGCTGGTTCATAACGGTTGTACATTAGCCTGCGTTTGGCGTGGCATAGGTATAGTTTTTCTTTGGCTCTTGTCATGCCTACGTATAGAAGTCTGCGTTCTTCTTCTAGTCCAGCTTCATTTCCTTCTACTGCCATTTTATGGGGGAGGAGGTTTTCTTCTAGGCCCACTAGAAAAACCATGGGAAACTCCAACCCCTTTGCAGCGTGGAGTGTGGAGACTACTACTTTATCTTCATCTATGTTGCCGTTTTCACCGTTGGGGTCAGAATCTAGCACTGCTCTTTCTAAAAATCCGGGTAGATCATCACCTTGTACTAGTAGTGTGCGCAGCTCATCTAAGTTGCCCCGTTTATCAATCTCTCTCTCGGTGTTATTTAGAGATTCCCTATAGCCGGACTCATCTAGCAGATAGTCCAAAGCACTCTCAGGATGCTCATCAGAACTTAGCATCTGGCTTGCCTCATCAATCATATCTACAAACTCTTGCAGTTTTTTTCTTACTGCTGGCCCTAGACGTTTTTCGGCAATAATATGTTTAGAGCCTTCCATAAGAGAGCCGTTACACTCTTTTGCTCTCTCTTGTATTGCTGCAAGGGCACTGGGGCCGATTTTGCGTTTTGGGTTGTTTATAATACGCTCAAAGGCTAGGTCATCACGGGATGAATAGGCAAGCCTTAGGTAGGCTACTGCATCTTTTACCTCTGCTCTATCCATAAAACGCAAGCCACCAACCACTAAATAAGGAATTAACTCTCTATTTAATGCTTCTTCGATAGCTCGGGTCTGACGAGAAGCCCGCACCAAAATTGCTGCGTTTCCGAACCTGCCGTGACCACACTGCCGAAAAATTTCTTGGGCCACAAAACGCCCTTCATCAACGCCGTCTTCGGCTTGGTAACGCACAATTTGTGGACCTTTTTCACCGTCAGTCCAGAGGGTTTTCTCCATGCGCCCTGTGTTGTGGTTGATTAACTGCGAGGCTGCTTTTAGAATATTTCCACTGGAGCGGTAGTTTTGCTCTAGGCGAATAATTTTGGTTTTGGGGAAATCTTCTTCAAACCTTAGAATATTATCCAACCTTGCACCACGCCAGCTATATATGGATTGGTCATCATCACCCACCACACATAAATTGCCGTGACCTTCTGCAATTTGTCGCATCCAATTGTACTGTACCCGGTTGGTATCTTGATATTCATCAACCAATACATGAAGAAAACGGCTGCGAAAGTTATCTAAGGTTTCAGGGTGTTTTTGCCATAGCTCTAAACATTTAGCCAGCAAATCGCCAAAATCCATGCTGTTGGTACGGCGTAGTTCATCTTGATAGTGGTTAAAAAGTGAACTTATCTGTTCTAGCTCGCCCAAAGAGCGAATATGGTCAGTAGTTAAATCGTCTGGGGCAAGGCCGTCATCTTTCCAACGAGAAAAAGCGTTTGCTAGTTTTTTTGGTGTCCAGAAGGTGGATTGAAAATGGAGATCAGCAACCAGCTTTTTAACAATTCGTTCCTGCTCTGAGCTATCAAGAATTATAAAATTGCTATCATATCCCAACTTTTCAGCATTCATTCGCAGTATTCTTGCGCCCATACCATGAAAAGTACCAATCCACAAAGAGCGAGCAGTTACAATATCAAGGTCTAACATCTCCATGACACGTTCACGCATTTCTCTCGCAGCTTTGTTGGTGAAGGTCACAGCTAAAATTTGGTTGGGGTAGAGGGAGTCTGCGGTAATAAGGTGGGCCAAACGCCTTGTTAATACCCTGGTTTTACCGGAGCCAGCCCCAGCTAGAACCATAACTGCGCTACCTCTGGCTGTTACTGCTTCTAGTTGTGGTTTGTTAAGATTAGAGAGAATATCCTGAATTGCCATGAAAGTCCTTCAAGGGAGGAGTAGATGGTTTTTTTAACTGTGAGTATAATTTAGTAGATATAGAAGTTGTATAAGCTAGTTTCTAAAAGCAGTTACTAGGTTTGCGCCCCTGTTTCTCTCTCCATAAGAGCTTTATTATAAGCCCTAACCATATCATGGTTGGTAACCACGCCTAAAACCTGTCCAGGATTATTTTCTGCAACAACAGGAAGGTGCTGTACATCATTGTCATCCATCAGGTGAAAAGCAATTTGGAGGTCATCTTTAGGGGTTAGAGTTATAACCTCTTTGGTGGCGATGTCTCGTACTAAGACCAGTTCTTCAAGTCCTGGTTCAAATGCAACACCACGAATATTGCGGAAGGAGACAACTCCACTTAACTCGCCCTCGTCGTTGATTACCAAAAAGATATCATCCTGGCTATTATGAAGACGGACTTTAAATTGCTTAATGGTCATTGTCTCAGGGATCGTTTCAAACTCACGACTAATAACGGAAGAGATGGAAATTTGGCGCAGTAATCCTACTTCACGTCCAGATCGCAGGTCGATACCGTGACGGCGTAATGCTCCTGTGTAGACAGAGTCTTTGTATACTTGGTTAATTAAAACTGTGGCAACAATAGATGCCACCATCAAAGCAAGCATTATGCGATAGTCACCAGTTAATTCGAACAGAATAAGTATGGATGCGATGGGAGCACCCAATACAGAGGCTGCCATCGCCCCCATACCAACTAAAGTATATGCACCTGGCCCCCCTGAAATAGCAGGAAAAAAACTATGGGCAACTATACCGTAACTGCCCCCAACCATAGCTCCTAAAAACAAACTGGGAGTAAAAACACCACCGGAGAAACCGCTGCCAAGAGTAATTGAAGTGGCAAAAATTTTAACCAATATCAAAGAGAGCATGAGTGGGCCAGCCATCTCTTCAAGTAGAGCCATGTTCATGGTGTCGTAACCAACACCCATAACCTGTGGAAAAATAAGAGCTATTAACCCTAATAAAAAACCGCCAATAATAGGTTTTAAATAACGCGGTATAGGAATACGGGTAAAGAGGTCTTCTGATTTAAACAGTATTTTCATGAAGATAATACCAGTAATTCCGCAAACCACACCAAGACCTACATATGCCGGTATTTCCAAGGCAGATACCAAGGTGTAGTGGGGGACAATAAAAGCTGGAAAATCTCCAAGGTGTAGACGAGCAATAACCGTAGCAATAACAGACGAGAGAACAATAGGTGAGAAGGTAGCCAAGCCATAATCAGCCAAAATAACTTCCAGAGCAAACATAACACCTGCAATTGGAGCGTTAAATGAGGCAGCAATACCAGCAGCAGCACCACAACCGACTATAACCCGCATATGCCGGGTAGATAGTTGTAATTTAGAGCCTAAAACCGATGCGATAGTCGCACCTAAGTGGACCACCGGGCCTTCACGTCCTACTGAACCACCACTTCCTATAGAGAGAGAGCAGGCCACCATTTTACCCAGCCCGTCTCTTAAGTTCATTTTGCCTCCTTTGAGCGCAACCGCAGACATAACCTCAGGAACACCATGACCACGAGAACCAGGAAAGAAAAAATGGACCAAGGGGCCGATAATTGCTCCCCCGATCATAGGCATAAGTACTATTTGCCACCAAGTGAGGCCAG
The DNA here is from genome assembly GCA_015231305.1 of Magnetococcales bacterium. Classification (GTDB taxonomy): domain Bacteria; phylum Pseudomonadota; class Magnetococcia; order Magnetococcales; family JADFYX01. The sequence continues at coordinate 5,986 of JADGBW010000139.1, read as the reverse complement.
ATAAAATTTCAACAACGTTTTCTTGTCCACTGCCCATGAACATATGTTGAAATATTTCGATTAAAGTACGAAATAAAATAGCCCCATACCCAACAACCACACCGATAACAACCGCCATGATAGAGAGTGTGAAAGGTTCATTAAAACCAAGTTTTTTAAAAAATTGTAGCATTAGAATTTTAGCTTTTGGTATCTCTGACCGATAAGTAGGGTATCAATTGTTGGACCTATTCTAGTCTGTTCTAGGTATTACTCACAACGGTTGTATATATTTTTTTTAAAAAAACATTTATTCGGAGGTGTTATGCACATCCCTAGCCCGGCTTCAACTCCACAAACAGGATATAATAATAAAGGCACAAGCAGGGTAGAAACCCCGGTTTCAAGGGATTCTGGAGCCGCGCCAACTGATGTTGTTGAATTTTCATCTTCAGGACTAGCAGCTTCTGGTGGCGAAAAGCTATCTACACGAAATCCTACTGTGTACTCAAATGATGTCCAGATTAAAGCTAATTTAGCTAGAATTTTAATGGAGACACTTTTTGGTCGGGATACAAAAGTTGATGAAGATACAAAAAGCCCCCAAGAGGAGTTGGTCTCTGGCGTATTAGAAGAACCAATGGCAGATATAGCCCAAGAAAACCTTGTTAAAACACAGGTATAGATCCAAAAAACCCCATATTTAGCAGTTGAATTTGCTTTAATGTATGCAATATATGTTCATTTATCTTGTGAATTTAGAGATAAATGAAGACATCTTGTCGGGTTATGAGACATTTTTCTTGTTTGTTGGGTGAAACAAGATACTATTCCTGATAAATTTCAAAAACCTCCATATCTTAGGATAATCCAAAAAACGGCAGTTGGAAGTGCGTGCATATTGTAATCTATTGATTTATTTGTTGTATCAGGGGAAATCGCGGTCACCTTATTGGTGATAAGACTTTCCCCTGATATGCTAGGTGAATCAATAGGTTGCGCTAGGTGCGTGCTTACAACTGCCGTTTCTAGGATAATAGCTGCAAAGCTAGTAGTAAATTGAAGAGCAGGGGTATTAATAGTATACTAGAAATATGGGTACTATTATAAGAACACTCTTGCTTACAGCTCTATTCTACCTACTGGCGCGAGTTGTGCAGTATTTTCTTTCTCGCTTTTTAACCTCTTCTCCTAAAGTAGAAGAGGGGGATGGACCTATTCTTGTCCAGTGTGTCAAATGTGGTACATGGACCCCCAAAGAGACAGTTTTTAAGCGTGGAGAGCATATTTACTGTAGCGAAAATTGCGCTGCTGGATAAACTAGTAGATATTTTTTGATGTACTAATAGTTTTGTTAAATTATTGAAATATAAAAAAATTATAGCATAAAACTTCCATAGCACCCCCCCTCTTATTTCTTACTTTTGAAAATCAAAATTAAAAAAATCAGCAATTGCATTGTTAATGGCTCGTAAATTGCGTGTTCTAACTTTGATGAATAGTCTTTCGTTGTTAAATATCTGGACTATTTATTATTTTTTTACTGTTTTTAACAGGTCTACTTAATGTAGCAAGATTTGAGTTTGGGAGAGTATTTTGGCTGCAATTACAATGCCTAACTTCATAGCACGTTTAAAGGGTCTTAATGATCTTGTAATGGCATTTGGTATCATCATAATACTTGCTGTGATGATTCTTCCTATGCCTTCTTGGTTATTGGATCTTTTTCTTTCAGTCAACATCTCCTTTGCGATTGTCATTCTTATGACGACAGTGTATGTCCATAAGCCCTTGGAATTTTCATCTTTTCCCAGTGTGCTTTTGATATCTACAATGCTCCGTCTGGCTCTAAACATCTCAACAACAAGGTTGATTCTTCTTCATGGAGCAGAAGGTGAGGGGGCAGCTGGCGAGGTTATCCGCTCGTTTGGACAGTTCGTTGTTGGTGGTAATCCTGTTGTTGGTGTTATCGTCTTTACTATTTTGGTTATCATCAACTTTGTTGTTATTACAAAGGGTGCTGGACGTATCGCAGAGGTTGCAGCTAGATTTACTTTGGATAAAATGCCTGGTAAACAGATGGCTATTGATGCCGACTTAAACTCTGGTCTTATTTCCGAATCTGAAGCCAAGCAGCGACGTAAAGATATTGAAGAGGAGTCTGAATTCTTCGGAGCCATGGATGGTGCTTCTAAATTTGTTCGTGGTGATGCTGTTGCAGGTATTTTAATCACTTTAATCAACATTATTGGTGGTTTTATTATTGGCGTTGCCCAGCAAGGTTTATCAGCTGGAGAGTCTGCTAATATTTATACTATCTTAACCGTTGGTGACGGTTTGGTGGCGCAAATACCTGCTCTTATTATCTCTACTGCTGCTGGTTTTCTTGTTACTCGCGCTTCATCTGATCAACATCTTGCTGACCATATGGGTTCCCAGATTGCTGGTAAGCCACGTGTTATTTTAATCAGTGCTGGTGTTTTGGGTGTTTTTGCTGTTATCCCTGGTATGCCTACTATACCATTTTCAATTCTCTCTATACTTATGGGTATATGGTCCTTCTTTATATTTAGACGGATTGAGAAAAAAGAGAAAGTTGAGTTTCAAGAGGAAGCTATTCAAGCTCAAGAAGAGACCCAAGAAGAAGAGCCAATTGAAAGCTTCTTGGCCCTGGATCTCCTACGCTTGGATGTGGGCTACGGCTTGATCTCATTAGTTGATGAGAGTCAAAACGGTACACTACTAGATAAAATCCGTTCCATTAGAAAACAGTTTGCTACTGATATGGGTTTTATTGTTCCGCCTATCCATATTAAAGATAACCTGCAATTTAGACCCGGTGAGTATGCGTTCTATATTAAAGGTGTTGAGGTTGGTTATGGTGAGTTGAAGCCCGGACACTATTTGGCCATGGAAGGTGGTACAATAACCGGACAAGTTGAGGGAACAAAAACAACTGAACCAGCTTTTGGTCTGCCTGCTGTTTGGATATCTGCAAATGATAAAGAGCGTGCTGAAATGCTTGGCTATACTGTTGTGGATGCAGCAACTGTACTTGCAACCCATATTACAGAGCTAGTTAACGGTCACGCCCATGAGATGTTAAACCGTCAAGAGGTACAGAACTTACTTGATCTGGTTACTAAAGAACAGCCAAAACTGGTTGATGAGTTGGTACCAAATGTTGTTAACCTCGGTGGCATACAAAAAGTTCTACAAGGTCTACTGCGGGAGCGTGTATCAATTCGCGATATGACGACTGTTTTGGAAACCATGGCCGATTATGCCAAGGTTATCAAACAGCCACAGCAGTTGGTTGAGTTGGTTCGTCAATCGTTGTCCCGCTCTTTGGTGGGTAAATATCTTGATGAAGATGGCAACCTTTCAGCTTTGGTAATGGGACCTGAGGCAGAAAATATGATTGGTGAGGCTATTGTCGATGGTGAGTATGGTTCTTATCTCTCTCTTGCTCCACGTACAACTAGCCTATTTTTAAACCAGGTTAGAGATGCTGTTGAGCAGGTAGCATCACAGGTTATTCAACCAATAATTATAACAGGAACACGGGTTCGACCTTTTGTTAAGCAGGCGACAGAATCTTCGATACCACATTTAGTGGTGATTTCACAAAACGAGGTTCCTGCAAATATTTCAATTAAATCCTTGGGTACTATATCCATCTCTTGATATTAGAATTTTGACGGAAAAGAATGGTTAACTTATGAAAATTTCAACTTTTAGGGCGCGGGATATGCGTGAAGCACTGCTGGCGGTCAAAGAAGAACTTGGCGCTGATGCAGTAATTCTTTCAACACGGTCAATTCGTGAAAAAGGGGGTGGCGGTTTAGGTGATACCGTTATTGAGGTTACGGCCTGCCCAAGTCCTGCGAGTAATGGAGAAAAATCTCCTGCTGGAGGTGCTGGTGGTGTTACAAACAAAGAAAAACCAGCTAAACCACGCCTGTCACCAGCCGCCCGTTTTTCCGCTTTAGCAGAAGGTGGTAAAGACCGCGCTGCCGAAAGTGATAAAAAAGAGTCTCCAACTCTCACTGCTCTACGTAAGATACGTGAAGAGCAAAGTAGGTCTAAAGACAGTGTATCTGCTCCTGTGGCTCCTCCCCCTCCAAGGTCAGTGCAGTCTCATCAAGCACAAAGCCCTGATCTTTCTAAAATCCAATCCAGCTTAAAGGAGCTGGAAGAGCGGGTTTCAGATATGCCTGGAGGTATGGTAGGTGGTATACCCATGGGTGATGTTGCTGGGTTAGACCAAGACGGTCGTCGTTATTATGGTTGGCTTTTAATGCATGGAGTTGAAGAGCCAATTGCCCGCAAGATTGTTATGACAGACCGTTCCCAAATTGCACCTGGAAGTGAGTCTGGACTTGAAGCAGCTCTAAAAAGCTCATTACAGTTTCATGACCCTCTAAGTGGTAAAGCTCGTGTTATATGCTTGGTTGGCCCTACTGGAGTTGGGAAAACTACCACATTGGCAAAAATTGCTGCTGATTTAATGTTAAATAGGCAAAGATCAGTAGGCATGATCACCCTAGATACTTTCCGTGTTGGTGCGGTTGCTCAGTTAGAAACTTATGCCAAACTATTGCAAGTACGTTTAGTTGTTGCCCGTACACTCTCTGAGGTTAAAGCCGGACTCCATGCTTTAAATCGTTGTGATTATGTTCTGGTAGATACTGTTGGTTCCAGCCCTTATAATAGACGGCAGGTGAACTCCACTGCTGGTCTTCTGCCAATAATGGGAGATGATCGGGAAGTGATTTTGTGTATGTCAGCTAATGTTAGGGAGACCGAGCAACAAGCCATCCATAGACGTTTTTCAGTTTTAAATCCAACTGGTTTAATTTTTACCAAACTAGATGAGACAGTTACCTATGGTGGAATATTAAATGTAGCCATTAAATCTGGCCTACCTTTAACAATGTATACTGATGGACAACGAGTGCCAGAAAATTTGGGTTGGATGTCATCAAAGACTCTGGCTAGTTGGTTTAAAAAAGATACAACTGCTGCATTTGCAGATGATGAATAAAATTTGAACCTAGCATAACCAGAAAAAAGAGGATTACACGTGATTGAGGAACTTGATAACCAAGTAGCCACATTAAGGGAGCTAGCTCGTCAGAAAGAGAAGGTTGATGCCAGGAAAGATTCTGGCTCCCCATCTCCTCATGCAGCCATGGGTAAAGCTCCATCAGAGCGAAAGGTTCCCCACACCATGGCAATTACCAGTGGTAAGGGGGGAGTCGGCAAGACCCTTGTAACTGTTAATCTAGCTATTAACTATGCTCGCCAAGGTCTTAAGGTTTTGCTTATAGATGCTGATTTAGGATTGGCAAATATCGATGTGGTATTGGGAGTAACTCCTAAGTATACCATTGAAGACGTTTTAAGTGGCGAATTGACACTTGATGAGGTAGCTGTCCCTGGCCCTAAGGGTATTACCATTCTTCCTGCTGCTTCTGGTGTAGCAGAGTTGAGCAACTTAACCGAAGAGCAAAAACTCTCTTTAATGGATCATATCGACCACTGGCATGCAGACTTTGATGTTGTTCTTGTTGATACAGGGGCGGGCATTTCTCCTAATGTAAGGTTTTTTGTGCTGGCGGTAGAGCGAATTATGATCGTTGTTACCCCAGACCCGGCAAGTATAACCGATGCCTATGCTCTAATGAAGGTGATGTTTATGAATCACCGGGTATCTCATTTTGATTTAGTGGTCAATCAGGTAAGCAGTGATCAAGAAGCAAAGGATGTTTACCGCACTCTTTCTCAAGTTGCAGATAAATATTTAAATATCGGCATGAATTTTGCTGGTTCAATCCCAGAGGACCCATTGCTGGTTAAATCAGTACGTCAGCAAAAACCAGTTGCTGACCTGTTTCCTGATTGTGCAGCGTCTCAGGCTTTTATCGCTCTATCTAAACGGGTTATGAAGATGTGGCAACAAAAACGTCACGATGATGGAAGGATGATCTTTTTTTGGCGCAGA
>JADGBW010000138.1 GCA_015231305.1 Magnetococcales bacterium | reverse complement strand
CCCTGTTAAGCAAAGCTTCTATAGTATGCCTGCCAATACCAGAAGAACACCCAGTTACAAGAATACTCTTATCTCTATTTTTCATTATTTATAATGTTCCTCAATGCTAGCCCGGATATTACATGAAGAGTGGCCGAAAGGTTGTTCCAGAGGTTGTCAGAACAAGGTGCAGGTTGAATTTTTCAGGTGAGCATACTGTTCGTATGTGATCCTTAAAAAATTTATCCTGCAACGCAGTTCTGGCAATCCCTGGGGCAGCATAGCGGCTATTCTTCATGAAAAACCCGGGTTAGGTTTACTTCATTTTAATTATCCCCGTATCAAAACAATTTTATGCCATAATTTGTTTCAATTTATTGGTATCAATTTTCCCAGCATTAGACTTAGGCAGGTAATCTGTCATAGTGATTTCATGGGGCATAAAATAATGAGGAAGTCGCTCTTCTAAATCGAGCAGAATCTCTTTTTCGGTAAGTAAACTTCCATTTTTAACCTTAACAAAAGCCCTGGTTTTGTTCTCTAAAAGAGGGTCTGGCATTGCCACAACTGCTGCCTCTTCTATATTAGGATTTCGCAGCAGATTATGGGTTATATCTCCTAAATCAATCCTATACCCAGCTACTTTTATGGTATCGTCTTGGCGACCCTTAAAATGAAAAATTCCACTCTCATCAACATAGGCCAAATCCCCAGTTAAATACACACTCCCCTGCCCTCCCATTGGATCAGGAATTAATACCTTCTGGTTAGTATCATCCATCCCCCAGTACCCAACCATAAGCTGTGGTCCTTTAAGAGCTAAAATACCTAACTCCCCTGGAGGAAGAGGCCTGTTTTGTGAGTCAAGTATCAAACCATCCATATTATCAAATGGACGACCAATGGGTATGGGAAAACTGAGAAGCTTTTCACTATCTATGGTATCTAGACGGTGTAAAAAGCAGTAGACAGTTGCTTCGGTTGGGCCATATATATTGTAAATTTCAACATGATTACCCAACAAACTTTGCAATTTAGGAACAGTGCTAGGAGGAAAAACAGCTCCACCTCCAAATATTGTTGATAGAGAAGACAAATCAAACCGTTTTACCAACTTTTCAGAGTGACATAGCACCCCTAAAACATGGGGGACAGTAGATATTATATTAATTTTATGGCTAGCAATAATAAGAGGTATTTCTAAAATATTTTCTGGATTATCCAGAATATATAACATCTTGCCTTGAGCCAAAAAAAATGCAATATCTAAAACTGATTGGTCAAATGAAAAGTTAGCTACATTGAGAATATTTTTCTGATCATGCAAATGAGCAAAACTACGATTACACCATAAAATTAATTCAGTCAGAGATGCATTATTAATCATCACCCCCTTGGGGTTGCCTGTAGAGCCAGAGGTATATATTATATAGGCCAGATCTTCATTAGAGCCTGGTATACTAGAAAGCTTAGAACTAGAAGGTGCAACTTTAGATAAATCAGGGAAAATAATTTGTTCAGTCTCAACTCCATTTTCCACTTTGCATGTGATCATTCCAAAAAGTTGGCAACTTTTGACAATGAAATTGCGCCGATCATCAGGGATAGATTTTTCCAGGGGAACATAAGCTCCACCTGCTTTCCAAATACCCAAAATAGCAGCCATAATCCTTGCAGATTTTTCTAAATATATTCCCACTCTAAACGGTTTAGTTGGGTTGAGTAAGAGAATGTTTTGGGCGATCTGGTCAGATAGACAGTCTAATTCATGATAACTATAGGATATCCCTTTTGATTGAACAGCAATTTCATTAGGTTGCTTTTTTACTGATTCAAGAAAAAAATCTAATGGTTGTTTGTTAGACATTTATGCCACCTGTGACTGCTGAAGAACTTTTAAAATACCGGGCATAGAGGTCATCTCAACTAATGAAGCAGGTGGTATTTCAATGTCAAACAGCTCTTCTAATTTAAGAATTAAATTTATATTAGCTATGGAGTCCCACTGTGAAATATCTTCCATTTTAGTTGTCATGTTTAACTCAGAAAGATCACAGAGGAGAATCTCGGCAACAACATTTAGAAGTTGGTTTGCAATATTTTCAGATACATCGGTCATAATAATTATCCATTAATTTAATTGTTAATGTGCAAAACTCACCTGAAAACAACTCAAATTTTATATATAAAAAGGTTGTTTTAACTAAAAATGATAGTTGGTTTTTTATGTATAGTTACAACTACTATTTCTTGGTTTATGGCGGTGTTTTGTTTTTTTCTAGCCAATCTTTTTTTCAATGCTATAGACGTTTAATAAACTAGTTTTTCATGTAGAGTTAGGAAGAACCCGCGGTGGTTTTCCTGTGTATTTGATATCACTACAACGCAAAGGTAAAAATGATTGGGCAGGCCGACTCTGGGTATCTACATAACAAGCCATAACTCCACTAGATACTATAGTGGTTATTATGCGACCGGCCTCTAAAGCACTGAAGCCATTGTCAGAAAGTAAAGCAGACACATATCCGCTAGCGTTGATGTACTCACCAGTATTTTTATGGATATATTTAGCAATTTTAAAGGCAAGCTTTAAATGATCTCCTTTAGGTAAACCAAGCTTTTTTCTGGTTCGCTCTAAAGCAGGTATACGTGCATCTCCTTTTGCTACTGGACGAGAATAGCCCATTATATAACCTTGAGAAGGATGCAGCTTGTGCTCCTTTGCTATGATATCCCCAATACTCAGGTTTCTCTGCTTTTCCCTTAAAGCCATCTGTATAAACGAAACACCCTCCACCAATGGGTAAGTACCATAAGCTCGAGAATCAGCTGCCAAGGCTCCGGCTAATGTGGCAGCACTTGGCGAGGTTCGCATAGTTCCGCCAAATGCCCCAATCTGGTTGCACCAGATACGAGAATCAGGCCAACTTGCACCTATAAAAATGGCTTCTAACATGGCAGTAAAGTTTTTATCGGGTAAGCGACCTGTAGCATTCAAAACTGTCACTTGCATGTATGAAACATGGCCTACAAAGTCTTCCATCATAGAATAACCATGATTATGCACCCCTTCGCCAACAATCCAACCACCTTTACTGCTATGAATTACGCCACGAAGTTGGTCTAAATAGGTAGTATCAATTTTTTTTTGCATGGGATTCTATTATATAGTTGTCGTCAGTGGGAAATGGATATGCTGACAGTGGTTTAAGATGATATTCTAAACCATGAGCCAAAAGCCCTGGTGCAGAAATTAATTGAAACAGACCGATACCTAGCCAAGGTTTAAGTCCTGATATTTTCATATCAAGAAAGGCAGCAGCAGCAACACCAGGAATACGCCACCCTAAACCGTGTGATAATAGAACATCTGAAAACTCCATACCCCAGCGTAGATATTTCCCTGCTCCTGGCAAACCAGCCAGTTTAGCTGCAATGGCTTGGGCCATGGGATCTATTCCACCAAAATGGCTACCAAAACCAGCAGCAATTACCCAATCTTCTTCTTGGTTAACTCTAGGGTTTTCTGATATCAGGTTTTTAACTAAATTTTGCATATCCTGCTTTGGCATACCGTGCATAAACTGCATACTTTTAGCTACTTCCCCTGCCCCTAAATGATCTCCACCCATAATATTTAAAGCTATAGGCAGTATGTGTTTGGGGTCAGTTTTACCAACCCCAGCACACATTGCAGACCGTGTGGCAGGATGACGAGGTCCAGGATTTGCCAAAGCGACCATAAGACTTTTTAAAAGCTGCTTTCTCTCTGGTGTGGGTAGCTCCCCCTGAAACATTAATAACAGCATCTCCTCATAGGAGCATTTATCCATCAACTCCATTAAATCATAACCGTGACAGTGACAAGACTTAGCCAGATAAGGGTTATCTTCTGAAGGTTCTTCTAACCAAATATTACTTGATAAATGCTTAGCAAATGCTCCTTCACGCATATTTTCTTCTAGAATCTTTTTTTGCATAGTTATTTCCAAGTTACTTTTTGAGGCTAACGACTTTTATTTTTCAACTATTACAGGTCTGTTTAGGGCTTGTAGGCGGCTTTTAATTGGCGGAGTCTCTTCAGGGTCTATGTGCACATCTAGTAGAGTTGGCCCCTTTCTTTTGCATATTTCTTCAATATCTAAATTATAAAAATCTTGCGGTGTTTTTAAAACATGAGCATTAGCACCCATAGCTGTTGCCATTTTGGCAAAATCAATTGTTGGCAACTCAAAACCTATTGGCTCACCACCACCAATACGTTGACCATGTTTAACCATGCCCAAAGCACTGTCGTTAAGCACTACAACTATCAAATTAAGCCTGTTTGCTACAGCAACGGTTAGTTCTTGCCCACTCATAAGAAAACTGCCATCACCTGTTACACATACAACTGGAGATGCTTGGTTACCAAAGGCTGTTCCCACTGCTGCTCCTATTCCCCAAGCCATGGCAGCAAAACCTATCCCTATTCTAAAATTGTTCTTCTCTTTTAAATGGAGATAATGTGTCATCCACGCCCATGCATTGCCTGTATCAGCAACAAAGCGGGTATTATCAGGAAAAAAGCGAGCTATTTCGCAAAAGAACCATTTCGGCTTGATAAAACTACTATTACTATCCACAAGATAAGGCTGATTGTCTTCCATAGTTATATTTTTTGGAAGATATAGATAGTCCAGGTTATAATAGTTATTTTCTAGTTCTGGAATAACAATTGTATTATTTGGTAGTTTTTCACCGTCTTGTGTCATACTGAAAATTCGATTTACCAACTCAGAAAAAATTGTTGCTAAATGTCCTGAAAGGTGTTGTTTTGCCATTGGAGAAAATGAAAAATTACCTGTACAGGAATCAATATGGACTAACTTTGAAGTCATTAGGCTTTTGTCCCAACAACCTGATGAAAACTCACTAAAATCGCTCCCTACAGCAATTACCATATCTACTTCATCATTACCCAACAACTGATGCGCACTTGAGTGACCAGCAAAACCAAAAACGCCGTAGTATAATGGATGATAGGAACTAACAAGACTTTTGCCTCCGGTAGGAGTTACAATAGGCGTATTAGTCAGTTCAGCAAACTCCATTATTTGATCAATGGCTGGAGCAGCCCCCTTATCAAGGTATAAGACTATATTTTTTGCAGCCATAATCTGCTTTAACAACTTATCAATTGCCTTAGCATCAAATATTTTTGGCTCTAACAACATCTCATAAATATTGAAATTGGTTTTTGCAGTGAAGGTAAGTTCTTGGCTAAAAATATCTAATGGGATACTTAGGTGAACTGGCCCTCTTGGATGATGAAATGCAGACACTAAAGCCTTAACAAGCTTTCTTTCAAGCTGGTCAGGGTGCGATACCAATGAGTTGTAACGAGTGCAATTATCAAACATACCCATGATATGGATACCATCGCTTGAAGAGTCTTGTATTGACCCTTTGGCAAAATTGTTCAAAGCTGTCTGCGCGGTTATTACCAACATAGGGGTTTGATCTTCATAGGCTGATGCTACACCTGTTATTAGGTTTGTAGCTCCAGGTCCTGTAGTAGCACAACAAACACCAAGTCGTGAAGTTTCACGAGAATAACCATCTGCCATGAACGCAGCTCCAGATTCATGGCGTGCCACAACTAGTTTTGGATTTCTATCTTGTAACTCAAAGCGTGCTAAAGCATTAAACAGTGGCTCGATAGCACCACCAGGTACACCAAATACATATTCCACTTCAATTTGAGCTAAATACTCAAGCAAAAGATCGGCAAACGTACGCTTATATTTTTTTACAATATCTTCTTGTTGAAATAAAGCAGCTAATGCTGTGTCTTGTATCATTATTTTAAGCCTTTTAATAAGATATATGTTTTCGTTTTAAACAAAATAGTGCAACACTTTTTTAAAGTTCACACCTCCTAATTTTTCATTCATTAAAAAGGGCTGACTAACCCAATGTAAATTTTTGATATCTTGTAACATGTATTTTTGCCTTGGTTTTCATTTTGCGTCTCTCGTTCAATACGTCACAAACAATTATTAATATCCTCTTAGCTAGTAGATTTTTGTTACCTATACTTAGGGTTCGTACACTGTCTACAGCACTAGATAAAACTTCTAAATCATTTAGACTGTGATATGTTTTTCGTAGGATAAAATACGTGCTGTCACACTTTGCTTGATATGCACATTGTTTATTATTGTTTACTAGACTAAGATCTTTGATTTTGTTGTTTTTTATAACATCTATTGCAGCGAAATATGGCAAATTTTAGACTCACCGCAGTATTTTGCAAATTTCAATAATCTTTTCTTGTTTTATAACCGTCAGGGTTACTGTTAAACAAAGGGGTGTTTACAATATTAACCAAAGATAAAGGTTTGATAGTTTTTGATATTTTAGCCAAAAACATCTTACACATCTTTATCTAGTTTGTAACTAATACAAGAAAAATGCTTTTCGATTAATAGTGGCAATATGTGCTTTTGATATTTTTATCTTTTAAGCAAACTAGAAAGGAAAATAACGTAATATTTAAAGCCAAAAAAATTTCCTGTATCTACAATATAATATGAAAATAGAGTGAGCTTTTTTTAAGAAACGAGAGTAACATAGCAGAAACAAAAGGCAGCAAAACCAATTCATTTCATATGAATTTTTTAAGTATATTAAATAAGAAGATTGAGAGAAATAGCCTACTAATATGGCTTATTGGTATTTTAAGATTTTTTAATTACAGACCCCAAATATTCAGACTTACTAACCTTACTCATAACTATAACTTTAGTGTGTGGTGAGTCTCCATGGTTATGCTCTATATATCCATGGCGACTATATAATGATATAGCCTTTTTATTATCAGATTGTACATGGAGGCTCATTAAGGTTTGATCGATAGTATTGTTGAAGTGAGAAAGTAATTTATCCGCAACTCCTTGTCCACGCCAAGCATTATCAACAGCTATACGTGCAAGATAATAACTATCTTCATGTACAGGAAACAAATGAGCCTTAAGGTCAAGAACTTTATCTTTGAATGTTTTTCTTTGCTCTGGCAAAAAACTTTTCACAAAACTAAAAAGTGTAAAAAACTTTCTATCATTCATCTCTCTACCAGGGTAAGCAGTATAAAACCCTGCAACACCCTTAGCATTTAACAAAGCAAAACCATTTTCAAACTCGGTATTTTTTTCACCCAACTGACCAGCAATGTGAGTGTATAGAATATCAACAGGCACACCAAACAGATCATACCACTCTGGCATTATGGTATAAGCTAACCTTGCTACTTCCATACGTTGCTGCTTCTCTAACGCAGTTATATGAACAAATCCCTCTTTCAATGGCGTACCTCCTTGATTATACAACCCCATCCATGATGAAATATATAAAGTTTATTAATATATACAACAAATGCCCATACAAACTAACCTGTTACATAAATAGTAATTGTTGTCAATATTTTTGTTTTGACCTTTGTTTATTCATAAATATATTATAATCCTGTGGGCACACAAATACCTAAATATTAAAAATTTTACATTTCAAGCGGAACCTATTTTCAAGATTTTGCAACAAGTTTATAAATATTTATCACTTAACATATTTATCAAAAAGGAAAAATTTACTTGAATATTATTGCTGGCTATCAGACCCATGAAATTATTTACAGTAGTGAACAGACGGTGATCTATCGTGGGTCAGACCGTAATGGTAAGTCAGTTATACTGAAAATATTAAACAACTCTCATCCAGATCAGGAACAACTAGCAAAATTTAATCTTGAATATAAGATAATACAACTTTTCAATAAAGAAACTGACAAAAAAGCACAGGTGATAAAGGCATATGACCTGGTAAAAAACCACAATAGTTTAATTATTGTCTTAGAAGATATAAACGGTCAATCTCTTCTCGATCATTTAAAAGAAAAAAAAATGGCTGTTGGAGACTTTCTCTCTATTGCCATCCAAATTACTAAAACTCTAGGGCAGATTCATGATAACTTTGTAATACACAAAGATATAAACCCATCGAACATTATCTGGAACTCTAAAACCAAAAAAGTGCGGATAATTGATTTTGGCATTTCAACAATTTTATCTAAAAATAATATGTCTATTTGGAATGCTAGAAATTTAGAAGGTACTCCAGCCTATCTTTCTCCCGAACAGACCGGACGCATGAACCGCTTTATAGATTCTCGTACAGATATCTATTCACTTGGAGCAACATTTTATCATCTTTTAACAGGCATACCACCCTTTTCTCAAGATGAAACATTAGGTTTAGTATATGGACATTTAGCTCAAAACCCTACCCCACCTAGTGACGAAGATTCTTTAATACCAAAAATATTATCTGATATTATTATTAAGATGCTTGCCAAAGAAGCTAGTGATCGTTATCAAACAGTGGCAGGGCTTCTTAGAGATCTCATAAAATGCAATAAACAATGGAAAGAAAACGAAGAAATTACACCATTTACTTTGGGTGTGAACGATGTTTTCGAGCAATTTAGTATTCCACAAATATTATTTGGTAGAGAAAAAGAGCTAAAAGTACTACACGACTCATTTAATAGCATATGTTTAGGATCAACAGAGCTGGTGAGTGTTGAAGGTAAAGCTGGAATTGGCAAAAGTAGTTTAATAAATGAACTCTGTCCCCATGTTGTATCAAGGGGTGCATATTTTATTGAGGGAAAATTCACTCAATCTGAAAACGACTCCCCTTTTGGTGCTATTGTTCTGGCATTTCAACAGCTTTTGCGACAGCTTTTGTCTGAAAGTAAAGAAAACTTAGCTCTGTGGAAAGAAAAATTAAGCTTTGCCTTAGGATCAAAAAGCGTTTTACTGACTCGGGCTATACCTGAATTAGAATTTTTTGTTGAACCTAATAATCAACAAGTGGAACTCGCCCCTAACCAATCTTTAGAGCAGTTTCAACTTGCCTTTTTAGAACTAGTCAAAACCATATGCCAGGAAAACCACCCATTAACTCTCTTTTTAGACGATCTACAATGGTCCGACAAACAATCTCTTCAGCTATTAAAAAACCTACTTATTGACCCTGACTTAAAATATTTTCAGCTGATTTTTGCCTATCGAGATGATGAAGAAAAAAGGTCAGAACATTTTCAAAATTTTAAAGATTCAATTAACGATATTGCCATACCAAATAATACAGTTCACCTGGCTCCCCTTAATAAAAATGATGTTAGTAACCTAATTGCCGAATCCACCAACTGCGATACAAAAGCTGTTGAGCAATTGGTTAAACAATGTATGGAAAAAACCAATGGAAACCCATTTTTTCTCAAACAATTTTTAAACTCCTTATATGTTGAAGGACTTATTTATATAAAAAATGGGAAATGGCATTGGGACATAGCAGGCATACAAAAACATGGGATAACCGATAACGTTGTTGATCTTATGATACAAAAGATCAACAAACTTAACCCAGAATCCCAAGAACTTCTTAAAATAGCATCTTGCATTGGGCTAGTATTTGATCTTACGACACTAGTAGCAGTAACGAAAAAAACACCCCAAAAAATAGTTGAAATTAGCCAAGAACTTTTATAACATGGGCTAATTAAACCATGGGATGGTGAACACCGTTTAATTAATTATTTAGATAACTTAAAATTTTCTTTTAAATTTGTCCATGACAGAGTCCATCAAGCCACTTATTCCATAATAACAGAAAAAGACAAGACAAAAATACACTTAAAAATAGGGCAACTTTTATACAAAAACAACTCTGACAATCAAAATGATGAATATCTCTTTAAGATGGTAAACCATCTAAATTTTGGTTTGTCTTTAATGCCTGCTAACGAGATGCATCAACTTGTTGAGTTAAACCTTAAAGCAGGAAAAAGAGCCACTTTTCTTGCTGCACACAATATGGCA
>JADGBW010000137.1 GCA_015231305.1 Magnetococcales bacterium | reverse complement strand
ATATATTATTTTCATGTAAACACCATATTTTTATTATATTTAATGTTAACCAACCTTAGATGATCATGGGAATATAGTTAATTATTATCTCTTAATGTTAATGAAAATGTCTAGAAGCTAGGATAATTTACAATAGGTTTACGCAAAAGTTGTCTGAATTGTTTCTATGAAGTACAATGTTGTTTTCTTGCGATATTTTATGCATATATTTGCTGGCACTTACTTTATTGTTTTATTTGGTAGGGAATTATGGGACTGCAAAATCTTTTTGATAGGTATCTCGACAATTTTTTGCCACAGCGTAAGGCAGCATCACGCTTAATAATGCTCACTGAGCAAGGTCTGTTTTTTTATTATTGGCGCGAAGGCGGTAATTTTGAACTCATAGGACACTTTCCTGACAATGAAGATGGAGAGCAGTTTTTTGTTGAAGAGTTAGAAAAGCAAAGTACAAACGAGTCACCAATTTTTGTTTTGGTTGATGTCGTAGAAGAGGGGTTGCGAATTGAGACAATCCCATCTCTTTTTGGTGAGGATCGTCGTCTGGTTTTAAAGCGACGTATGGAGCGTATTTTTAATAATACTCCATATCGCCAAGCTTCTCATCAAGGCCGGGGAGGTAAAAAACAAGAAAGAATTCTTTTCTCAGGGTTAAGTAACCCTAAGATGGTCTCTAGATGGATGCAGATTCTGCAAGATAACCAAGCACCTGTAACTGGTATCTGGTCTTTGCAACTGTTAAGCCGTAATCTACTCCATATAATTTCAAAAAAAATAGTCCATGCTCTTGTCGTAACAATCCATATCAACGCTTTGCGGCAGACCTATTATGAAGAAGGCAGAACCGTAATAAGTCGTAAAACCCCTATTAGAGATCTAAAGCCTGACGCATTAAGCAGCCATATACATGAAGAAGTACTCCGTACAAAAAGTTACCTTGTTAGCCTTCGTCTTTTGCGTCCTGGAGAGTCGTTAGACATTGTTGTTGTAACTAATGAACCGCGCTCTACAATCCTAGCAAAAAATTTAAATTTTAAAGAGGGTATTAACTGCACAGTTGTTGATATTGCATCTCTTGAACAAAAAATTGGTCTATCCCATAAGGAACCAGGCCTTGAGACAGAACTTCTCTTTGGTCAATTGTTGTTAAGGCGACCCCCTAAAAACCATTATGGTCTTCCTGACGAGTTACAATACTATATTAACAATCCTGTTAAACGATTTATCAAATCTTTTCAAAAAGCAAAAGCCAGCACAAAAGTAAAAGCCGATGATGCCAAACCAACTACTGTTTCGGTTCGGCGTTTAGGGGATGTGCTGATTGAGAAAAAATTACTAACACAAGACCAGTTGCAAGCAGCACTCACTGAGCAAAGAGGTGGTGACCGTACATTAGGTAGAGTGCTAATTGATATGGGGATGGTGGCAGAAAAAGAGGTCCGAGATACCTTAGCGGAACTATTAAAACATGAAAGTGTAGATTTAACAGAGGTTCTATCTCACCCAGAAGCCTTATCTCTTGTTACAAAAAGTTTTGCCCAGCAACATAGCATTTTGCCTCTATTGTTTGATGAAGAGACACAGGTGTTAACCGTTGCCATGTCTAACCCAATGAATGTGGCTGCCCTTGACTATCTTTTGTCGCAACAAAAAGCAGGGGTACAGATAAAACCACTTTTAGCTGGTGAGTTAGACATCACAGGAGCTATTGATAGGCTCTATTCTAGCGCACTTTCAGTTGAAGGTGTATTACGAGAGTTAGAAACAGGAGAGGTAGAGCTAGATGATTTAGGCAACATGTCTGAAGAAACATTTAGCCATCCTATGGTGCGTTTAGTTAATGCATTACTTCAAGATGCGGTAAAACGTGGTGCATCAGACATTCACATAGGTCCAACTGCTGGTTTTTTACGGGTTCGTTACCGTATCGATGGAATTTTACATCAAATATATAGTGTGCATAAAAAATTATTAGCTAGTTTGGTGGTTCGCATTAAGGTTATGGGTAACATCAATATTGCTGAAACCCGCCTGCCACAAACCGGGCAGATATCTTTACCATACTTAGGTAAAACTGTTAACTTTCGTGTCTCTATTCAGCCAACAATTAACGGTGAAAATATAGTATTAAGGGTGTTGGATTTAAGCCAGGAGATCCGCTCTTTAGATGAGCTTGGGGTCTCTGCTAATAATCTAAACGCTATGTATACACTTTTAAAACGCCCTGGTGGTTTGGTGTTAGTAACAGGACCAACAGGAAGCGGTAAAACAACCAGCCTTTATTCTATGCTCAGCCACCTCAACAAAGAGGGGGTTAATATTATGACCATGGAAGACCCAGTAGAATATCCAATGTCAACCATTTTACAAACCTCAATTAACCATGAAGCTGGTTTGGATTATGCTGTGGGAATTAAGGCACTGTTGTGGCAAGACCCAGATATTATTTTGGTGGGTGAGATCCATGATAAAGAGACTGCAAATATGTCTCTGCAAGCTGCTATGACAGGGCACATGGTTTTTACTACTCTGCATGCCAACTCAACTTTAGGGGCCTTACCTCGGTTGGTAAACCTTGGAGTTACCAGTGATATTATCTCTGGTAATATCAACAGTATTTTGTCCCAAAGGTTGGTTCGTAAACTTTGTAAAAAATGTAGTGTTTTGGAACCTATCCAAAGCCCAGAAGCGATGATGCTTGGAGTAGATATGGGGGCTGGGGTTAAGATTGCTAGACCTGTTGGTTGTGAACACTGTTATGACACTGGCTATAAGGGCCGCCTGCCATTAATGGAAGTACTTCTGGTGGATGAAGATTTTGATGAATTGGTATTTAAGGGTTCTTCTCATACTGCTTTAAAAGAACTTGCAGTATCCAAAGGGTTTCACTCTATGGTAGACGATGGCTTTGCAAGAGTTTTAGCTGGTGAAACAACACTGGAAGAGGTTTCTCGTGTATTGGATATTTCCTCACATACTCAAACAGAGGATTAAAGGAGCTTAATCATGCCCCACTATTATTATAGGGCATCTAATTCCAAAGGCTCTATTCGCAAAGGTTGGCTTAAGGCGGAAAATGAGCAGGATCTTGATTCCCGTCTTACAAATTTAGGTCTAATTCTTATAAGCTATACTTTTAGCAAAAGCGGATCATTCAGCGGGTTACGCTTTTGGGCAAAGGACACTGTAGAGCGTAAAAGTTTAATTTTGTTCTGTATTCATATGGAACAGATGTTAGCTGCTGGCAATTCAGTGCAATCAGCGTTAGAGGGAGCCCAAGAGAGCACAGAATCAAACATACTGCGTGAGGTAATTACCTCTATTTTGGCTGATATTTTAAATGGGGTAAATTTTTCTGACGCCCTCGAATCTCACTCTCCAGTTATACCAATATCTATTGCCAATATGGTTAGGGTTGGTGAGCGTACGGGAGAGTTGGTGGAAATTTTTAATGGGTTGGGGCAAAATTTAAAGTGGGAAGATGAGATAAAAGGAAAAGCAACACAGGCTATACGTTACCCAGCTATTACAGGCTTTGTAATCTTACTTGTTGGCCTGTTCATGATGATATTCTTAGTGCCTCAACTTATGGGCTTTCTGGGTGAAATGAATCGAGATGTTCCCATTACAACCAGAGCTCTTATTGCTGTTTCTGGTTTTTTGGTCGAATGGTGGTGGACTCTTTTCTTGGTTCCCTATATGGCCTTATTAATTTTGCGCTTTCTGGGAAATAGAAGCCCTAGAACGCAATTAAAAATTGATCGCTTAAAGCTTAAAATTTGGTTTTTTGGGCCTTTAATATATAAAATTTTTCTCATTCGTTTTACTAACAGTTTTGCCATGATGTATAGCTCTGGTGTGCCAATTTTAGAGGCGATTAAATTAAATATTAAGTTGAGTGATAACAGTGAAATTGAAAGGCGGTTACAGAACGTTGTAAGCCATGTTTCTAATGGTCGCACTTTAAGTTCAGCATTTCGAGAGGCTGATGTTTTTCCGCCACCACTACCAAAACTTATGGAGGCTGGTGAGGAGGGGGGGCAACTATCTTCTGCTTTATTAAATGCAAGCTATTTTTTAGATAGAGAAATACAAGATAGCATTGATAAAATACAGAGCATGATTCAGCCGCTGCTTACTTTGGTAATGGCCTTCTTATTGATATGGATTATTTTGTCGATATTTTTACCAGTATATAATCTTATTGGTGATACTGGGCTTATGTGATAAGCCCTATTAAAATAGGCATTATAGTTTGCATAAATAACTGCTGGACAGAGCGCAATAAATGAAAATAAACTTACTAACAGTATGCACTGATAAGTATCAGATGATCTATGCTGAGAAGTTGATAAAGCAGTTTAGTAAACTATCAAAATTAGATATCACGCCATACTGTCTAACTGACAGGCCAGAACAACTACCAGACTTTATAACACCTATAAAGCCAAAAGTTCGTGTGTCAGGTTGGTGGAACAAGGTGTTGTTGTTTGACCCTGATATGCCTCCCGGCTGGAACCTCTACATGGATATAGATATTGTTGTTCTTAAAAGCTTTGATGATGAAATTATTGAAGCTATTGAGAGTGAAGCAAAAATAACCTGTGTAAGTGATGCTTTGGAGTGGATGGGTAATAAATTCAGCTCATCATTGATGATTTTTAAGACAGGTGATTTGCAAGATATTTATTTCAATTTTATGGCAACACATGAAGAATTAAAAGATAGAGAAGGGGGGGATCAAGTCTGGATAGGCCCGCAACTTGGCGATGTACAATACATAGATGAAAAATACCCAGACTTAAAAAAGAATTTTAAATTTCAATTTACCAGGATAGATGGAACACCAGCACTAAGTGGTTTTGAGGTAACAAAGAAAGATATTTGGTATGTACCCCCAGGTGGAGATAAAGCCCCTATCTGGATTTGTAAAACATTCAATGACTCGTTTCAGGTTCCGGCCCAGCCACCCAATGGGGTTAAAATGATAGATTTTGGTGGTCTTCCTAAGCCCCATCAGTTAGATATGATTCCATATATCAAGGAAAATTGGCACGAAGTTTAACCTATAATACGCAGTTGTCTTCATGCATTTCAAACTTTAGAATATAAGCACCAAAATTTTAATTACCCCATATCAGATGAGTAGAGAAGAAACTTATTGCGGCCGCTGTTTTTTACTGCATACATAGCAATGTCTGCTTTTTTAATCAATATTTCTGAATTGTCACCATCTTCAGGATACCTGCTAATACCAATACTAGAACCTATTTTGCAAATATGATTATTTATAATAAATGGTTCTTGTATGGCATCTATAATTTTATTTCCCACAAGCTTGATATGTTCAACTGATGGTCCGTCATCACTAAGTATAATTGTAAATTCATCCCCCCCTAAACGGGCAACGATATCATTTATACGCATTAAATTGCGTAAACGTTGTGCAACTTCAACTAACAAACTATCGCCGATATCATGCCCCATCTCATCATTGATACTTTTAAAACGGTCTAAATCTAAAAACAGAACAGCCAGTCGGCCTTTGTTGCGCCTTGTGCGCAATATAGTTTGGCATAGTAGTTCATTGAAAAGATAACGGTTAGGAAGCTTGGTCAGTGAGTCGTAATGTGCTAGTTGTTCAAGTTTTTTTTCAGCCTCATGATGTTGAGTTATATCTATACCTGTGGCGATAATATTTTTAATATTACCGTCTTTATCTAGTAGTGCTGTATTAGCCCAGGATATAATACGAATTTCCCCACTGCTAGTTTTACAGTGGCTCTCACAGACATTAGGGTTAAGGCTAGATATTGTCTCATTAATATGATCTTTTATGCATTGGGCATCGTCTTCTATGGTAATTATTGGGTCCCATAAAAGTTGCCCAATTGCAGCAGCAATTGGGTAGCCACTCATCTGCTGATAAGCCCTGTT
Organism: Magnetococcales bacterium; assembly: GCA_015231305.1. GTDB lineage: Bacteria > Pseudomonadota > Magnetococcia > Magnetococcales > JADFYX01. The sequence goes on along the minus strand of JADGBW010000137.1, from coordinate 3,972 downwards.
GATTTGCTCTATACGTCCATCCAGAGATAAAACTGCAACCAATGCAGACGTAGTTTCCAATACAGTAGCTATAAAGTGCCGTTCTTTCTCAAGAGCAGTTTCCACATATCTGCTCTCAATTATGCTAGAAAGTGTGTTGCCAATAGTGGTTAAGACCGCATCTTCCTCAGATGTGCGTTGGTGGTTGTGGGATACATAAAGGTTTAGTACTCCTAAAAGGCGATCTTGCCTTACTAATGGAACACAAAAATGGCCATGTTCGTGTAGTCCATCAAAGGTTATGCTATGGTCGTCATCAAGGCAGTTTTTAAATATAATCTGTTTAGTTTGTGCTGCTTTACCACAGAGACATTGCCCAAGGTCTATAACTGCACAATTGCTAAGCATATATTTATTTAAAAAACGTTGGGCTGTTAATTCTAGTTTGCCACTATCTTCATTATATAAAAATATAGAGCCTTTATATTCCACCGTTAACCAAGAGATACTCAGTATAATGTCTAAAGCATGAGTGAGTTGTTTTTGTAATGAAATTGATTCAAGAGAGGTCTCCAATAGAGCACTTATGGCAATACGTGTCTCAATTGGCTTTATTGGGTGGTCATGAATATTTTCAACTTTGTGCTCTTTTGAATGTTCCATAATATTCATTCCTCTAATGATACTTTTTTAAGCATTTAATTTGAAAAAAATTTCAAATATTGGTTTTATTTATTAAGCAATTCTGCTCTGCATGCCAAAATGTATTTGACCCTGTAGCAGTTTAAAAAATGCTTCTGATCCTAGAGGCGGGGAAAAGAAAAATCCTTGTACTTCTGTTCCTCCATGGTTTTTTAAAATATGTAACTGTTCTTTGCTCTCTACACCCTCGGCTATAACAGTTAAACCCAGCTGTTTTGCCATTGATATTATTGCAGCAATAAAGGCTTGATTTTTATTGTCATGTTCTAGGCTATGGATAAAAGAGCGGTCAATTTTTAAGGCTTGTATAGGTAGATGTTTTAACATTGTAAGAGATGAATATCCGGTGCCAAAATCATCCATATAAATTGTTATACCAAGTTGTTGAAGCTGGTTAAGAATAGTTACAGCTCTGTCCCAATTATTAACCATCATGCTCTCTGTTATTTCCAACTCAAGACGGTCGGCAGGAAAGCCAGTATTTTTTAATGTCTCTTCAACCAAAGCAACGAGTGCTCCATCTTCATGAAAATGTAGTGCAGAAATATTTACTGCTAATTTTATGTCAGGGAACCCATTTTGCAGCCATTTTAAAGCTTGTTGGCAAGCTGAGTTTAGCACCCAAGCATCTATCTTTATAATGGCTCCAGTTTTCTCGGCTAATGGAATAAAATCATTAGGAGGTAAAATGCCATCTTCAGGATGATCCCAACGTACTAAAGCTTCCATGCCGATAATTTGACCGGTTTTTAGCCTTATTTTTGGCTGAAAATCTATAAAAAACTCATCATTTAAAAGTGCATTATGTATTTCAACTTCCAACTGCAACTGTTTATGTAACTTTTGGTTTGTCTCCAAAGAGTAAAACTTCAAGTTATTGCGTCCAGATTTTTTGGCTTGATACATTGCACTATCGGCATTTTTTAATAGCTCTTCTATAGTGCTGCCGTCTGAAGGGTACATAGCAATGCCGATACTACTTGAGATAGATACATTTTGTTTTTGTAAATTAAAAGGTAGGCGCATCTGTTCTAATATTTTTCGAGCCACAAGATCAACCATAGATGTGTGCTCAATTTGGGGTAGTATGACAGTGAATTCATCTCCACCAAAACGAGCAACTGTATCAGATTTACGTACAGATTGACTAAGCCGCTTAGCAGTCTCAATTAACAATTCATCTCCAGCATCGTGTCCCAGAGAATCGTTTATTCCTTTAAAACGGTCGAGATCGATAAACATGAGAGCTATAGGCTTTGCAGATCGTTGTGCATGTAATATTGCTTGGCCTAATCGGTCGTGGAAAAGTTTGCGGTTGGGTATAGATGTAAGAGTGTCAAACTCTGCCTGTATACGGAGTTGATCCTCTAATTTTTTTCGTTCTTGAATCTCCAACAATAGTTGCGCGTTGCTATTTTCTAAAGAGTCCCTCTGTTTTTTTATGATCAAATGGGTTTGAACTCTTGCCCGTACAACAGTAGGGTTAATGGGCTTGGTAATAAAATCAACAGCACCACAAGCAAACCCTTTTGTTTCAGTCTCAATGTCACTTTTACCAGTGATAAATATTACAGGTATATCTGATGTGTCAGAGCTTTCTTGCAGTTTCTGGCACACTTGAAGACCATCCATGCCAGGCATGATAATATCTAAGAGAATAATATCAGGTTTTTTAATTTGTGCGCTAATAATGGCATCTTTGCCATTTGTTGCAAATAGAATCTGATACTCATCTTTAAGCATTCTATTGAGTATCTGTATGTTCTCGTGGGCATCATCAACCACTAGAATTGTCCCTTTTAATTTTTGGGTATTCATATCTCTCTCCAGGTTGAACAAAGCTCCTCATTATTAGATCGGCCAGCTGTCCCACATACAACTGCCGAAAAATTGATCATTTTTTTATGCTTTGTAATATCTTATATAGCTGTTTCATTTAGCTATATTTTTTTAAGTCTTGGTTGCAGTTTGATGGGATAAAGTTAAGTTTTTTCATATAAAATTTTTACTGACTGCAATACTATTTCCATGCTTTGTGTTAACGGTTGCAGTAAAGAGTTGCATTTTTTAAAGTCTCCATTTCTTATAGCTATTTCTATTTCACTGGCAGCAAATGAGAGATCATTTGCTGCTATATTTCCTGCTCCCCCTTTTAAACGATGGGCTAATTTTTGGGCATTGGAAAAATTGTTTTCTTCAATGGCTTTGCATATCTCATCTGCAGTTGTTGCATTATTTTTAGGAAAACGCAGGATCATCTTGATTAAAAGTTCTTTGTCCCCATCCATAGACTTAAGTGCAGTTGTTATGTCTAGTCCTGGTAGGTTAGCAATGGCAATATCAAATTTTTGCTTGTCGTTGTTATTATCTTGTTTTCTTGTAACTTCAGTATTTGGTGTTTTGGGTTTTACCCATTTAACGATGGTAGTAAAAAGATTTTGTACATCAATAGGCTTGGCAATGTGATCGTTCATGCCAGCCTCAAGGCATCTCTTTACATCTTGCACCATTGCGCTAGCAGACATAGCAATAATTGGTAACAATTTAGTGCCAACCATATTGCGGATATGTTGAGTAGCCTCAAAACCGTCCATAATTGGCATCTGGATATCCATTAATATTGCATCAAATTGAGCATTTGACTTAGCTGCATTAACAACTGCATCTACAGCTTGTTGACCATTTTTAGCAGTGGTTATAACAATACCTCGTTGTTCTAAAATCTCTTTTACTATTTCACTGTTGTCTTCCAGATCATCTACTATCAAAATGTGGCTACCACTAATTGTGGAGATTAAATCAATACTGTTTTTTGTATTTTCACTCTCTTTTTTTTCTAACTCTCTGCCACAATTTTTAAGTATAGTATCTAGTAGAGTTGATGCGCTAACGGGTTTGCTGAGATATCCTATTGAAGCAGCAATATCCGAAGCTTTTTGTGTAATCATCTCTTTTTTAAATGCTGAAACAATAACAATATTAGGAAAACTGCTTATTTCTTGGTCTTGTTGGATAAGCTTAGTGGCCTGATAACCGTCCATTTCAGGCATCAACCAGTCCATAAGTACCATATCATAATGTTTTTCTTTATTATTTATGGCTCTTTTTATTTCTTCAATTGCACTTTGCCCAGAATCTACAGCACTAGAATTTAGAGAGAATGAACCCAACATACCCTGTAACACCTCCCTGGCTGAGGTGTTGTCATCTACCACAAGAATTCGTATGTTTAGCAGGTCGTTGGGAACAAGGTAGTTGTTCTCAAAGCTAATATCTTTGTATTTCATTTTT
>JADGBW010000136.1 GCA_015231305.1 Magnetococcales bacterium | reverse complement strand
AGGCAATGGTCTTTACATAAATCAGAAACAGTACCTTACTCGATATATAATTTAGAACGTCCAAATTTCTATCTAGATATTCCAAATGATAGGGGATTAGCTACCTGTGCATTTAGTGCAGATGGACTAACAGTTCTCGTTGGTACTAGACGTACAGGAGTAAGTGTTGTTGAGTATAGTATGACTTCACCTTTTGATTTAAGCACTCTATCTGGTGAGCAGTCAACAACAGATTTAGGTATTGCTACCAGATACATAGCGTTTAACGATACTGGCAGTAAGTTCTTCGCATCTAATGGTACTGATCTTAGAGAATATAATCTTTCTACCAACTACGATATTACAACGATTAGTGCCTTACAATACTTAGCTAATATATCTGGTTCTGAAATGAAATTTAGTACTGATGGCACTAAGGTGTTTGTTACTGTAGGCGCGTTAATAAACGAGTATCATTTAAGTACTGCGTTTGACCTAAGTACAATAGGAACAATTCAAGCTACAAAAACTGTATTAGCTACCTACCATACTGGGTTAATGTTTAGTGCTGATGGTACTAGTATGTGGAGAAACAACGGAACTAAGTTTATTGAATACGAGTTAACTACTGGTTTCGATTTAACCACATGTAGCGCACATCCTATTAACATTAAAAACACTGGAACTAAAGCCATTGCAGATTATAGCTTCAATGACGATGGTACTAGAATCATAGGTTTTTATGAAACATACGCTCAACAATTCGACCTTTAAGGAAATACAATGCAATATTGTTTAGTAGAAAACGGCAAAATAAAACAAGGGCCATGTGCTCTACCTAAGAACTTTAAAAGTGTATCAGGTTTCAACCTCGATCCTGGCAACGCAAAGCAGTACGGCTGGCTCCCTGCTGTAGTTACTAAGGAGGAGTTTAACCAAGAGACTCATAAGCAAGGTAAGACAATTAGAAAGATAGAAGCTGATCTGATTAAGATTATCTACCCAGTTGAAGCACTAACAACATCAGAACAACAACAACGAGTTAATACTGCTGCAAAACAAGAAATAGAAAATCTTGAGAAATTGCAAACATTAAGGCGTATAGCAGAAGCTGCACCAGATGATGCCGGTGGTGATGCTGCTGGTAGAGCTTGGATGAAAGAAAATAGGTTAGCTATCAAAACTGAACGCGCCAAGATAGTAGAGTAGTGGTTTAGTTATAGTAGCTCAATATACAAATCTAGCCACCAAAACTGCTATTACTTAATAGAAAAACCAATCTAACTAAAGGCCGACTTGTTTAAGTTAATACCACCTAGTCAAACAATCCTATGAACTAAATTTGGGATCAGGTTCAACAGGTAAAGCAGCTATAAAAATGGTTGTAAGTTTACAGATACAAAAGATCATAAAGTATATTTCCAGGTTAGTATGGATAGATTGAAAAATTAAAGATAGCAATAAACAAAAATGTAACTACCATGGCAGGGGAAAAGACAAAAAAAATAACCACACATCCCTGCCATGGTATCTAACTAGCAACCCCAAATTAGGCATACCATTTTTCTGATTATGACAAGAAAGATGCATATATTATGTTCCGTTATTTAAATTAGGTGGCAAAATTGAAGGTTTAAGAAATAGATAACCCAGGCAGGTTTGCATCATATGGCGACACTATAGTTGAAGATAGGTGTCAAAACGAAAACCGATTTACAGTGATAAGGGTACTCTTTTAGGGATGCCAAATTTGAGGAAAAATATGGTTAATATGAGATGCATCACTTAATTTCTACGCTTTGTGGCTGATCGAAAGATTTGAAAATATTTGGGTTGTTTTATTTTTTAGAAATATTAAGACAATCAGTAAGGCTCTCAGCTGCTACCTTAATACCTTCAATATTCCAATGTGTGTCATCCCTCCAAAACAGAGCTTTGTTTATACTGAATAAATCTTGAGCTCGTTCGCGCATTGGTAATGTGAGATCAATTAAAGTAATCCCTCTATTAGAATAATATTTCGTAAGAATATCTAGTGCCGGTGAAGGTTCTGGAAGTGGATCTTCATTCAGTAAAGGTGCATATAATCGGTACTTGGTTGGAATAAATACAACACATGCTAAAGCACTTTCTACCAGTTGTCTTGTTTCAAGAGATGTATTTATCTTCATCTGGAGTACTTTTTTTCTTGAAAGGTCAACATATTTTCCATAAAAACCCATGTCACCTGCTGGTGTATTGAGTACATCTACAGATGATCCTCGCTGTTGCCAAAACATGTTCATCACTCGTCGAGATGATCCAAATATTAAATTACTTAATTGAAAATAATCTTTATGCTCAAGAAGAAACTCTTGATACCATCTATCCCAAGAATCAAGCCCCGTGTTTCTTTGAGTCTCTTCATTAGTTAAGAAATCATTTCCTTCAAAAAGAAAAAGAACTATCCTGGCTTCTGGGTTAATCTTGCGTAAAAAATTATAAGCAAGCAAATAGTAGTTTGATGGATTTGTCGGTATAGATAAACTGTAGACTTTATTACCGTAATTATTAGAAAGAATATTTGGTAATATGTCAGACTGGTCGTTTCCATTTCCTACAATAAAGCTATCTCCAACCAGCACAAATTTTTCTCCAGCATAACCAGCATTGTTTCTCATTCCTAAATTATCGGTTCGAAAGCGTACAGAACGTGGCTCTACGATAGAATATGGGGAAAGAGGATCAATCGCGACTAAATCCCCATGGGGTATTTCCATGTTAATATCAATGTTTGGTTCGTACTGATAGTTTTTTGGTCTGTAGAAACGCTCATGAGGTCGGTAGAAAATATTTTCAGTTGAAGAAAACGATCGTATCGCAAACTCTGAAATGCCTATTGATACTGTTAAAGACACTGTCATAATTAATAAAGCAATTTTACTTTTAATTTTCCACGATAGAAAACAGCTTATTAATAGCAATGGTATTGTTAAGGTAAGTGGTAAAGCCAAAAACAAAACATTTAAAGAAAGAATTAACCACAGTAATATACGGACAAATACAGAAGTAAAAATTATTTTCAAGTTGTGCTTTTGCATAAAATTATTATTTCAATAGATAAAACATATAACAGAATAAATATGTTTATATTATGGCTGTCAATATACAAACTTATGTTCAATTAACCTAGAATATGTGAATATCAATTCACTCTCATTCGAGCTGTTAAGCCTTTTTATCTGACTGACTGTAATATTCACTTATCTTAATAGCATGTAAATATATGACTATATACATATATGATAATATTTACACTATAAATATTTTCTAAAATAATTCATTTTTTTGAGAAAAAAGAAATTCATATGGGAAAAGTTACGGTTCATAAGGAAACTATAGCCTCAACTCAATCATATCGCCCCGTAGTGGGTTTGGTTCACTCGGTATAGTTAAAACCAATTTACACAAATTATACGAAGCACCAACAAAAAAGGACTTAGACAGTATATAGCCTAAGTCCTTAATTATAATGGTGAGCCGTGAAAGATTCGAACTTTCGACCCGCTGATTAAAAGTCAACTGCTCTACCAACTGAGCTAACGGCCCTTATGTCTCATCGCTGAGAGCAGGGAATCTAACAAATTTATTTTTAAAAGGGAATGATCTATTTTTAAAAACACCATTTTATTTTTATACAAACTGCTTGACTCCATCTAAACAACCATTTAGTTTGAACACATTATGAATAATTCAATGGTCACTATCTCAAACCTATTTGTGCTGGCTCGCGTTTGGAAAAACGTGCTGACAGCCCTTGGGCTATGGGGATGGATGATCTGATTTTTATTTTTTAACAATTGATCGCTTGCTTCTCCAAGGCCCTGGGTTTTCTACTCAGGGCCTTTTTTTTTATTTTTAAGATGGATTTAGAACAATGACACTATTATTTGCATTTATCGGCGTAGTTTTTATCTGGGGTACTACTCCTTTGGCATTACAGTGGAGCATTGACCATGTCAATTTTCTTTTTGCTGTAATGACCCGAATGGTACTTGGGCTGATTATCTGCTTGGTTGCTTATGGCATTACTCAAAATAGTATTCCGCTTCACAAAAAGGCTATATTTACCTATATCGCCGGAGGGATTGGATTGTTTGGAGCAATGACTACAACATATTGGGCTGCGCAATTTATTCCTTCTGGCTGGATTTCAGTTATTTTTGGTCTTAGCACTATTGTAACAGGAATTATGGCCTATTTCTGGCTCAACGAACCTTTTGGCCTAGAACGCTGGGTTGGCTTGGTGTTTGGTATTTTTGGATTGGGTATTATTTTCATTCAAGGCACATTATCAAACTCTCAACAAACCGTATGGGGTATTGTTGCTATGTTATTTGCAACCCTAATATATAACGCTAGCTCTGTTGCCGTTAAAAAGTTTGGGAGCACCGTACCTCCATTGGCTACCACAACTGGCTCTCTGTTGGTTTCAGTGCCGTGCTTTTTTATGTCATGGTTTATAAGTGATGGGCAAATACCTCAGCTTTTAACTATTAAGGTTGCCAGCTCTATTATATACCTTGCCATCATGGGCAGTGTGGTTGGTTTTGCGCTTTATTATTATATTTTACAAAAAATGGATGCTAGCAAAGCTATGTTGACTACCTTGTTAGCCCCTGTTGTTGCACTATTTTTGGGTACTACACTTAATGGGGAGATAGTTAACATAAGGATTGTTATTGGTACTGGAATGATTTTGATGGGACTTAGCGTATATCAATGGGGCGGTATTCTTGCAGCTAAACTCAGTAGAGCTTAAATTCAAGCATCTACCAAACCTATTGTTTTTTGGGGTTTGGTAGATGTTTCAATGGATTGTCATATCTTTAACAATATCAATAGTAGATTTTTGTGCGCTTTCTATCTCTTCAGGGGAGAGCTGTGAAGCGACAAAATCTCTAACTTGACGCACCTCTTTTTGTTTATCATCAGGCACTGCTTGCAGTGATAAGCTTATCCATATATAGGCTTTTTCTAAATTTTTCTCGACACCCAACCCCTCAAAATAGAGTGCTCCTAAACTATATTGAGAACGGGGATTGCCCTGCATAGCAGCTTTAGTAAACCAGTGGGCAGCTTCAAGAGGATCTGAAGGCATGGAGTCAGCCCCTTGCAGGTATAACGTACCCAAATTATGTTGTGCCACCACAAGCCCCTGCTCGGCTGCTAACCTAAACCAATTAATAGCTTTCTCTACATTTTTTTCTACCCCCTGCCCGTTCAGATACATTGCTCCTAAGTTATGCTGTGCCTTGGGGTTACCCTGCTCCCCAAGAGCTTTAATTAGCTTTATGTCACTATCTGACATGATAGGGTTGTTATTTTTCATAAATATAATCTCGCTTATATATGTTACTTAATAAGTTTTTTTTACTACGAACGGGGCTAATTTATAATGCCTTAAGAGCAGCATAGCAAATAATATTTTAGAATATTTTCTTTCATTACAAGTCGATAGAATTACACAACACAAAAAACATCTTCCAAAAGCTTCTAGAAGCTTGCCAAAACTCAGTTGTAATTGCACCATACTCGCCTTAACCTCTAGTTGGTGAGATATTTTTCAATACCCCCATGTAAAAGATTTTTTTAAAAATAGCCTAGTTTGTTTTCACAACACCTAGAGAGAAAAAGTTTATTTTATATTTATTTAGGAGAGTAAAAGATGGCAGCAGTTAGTGCACGAGTTAAGCTGGTTGAAGGGATTCAAATGCTAGGAGAGTCTGGCTCTGGTCATACAGTTGTAATGGATGCGGCCCCATCTGTTGGTGGTAGAAATATGGGAGTCCGCCCCATGGAGTTGCTTCTCATAGGTTTGGGGGGATGTGCCAGCATTGATGTACTAAATATCTTACGCAAAGGCAGGCATACTGTTGCCGATTGTGTAGCTGAAATACAAGGTTTAAGAGCTGACACCGAACCCATGGTCTTCACCAAAATAACCGTACACTACACCATAACTGGAGCCTCTATTCCCCCTAAAGCAGTTGAGAGAGCTATTAAACTTTCTGAAGAGAAATACTGCTCGGCTTCTGCTATGTTAGGCAAAACCGCTGAGATTAAATCTACATATGAAATTGTAGAGGGCTAACCATGATTATATTAAAATTAGCGAAATTTTTACGTAATTTACTTCTAATATTTCTATTAATAACTCTTATTACCCCTTTAGGCTCTATAAGTCATGCTATGAGTTTAGAGGAGAACATACACTATGAAGTTATAGTTCCTCCTGTACCACAACCTGGAATTAAACCAACTATTGTTGAGGTTTTTAATTTTAAATGCCCCCACTGTTTAACTCTGCATTACTCTATGGAAAAATGGTCTGCAATTAATAATAGTAAATATAACATAACATCTCTGCCAATATATTGGGGCAAACAGACAGACATGCCTATTAGAGCATACTTTGCTGCTAAGTTTCTCGGTAAAGGTGATCTAATGAAAGATGCCATTTTTAAGGCTCACTTTGAGAACTCTGTTAACATTGAAAGCAGTGATGAACTCGGATTTTTATCCGAAGAAATAGGGCTAGACCCAGAAAAATTTAAAGCTTATTTAGGCTCCTTTGGAGTATCTGCAAAAATAGCTCAGGCCAACGAGCAACAGCGTGGTTTTGTTGTTCACTCTACACCAACTTTGGTTGTCAACGGCAAATATAGGGTATCTTTTGGAAAACATGCTGATGGAAATGCTAAAAAGCTTTTTAAAATTGTAGAGACCCTTGCAGCTCGATGAAGTTACTTGTTCCTATAAAAATGGTACCAAACCCAACTCTTCCAGTACGCATGAGTCGGGACACCGCCACACCTCAAAAGCCAGACCTTAAAGATATACCTCTGGTAATCAACCCATTTGATGAGAATGCTTTAGAAGAGGCGGTTTTATTACGAGAAGCCCAAATTGCATCTAATGTTACAGTCATTAGTGTTGGTCCTGATAGCTGGGTATCTGAGATGCGTACCGCATTAGCTTTAGGGGCTGATAAAGCTGTTCACATACCTTGCGACAAACAAGTTTCGCCTCTTACTATTGCTAAGTGTATAAAACAATTTATAGCTTTGGAGGATATACAACTTATTCTGTGTGGTCGGCAGGGTGTAGATGCTGACAATGGAAGTGTTGGCCCAATGTTGGCAGCACTTCTTGGTTGGGGTCAGGCTACCTTTGTATCTAAACTTTCTGTTAACGGTAACTTAGCAACAGTAAAAAGAGAAGTAGACGGTGGTACTCAAGAGTTAACCCTACCCCTACCAGCTGTCATAACTACCGACTTAAGCTTAAACACACCAAGATACGCAAGCTTACCTAACATTATGCTTGCCAAACGTAAACCTTTAGAAACACTCTCAGCCCAAAAGCTAGGGGTTGAGTTAACCCATGAACTAGAAATAATTAAATACCAAACACCACCTCCCAGACCACCAACTACTAGGTTAAATAGCGTTGCGGAGCTTGAAAGTATACTTTCTAAAAAAGGTTTTTTATCATGAAAGTCTTATTAGTTATAGGAGACCGCTTAGGAGAGTATGATCCTCTTACAGTCAACGGGGTAGCTGCTGGCTTGCATTTTGGTGATGTAACTGTTCTGGCTGCTGGCCCTAACAGTCAAAAAAAAGCAGATAAAGCAGCACAAATAAACGGGGTTAAAGAGGTACTTTTAGCCACCCACCCTACCCTACAAAAGCCAAGTGTCGAAAATTTAGCAATGTTAGTAAATGAACTAACACCATCTTTTGATATAATTTTAGCAGTTACATCGACCTTTGGCAGTGATTTAATTCCACGTGTGGCAGCATTAGCAAACAGCTCGCCTATAACTGGTGTATGGGCTATAGCAAAAGACCACACCCTTACTCGCCCTATAAATGCTGGTGCGGTTCTGGCTCAATTAAATTTACCTAAACCACCAGTTTTTTTAACTATAAGGCCAACTGCATTTCCAGCAAACTTCATATCTAATAATACCAGAAAAGCAAAAATAACTGTTATAGATAAATCTTATGAGTGCAACCTATCTCAACATAAAACATACACGCCTTCAGCAAATGTGCGCCCAGACCCTGTATCAGCCAAAATAGTTGTAGCAGGAGGGGGAGGTTTACAGGCAGGTGGTAGTTTTGAGTTGGTAGAAAAACTTGCTGACCGCCTAAACGCAGCAGTAGGTGCAAGTAGAACAGCAGTCGATATGGGTTTAGCAAGTAATGACTTACAGATTGGCCAGACAGGGAGATGTATTGCGCCTGACCTTTACATTGCTTTGGGAATTTCTGGAGCAATACAACATTTGGCCGGAATTAAAGATGCTAGAATGATAGTATCAATAAACAGTGACCCCAACGCACCTCTACATGGCGCAGCAGATTTTGCACTAACAGCTGATATTTTTTCAGCAGTTCCAGAACTGCTGAAAAAATAAAAGCTATTAATACTATGACTATTTAAGCCAAGGAAATGCGGTATTAGAAAAAGCAGTCCAACGAGCGTCTAGCTCTCCTCTAACTTCTTCGTACTCTCTTGCCCGCCAGCCTATTGCTGCTCCAGCATATTTAATAGTATCAACATCCTTAATACCTTCTAGAAGCCCATCGATAAGACCTGGCATAACTGAAACATCGTTCATAGTGCCAAGTAGCCCCTGTAGACTTTTTAAATGGCTATTAAACTCTGCCATACCTGATTCACCAAACATTGGTGAGAAAAAGTCAGTGGCATATCGCAGTTTTTTTCCTTCAATTCGTAACTGGTGGAGTTCATCAATGCTCATTTGGTCTTTACGCTCACCAGCTTGTAACACCTTGGTGACTCTTTTATTTAATACCTTAGCAGCATAAATACGTATAGAGGTGTTTAATTTGGCACGAACAGGAGCGGAGAGGTCAGCTTGAAACCATCCACAGTTTGTCAGCCACAAATCAAAATCTTTCTCAAATGTTTTATAACGTTCACCGTCAAACATTGCTCTAACTCTAACATAGGCCTCTTTTTGTTGTTTTAGGGCCAAATCCATTAATTTTTGCTCTCCCTCAGTCAATGGAATTTTGCCTGCCATCTCCCTAAGACCTTCGTCAATAAATACATCTAGATCACGAGCTGGCCCCATTTCACTGGCTATCCAGCGCATTTCGGTGCTCCATGGATCGGTAATTTCTCTAGGAATTGCCTTTCTAAACAACACCATTGTAGATCGCATCCGGCGAAATGCTACTCTAACTTGATGGACACCTTCAATATCTTTACCAAGATAAGCAGCTTCTGCCCAACTTTGCATATATTCAAAGTTATGTCGTAAAATAATTCCAAAAGCTTCGCTTATGGACTGTTTTGCAGATATTGGTGCGGTTTTATTTTTTAAGGGTTTGGTCATGAGTTAGCCTTTATAATTTTTCTATTTACAACAGTTCCCAATCGTTAATAGCAAAGTAAATTTGTTTATCTTAGTATAACCAAGCAAAGAGTAGTACAATTAGTTGGTTCAATTTTAGCACTATTTATTTTGCTAACTGGTGGGATTTTAACTCTACTTTTAGGAGTTTGTCCAGACACTAACAGATATGTTCTGCAAAATAGTAAGATTCGTTAACCACATTTATTTTTACCACAACGAACCATTTCATCTAATCAACACCTTTTTACGTGACATTTATATAGACAAAGACAAGAAAAAATCATAGAATGCATGGGTTTTTGCTCTTGGATATTCAAGAGTTGTATTTTACTTAAAAATGAATTTTTGATTTTGTTCTTTGGATACTTATAATTAGAGATTGTAATCATATATATTTCTGGGATCTTTAAGCAGCATAACATCCCTCTACTTTGCATAATTATCGTAGGAGAGTAGCATAAAAAAAAAAAAAAAGAAGACAACTGGTAATGAGATTGTTCTCGGTCG